>CAYOPW010000020.1:0-38391 GCA_964405975.1 uncultured Hyphomicrobium sp.
TTCAGGTGCTGGCGCTCGCAAGGGCGTGGAGGTTCGAGTCCTCTCCTGGGCACCAAACTTCCCCAGATCAACCGCCCTCACCACAAGCCGACACCTCTCCCAAAGCGCTGTGCAACAAACAGGGCCGCTTGCCATCTCTTGGTGAAGCCGGTACACCATCTGCGTAGGATTCCATGAATAATTGTTGTGTATCAGTGGCTTGCCTATAGGCCACCTCATCAGGACCGGGAAGCTCAGCGCAACACCAATGCCCAAGCCCTCCATCACGCTCCACAAGACTGATCTGCCGGAAGGCCTGAGCTTCGGCCGGAGCGTTGCTGTTGATACGGAGACCTTGGGCCTCAATCTCAATCGCGACCGGCTTTGCTTAGTCCAGCTCTCTGCTGGTGATGGCAGCGCGCACCTTGTCCAGTTCGATGGCAACGACTACGCCGCGCCGCGCTTGAAGGCCCTGCTCAGCGACACGTCAATCCTCAAGATTTTTCATTTTGCTCGCTTCGACGTTGCCGTCCTGGAGAAAAACCTCGGGGTTCTCACCGAGCCCGTATACTGCACCAAAATCGCTTCTAAGCTCGTGCGGACCTACACTGACCGCCACGGCCTCAAGGACATAACGGCCGAACTTCTGGGCATCGAGTTATCCAAACAGCAACAGAGTTCCGATTGGGCCGCTAAGGAGCTTTCCCAGCAGCAGCTCGCATATGCGGCCTCCGACGTCCTTCACCTCCACGCTTTGAAGGACAAGCTCGACACCATGCTCGATCGCGATGGGAGGCGAGCGTTTGCCGAGGCTGCATTTCAATTCTTACCAATCCAGGCACGCCTCGATTTGGCAGGTTTTTCAGGAGAGGACATATTCTCCCATTAAGGCACCGACCACAGCCCGTAAGTGGCTCTGCGATAACAGTTTTCCGGACAACTGACCCCTTCAACTGAGTCCCAATATCACCCCAATTTGCGGCGATTGTAGACCTTTCAGCCGATAGTCGGCCTCTTCCGACAGAGCGTATGGCAACGACGACCGATCTTGAGCGGCATCGCGGGCGAACCCGCGCGAGCGCAACTGACATGCTTGGGGGCGACCGGACGAAAAACGTCGCGCGCGCCCGCCGGCACACGTTCGTCGTGCGCGCCTTACGATGGTTGCTGCCGATTGGTGGCGCAGGTGTGGTTCTAGTTTACGTACTGACCATGATGGAGACCGTCGGCTGGGTCGATGGTCTGCCACAGATTGCCCTTCCAAAGGTCATCCCGGAAAACCTCACGATGCATAACCCCCGCTACGAGGGGTTCAACAAGGATGGCGGCTCATATGTTGTCACCGCCGACACGGCCGTACAGGATTTCCTCGACACTACAAACATCAAGCTTGAAGGAATTAAAGGCGATTTGACCGACGCGCAAAAGGTCAAAACAAAGCTTACGGCCACGCGCGGAGTCTACAATACGAAGGAAGGCGTGCTTGAGCTATTGGATGGCATCGACATCGTGTCTGACAACGGCATGCACGCCCAGCTATCGCGCGCGACCATCCTCACCAAAGCAAACGTCATCACGACCAAGGAGCCAGTGGTCGTCGAAATGCCGACGGGTTCAATCCGCTCCAATCGCATGACGATACAAACCAAGAGTCGCGAGATGACGTTCATCGACGCGGTTCAATCAAGGCTCGTACCACCAAACAAATCGCAAGCGAAGGCTGGGGCCAGCACGGCGTCTTCGGGCGATGTTCCAATCATAAGTGCTGGCAATGGCCCCATCGATATCACGGCCAACCGTTTGGATATCAACGACACCGACAAGACCGCGATCTTTTCCGGCACTGTTAAGGCCGTGCAGGGGAATGCCACGTTGGAAACGGCGGCGCTTCAGGTGAGCTATGAAGGAGAGGCCGCCCAGGGAGCTGGAGCCGCAGCAAACGACGCCTCATCCGGCACGAAGCTGCGCCGCATACAATCGACGTCGCCTGTGGTCATGACGCGCGCGCCGCAGGACCGCGTCACAAGCCAAAGCCTCGACTTCGATGCCATCAACGAGATCGCCGTGCTCACCGGCGACGTAGTGATGACCTCAGGCGTAGATCGCCGCGCCACCAGCGACACCGCAAGAATGGACCAGCGCGCCGACACGATTCTGTTGACGGGCAACGTCGTCATCAACCAAGGCCGCAACGAGCTTAGAGGCGGAAGGCTCTTTGTTGAGCGCGCCAAAGGCCGCACGCAGCTTAGCTCGCCTGCGAGCGCTGGTGGACGCATTACGACGCGTTTCTTTAGCAACAACGCTAAGCCAGGTGGAAACCAGGGCACGGCGGGTGCTGTAAACAAAGCGGTGATCGCCGGGTCCAAAGCAGCAGCAGGTGTGTTCAAGACAGATCCCAATGCGCCCATCGATGTTGAGGCCGACAGACTGGACGTCGACGATAATGCAAAGGTCGCCAAGTTCCGCGGTGACGTACGCGCCAAGCAGGGTGAGTTCACGGTGCGCACATCTGAGCTTCAGGCAACCTATACCGGCGCGGCAGGGCTTGCCTTGACGCCCGGAGACACTGGTACGAAGAAGAAACCTGCCACGCTTACGCGCATCGAGGCACGCGGGAAAGTTGTTGTTTCGTCGAAAGACGGCCAGAAGGCGACGGGTGATTGGGCCATCTTCAATGTCAATAAGAATGCCGTCACGTTGGGGGGCGACGTCATACTCACGCAGCGAAAGAACATCGTCCGTGGTACGCGTCTCACAATCGATATGACAACTGGCAAAAGCGTCATTCAAAATGACGCAGGGGCATCTTGGACTGCAACGGCAGCCCCAGGCAGCAAAGGGTCAGACAGTAGCGTAACGGTGCAGGGGCCCGTCAAGGGTGATAGGCCAAGTGCCGTATTCTACCCGCAATTCATGAAGGGCAAGACAAAGAACGGCGCCAATTCGGCCGAGAAGTCAGGCAATAATGCATCATCGGCCCCAAGTTGGGCGCCACAGCCGCGCTGACGATAGGATCGTCGCACATTGACACGAGCGGTGAAGCGCGCACGATGGCGCCGCGAATACTGACCACACGCGCATAACTTGAGGTTTTCTAGCCGTGCCCAAGATACTTCCCTTCGGATCGAAGCTCGACCGGGCCGCAAGGCGGGCGGGCGCGCAGGGAAATGGCGCTGCCGCCGTGGAGGGTTCCAAGCAGCAGTTGGGCGCGCAGGGGTGGCTAACGATCCATCACGTGCAGAAGACCTACAAGAGACGCATGGTGGTGAAGGGCGTCAGCCTTGCGGTTGGCCGCGGCGAGTCTGTCGGCCTCTTGGGTCCCAATGGTGCCGGTAAGACGACCGTCTTCTACATGATCACCGGCCTTGTCCCCGCCGACTCGGGACGCATCACGATCGATGGCCAAGACGTCACAAGTCTTCCAATGTACCGTCGCGCCCGGCTCGGTATCGGGTACCTGCCGCAGGAGGCCTCCATTTTCCGTGGCCTTTCGGTTGAGAAAAATATCATGTCGGTGCTGGAACTGGTGGAGCCGTCGGCGAAGCGGCGCAAGGAGCAGCTCGATAGTCTACTTGAGGAATTCCGCATCTCCCATTTGAGAAAGTCGCCCTCTATTGCCCTATCAGGCGGCGAGCGGCGGCGCTGCGAGATAGCTCGTGCGCTCGCATCGGGTCCCTCGTTTATGTTGCTGGACGAACCATTTGCCGGCATCGATCCGATCGCGGTCGGTGACATTCAGGAGCTGGTGCGCCATTTGACCGAGCGTGGCATCGGCGTTTTGATCACTGATCATAATGTTCGCGAAACGTTAAGCCTAATCGATCGGGCATATATCATCTACGATGGTCAAGTTCTGACACAAGGTAAGCCAGAAGAAATCATTTCGAATGACGATGTGCGCAGAGTGTATCTTGGCGACATGTTCGCTAACGCGCGCTGATGAATTCAGGCTATCATATAGTCAGGTAGGCTTGGACACGTAGGTTAGGCGCATGGCGCTTTCGGCGAAGCTTGAACTGAGACAGGGCCAGCAGTTGGTGATGACACCCCAACTGCAGCAGGCCATCCGTCTCTTGCAGCTATCCAACCTTGAACTGATGGAGTACGTCGAAGCGGAGCTGGAGCGTAACCCGCTCTTGGAGCGCGACGAGAATACCGAGAACCCGGTGCGCGCGGAGGGAGAGTCGCCCGAGTTTCCAAAGCCCGAAGAGCCATCTGCGTCAATGGACGACAATTGGCTTGATCTTGCCAAACCCGCCGACCCAGACAGCGGTTTTGATTCCGACTACGAGAACGTTTTTACCGACGCGGCCCCCGCCGACATTAGTCCTGACCAGAGTGGATTAGGCTGGGCCTCGCTGCGCCAACGATCGCCGGGAATGGACGACGACGTAAACATTGAGGCCTTCGTCGCCAACGATGTCTCACTGCGTCAGCACTTGAGCGAGCAGCTTCCTCTCGTCCTCAAAGAACCCGCCGAGAGGATTATTGGCCAATACCTGATCGACATGGTCGACGAGGCTGGCTACCTGCCTGCAGATCTCCGCGCGCTCACAGACAAGCTAGGCGCACCGCCCGAACTCATCGAGCGGGTACTCGCCAGCTTGCAGACGCTCGATCCCCCCGGAGTGTGTGCGCGTTCGCTTGCCGAGTGCCTCGCGCTCCAGCTCAAAGAGCAAAATCGCTATGATATTGTGATCGCAAGCTTCCTGGATAACCTGCATCTACTCGCAAACCATAACTTTTCCAGCTTACGCAAAGCTGTTGGTGTGGAGATGGAGGAGCTGTCAGAGATCATTACGGAGATCAAGCAGCTCGACCCGAAGCCGGGCTTAAAATTCGGCTCCGTCCAAGTGCAGCCGGTCGTGCCCGACGTGCTCGTTCGCCCGGCCCCCGACCGTAGCTGGATCATTGAACTCAACAGCGACACGCTGCCTCGCGTACTCGTCAATCGCACATATCATGCGCGCGTGTCGAAAACGACATCTTCACACGACGACCGCAACTATCTCGTCGAATGCCTGCAAACCGCCAACTGGCTGGTCAAGAGCCTCGATCAGCGCGCTCGCACAATCTTGAAGGTGGCCGAGGAAATCGTGCGCCAGCAGGATGGCTTCTTCACTTACGGCGTCCAGTACCTGCGTCCGCTCAATCTGAAGACAGTCGCCGACGCCATTTCGATGCACGAGTCGACTGTGTCCCGCGTAACCTCGAACAAGTACATGGCCACACCGCGCGGCATTTTCGAGCTGAAATACTTCTTCACCTCGGCAATTGCCTGCGCCGGCGAAGGAGAGGCGCACTCATCGGAATCAGTTCGCCACCGGATCAAACAGATGATCGACGGAGAGACGCCGGCGTCCGTACTCTCCGACGATAAGATTGTTGAAAAGCTGAAGACCGACGGCATCGACATCGCCCGCCGCACGGTGGCCAAATATCGGGAATCAATGCGCATCCCGTCGTCTGTGCAACGTAGGCGCGACAAACGGCTGTCGGAGCGCCTGGGTCGCTCAGCTTAGGCCTAAGAACGGGGAATCAGCTAATATTCGGGCTTGTCTGCCCACTCACGGTGCAATATAGGGCCAGCATCCCAACCCTGGTTATCGATTAACCAGCCTCCAGAGCGTCAGCCTGGAGACAAAAAACGGGGGATTTCGTTCACCAACTACTTGATCTCGCTCGATAACGGTCTTGATCTTGCACAGTTGGGGGGAGGACTCGGCATCAATCCAGCGTCGGAAAGGCCGTTTCGGGCCCAAAGGCGCTTATTTGACGTCAGTTGCGGCGCTTGCATTGGCACCATGAGGGGTGCAGTAGCTGTCCCAACACTGGCCGGGTAAGCGGCGCAAGCTTCTGATGGAAGCATTGAGGGCAACGATTAAACGACGACGGCCCCGGCAACCCGGTGATCTACTCCGGCGGAATTTGGGGCAATGGTGAGCTTGGCGTCAGGGAGGCTGCCACGCGGTTTGACCTTTCCGATGCCACTTTTGTGGTTTTTCACAGTGCCGCTGGCGGTGGCGTAAGCCTTGTCTATCAGTGCACTAACGGGAAATTCGACTGGAACGACAAAGGCCCATGCTTAGTAGGCCAAGCCGCCAGCGTAAAAGCGGCAGACACGGATTGAGGGCAGAGTTCCGAGCGCCAGCCTTGTTGCAGGACGCATTTTACAAATCGGCGACTCTTAAAACCGAGAGGGACGCGACTCATGATGGATCTGCATGACCTGCTGACCCCCGATGGGATCATTGCGTCGCTGAGTGCAGCGAACAAGAAAGACGCGTTGCAGGAACTTGCGGCTGTCGCAGCAGTAAGAACCGGGCTCGACGCGCGCGAAATCTTCAATACACTTCTGCAGCGCGAGCGCTTGGGGTCGACCGGCTTAGGGCGCGGGATCGCCATTCCCCATGTGAAGCTCAACGCACTTCAAGGGATCGTATGTCTCTTCGCGCGATTGGAAATACCGATCGAGTATGAATCTCACGATGGCGAACCCGTCGATCTCGTTTTCATGCTGCTCGCACCGGAAGACGCCAGCGGCGATCACCTCAAGGCGCTGGCGCGTATCTCACGGCTGGTACGCGAACCCTCCATCCTCGATGACCTGCGTAATGCGCCCGACGCCGCGGCACTGCACTCCGCGCTGACTGTCGTCACGCCCTCGCACGCCGCTTAGGCTTAAGCGTTACCTAGAGGCCGGCTGCCGGCACAGGGCAGCCAGCCGTATCGCCTAACAAGAACATGGCAGCGAGCGCTGCGCCGCCCACAATGATGCGCCACCACCCAAACAGCGCGAAACCGTGGCGGCTCACGTAATCTAAGAGATGGCGCACAACAAACACGGCCGCAATGAAAGCCGTGACAAAGCCCAACGCGATATTTGCGACGTCCGTAGGCTCCAGTATCGACCAATTCTTGTAGAGGTCGAAGGCAAACGCTCCCACCATTGTCGGCATGGCGAGAAAGAAGCTGAACTCAGCAGCCGACCGCTTGTCCGTGCCCATCATCATTGCTCCGACGATGGTCGCACCTGAGCGCGAGACGCCAGGGATCATAGCCAGACATTGAAACAGCCCGATCTTGAAGCAAAGTCCCGGAGGATACGCCATCACATCGGTGTAGCGCACGTCAAATTGCATGCGGTTGACGATGAGGAGGATCACACCGCCGATAACAAGCATTGAGGCAATGAGCACCGGCGCTTCAAACAGGATCGTCTTGATGAAACCGTGAGCGCTAGCGCCGACGACTGCGGCAGGCAAAAAGGCCAGTAAGATGCCAATGACGAAGCGGCGCGCGCCGGCATCATTGGGAAGCGCCGCCACAATTCGTGTCAGCTTGACGGCATAAACGCTTAAGATTGCCAAAATCGCGCCCAGCTGAATCAGTACCTCAAAGGTCTTGCCCGGCGTGCAGATGCCAAGGAAATGCTCCGTTAGCAGCAGGTGCCCCGTCGACGAAACGGGTAGGAACTCGGTGATCCCCTCGATGAGGCCGAGCAAAATTACTTGCCAGGTCGGCATTGGCGTTCTCGGGGTTCCTGGTGTTTCGGTTGGATGGGTTGCCTTTGCAGGCTGCGATGCTTAGCAGGAATTCGCCGGACTTTGTGCTACATCCGCGCAACATGTGGCAATTGTCGTCGGATTTGCACTGTCGGACATGGCTTGACGCGTCGCCAGTTGGGGCCTCGTGTTGAGTCAGCATAAGTAAATGGCGTTGGGCACAGAGCGCGGACTCCCAGAACACAGATGTACAAGCTCATCCACTTCCAGCTCTGTCCTTTCTCCCGGGCGATCCGTCTCGCACTGGCGGAACTCGGGCTTGAGGCGGAGCGTGTTGTCGAGCACCCCTGGGAATGGCAGCCGGAATTCCTGGCCTTGAATCCAGCCGGCGAACTCCCCGTACTCCAGGTTGAGGACGGGCCGACGCTGTGCGGCGCGTACGCAATCTCTGAATACCTCTCTGAAGAGATAGCCGAGAGCCAGCCTGAGCGCGGCAGTGTTCCTCTCTTTCCGGGCAACCGCGCTGAACGCGCCGAGGTCCGCCGTCTGGTGGACTGGTTTAACGGCAAGTTCAATCGCGAGGTGACGCATGAATTGTTGAGCGAAAGAGTCTACGCTCGCTACATGCCCAGCAGCAGTGCGACGCCCGACGCCGACATCCTTCGCGCCATTCGCGCAAACCTGCGCTACCATATGAGTTATGTGAATTATCTGGCACATCAGCGGAGCTGGCTTGCGGGCAATGAGTTGTCATTTGCTGATCTCGCAGCAACCGCGCATATTTCGTCGGCGGACTATTTAGGCGAGGTGCCATGGGAAGAATTCAGCGATGCTAGGGTCTGGTATGCGCGAATCAAATCGCGGCGCACATTTCGCACAATCCTAACCGACCGCATTCCCGGTATCGCTCCACCTGCGCACTATGCCGATTTGGATTTCTGACAACGCCGCCAGAGGATCAGCCGTGACAGCTGACCTGAAAGAAATGATCGCCCGCAAAGCGGAAACGTTGGGCTTTGACGCCGTGCGCGTTACGACGCCTCATGCCATCGCAGACGCAGGGCGTCATCTGATGGAATTTCTTGAGTTCGGCCGCCACGGAGATATGTCGTGGATGGAAACCACCGCTGAACGGCGGCGTAATCCTTCCAACCTGTGGCCTGACGCACGCTCAGTCATCATGCTGGGCATGAGCTACGCGCCGGCAGCCGATCCGCTCGCCGTTCTCGACGAACCAACACGTGGCGCAATTTCGGTCTATGCCCAAGGCAAAGACTACCACGATATCCTCAAGGCAAAGCTCAAGACGCTTGCAGCATACCTGGCCGGCACGAGCAACGCGGAAGTCAAGGTCTTCGTCGACACCGCACCAGTTATGGAAAAGCCTCTCGCCGCCGCGGCGGGCATTGGCTGGCAGGGCAAACACACCAATCTCGTGTCGCGCGAGCATGGCTCATGGCTTTTTCTCGGGGCGGTTTTCACAACCGCTGAACTTGCCCCCGATCAACCTGAAACAGATCTTTGCGGCAGTTGCCGGCGCTGCCTCGACGTCTGCCCGACGGCGGCATTTCCCGCCCCTTACCTGCTGGATGCCCGCCGCTGTCTTGCCTACCTCAGCGTCGAGCACAAGGGGCACATCGCAAAGGAATTCCGCAAACCCATGGGTAATCGCATTTTTGGGTGCGATGATTGTCTTGCGGTTTGTCCCTGGAACAAGTTCGCAAGCTCCGCACGCGAAGCGCGCTTCCATGCCGGTGCTGAGACGGACAACCCGCCACTTGCCGATTTGCTTACCTTTGACGACCGTACCTTTCGCGACCGATTCAAGGGCACGCCAATCAAGCGCACAGGCCGCGATCGCTTCTTAAGAAACGTGCTGATCGCGGCCGGCAACTCCGGCGACGCGGATCTGCTGCCCAAGGTGGAAGCGCTTCTTGATGATAGTTCACCGCTCGTACGCGCAATGGCCGTATGGGCGATGCGCGAGCTCACCCAAGAAGACGTCGGCGAGCCACTCAAGCGCCGGCATTTGGCACGTGAGGGAGACGCTGTTGTACGTGCGGAATGGCAGGCCGCGACGGCATCATGACTCATCTATTCTGTTTCGGTCTTGGCTACAGCGCACTGCGACTTGCACGAATTGGTGCTGAACAAGGGTGGACGATAAGCGGCACGGCCCGCACAGCTGTCGGTGCCGAAAAGATTGCCGCGGAAGGATTCTATCCGTTCATATTCGATGGGCGGGCGCCGGGACCGGGTATTCGTGACGCCTTGGCGTCGGCCACTCACGTTCTCATCTCAGTGCCACCGGAAGAAGAGGGTGACCCTGTCTTGCGTCACCATATGGCTGACCTTCACGCGGCATCGTCACTTGCCTGGATTGGCTACCTATCGACTGTCGGTGTCTATGGGGACCGTCAGGGCGGATGGGTAGACGAAACGAGTGAGACGCAGCCCATTTCACCGCGAAGCCGCCGTCGTCTCGCCGCAGAGGAGGCCTGGTGCGCGTTCGGGGCTCACACAAACCGGCGCGTTCAGATTTTCAGGCTTGCTGGAATCTATGGGCCAGGCCGCAGCGCCATAGACCGTCTGCAAGAGGGAACGGCACGGCGTATCGTCAAAGCAGGCCAAGTTTTTAATCGCATCCACGTTGATGATATTGCGGCGGTATTGAGCGCGGCCATTGCCGGCAACGGGACGCAACAGGTCTACAATGTCACCGACGACGAGCCGGCTCCCCCTCAAGACGTCATTGCATTTGCAGCTGACTTAATGCGCCTGCCGCCGCCGCCGGAGATTGCCTTCCATGAGGCCGACCTATCGCCCATGGCGGCAAGCTTCTATGCCGACAACAAGCGTGTTAGCAACGCGCGGTTGCGCGAGGACCTTGGCGTACAGCTCAAATTCCCCAGCTATCGCGAGGGCCTGCGCGCTATCGCGAAGCCCAAGTTGTGAAAAACGCTCGCGAAATTGTTTCCCTCGGGGCCGTTCAGGCGCCGTTCAACCAGCCTTCGCTTTAGTGGCCAAATCCCGTCGAGCTTTTGGCCGTGCTTTCTGGGCCGGTATGCCAAGCTCACAGTACCGAAACGATGGATTTGCGAGGGTATGATGCAAGTTGCAGCGCTAAGTCTAACTCGCACCACGGTTTTCGCAGCTGCAATCCTCGCCGTCATATCGAGTGCATCCCCTGTCTCTGCTGCCGACAATGCGGCGCATTCGCTTGCTGATAAGTTTTCACGTGCCGCTGAAGATGCCGAGCGCGCCGAAGCCGCCAAGAAGGCTAAGGCTGAGCGCGCACGCGCTGTAGAACGCGCCTTGCAACGCCGCCGTCAAGCGGAAGCGCGGCGCAAGGCCTACGAAAAAGACATGCTGGCCCGCGCGCGCGCCGAGGCTGCCGCTCGCCAAGCGGAGGAAAATCGCCTGGCCGAAGAGCGCGCGCGCGCCGAGGAAAAACGTCGTGCGGAAAAAGCTGCACGGCTTGCCAAGAAGGCTGAAGAAAGGCGCCACGCCGAAGAAGCGCGCAAAGCAGAAGCGGCACGCCTTGCCAAGAGGGCTGAGGAGAAACGGCTGGCCCGGGAGCGGCGTAGAGCAAAGGAAGCTCGTCTCGCAAGAGAGGCTGAAGCCGAGCGTTTGGCCGATGAACGGCGCAAGGCTGCCAAGGACCGTGCCGAATTGGAGGCCCTGCGCGCGCAGGAGGCCCTGCGCATCGTGCGTGAATTCCGGCGCGCACGCGAACGGCGCCTACGCCAAGCCGGCGCAAAAAAGAATGGCCTCGGCGGTCCGCGCCCACCGATTGCCCAATTGGGCGATGGGAGACAGATGGATGAGAGCCACCTGTTTCCGCCCGCTGCCGAGTTGGACGAGAGTTGGCCTGAAGAAGACAACCGCCAGCTCGCAACCAAATATCCAGCCCGCGTCACGGTCCTCGTACTTATGGAGCCACGCAGTCGCGGCCGGCGGCGCTATAGGCGGGCGGCGTATCCGGTTCTGTGCGTTGGCAGACGTTGCTACATCAGCACCGGCGCTGCGAACACGGCAAATGCTATGTCGCGCCCACGGGCGCTTGGCCCAATGAATTCACTCGGCCGGCGCGCCGGCCACTGCAACAACAGGCGCGCCTGCGTATTCCGCGGGGTCACACTCGATCGCTACCCGTCCCATATTCAGCCCGTCGACATGGGCCTTCTCCGTCATAAGCGGCGTGATATACGCCAGGCTGACCCTGACCGCACCTGCGCTGTGACGCGCGGCACGTTGCAATGCGAATCCGTTATCATCGCACATCGCTATCGCGCCTGGATCGTGCCGGAGGCCATCGCCGAGGAAGCCGGACCAGAAGCATTGAAGGATGCCCTGCGCAGCGGCCTCGCCACATCCCGCACCGCGCGCGTCGTCAGTGGGAACGCACGCTAGAGCCTGGAAGCTATAAGGTAGCCGATGTGCCCGTTCGCAGATTTGCGGACACCTTCCAGGTGCTCGAACACTTCGCGCGCATGTAGTGGCCGGCCATGGCGGTCGATGCTTTGTTGCTCCAAGTCCTGCAGTTCGGCGAGCATCGGCTCGGCGGTTTTGTGCAGCATAGCTACCGCCTGGATTGTGCTTCGGCGCATGTTGGGTGGCACTTCCGGCAAGACATCGGCGACAAGGGCCCTCGTCTTCTCAGATAATCGGCTGGAGAGCCGGCCAAAGATTCCAATAAGGCGAATAGGCAGGTCCTCGTGGAACCTGTACCCGTACGCATCCATCCACTCAAATAGCTTATCCATCAGCAAGTCTTGCAATCGCAGGCGCGACGTCACGCGACAATCCCGCCATTCGGCGACGAGATCGAAGTGCGGCTCCAGCTCGATGTCGGCGGGTGCAAACGTTTCTTTCGTCCTGACACCGATGCGCTCAATGAAGTCGCGGTTCTTCATGTCAAAGCGGGTCTTGAACGTCGGCAGCATGACCCGGCCGTCGCTTGCCAGATCAAAGGCCTGGCGCACAAGCTTTGAGCAGAAAAGCTCCTTATAGCCTTTAAGCCGCATGGAAAAATCATACCAGATGCGACGGCCGCCTCGCCCGCGCGAGCGCTGCACGACATCGTAAATTCGCGCCGCCGCCAGTCGCGCAAACGCAGCGTTGTTGTGACGAAAAACCACGCAGCGTCCAAGTCCATGATGAAGCGCGTCGTCCAGAGAACTGATGGTTGCTCCCTTCTCAATGAGGCTTTCGACGACCCATTGTTTGCCGTTCTCGTCAGTATGAATGATGGCGATGTGGCTGAACTGGGAATCGACGTCACCGATGCGGGCGATCGCGGCGCTGTTGTGATGCATGCCACGCATTAACAGCAGATCTCCCGCCTGGAACGGAAGATCTTGGCCTGTCTCAAATGTGGGATTGATGAGCGTGTTGAGCTTTGTTCCACGAAAGGCGCGCCCGGTTTTCTCACCGGGCGCCAGTTGCGCATAACCGTTGTTGAGCTCACCCAGCATATCAGTCGCATAACGGGCAACGCGAAAGACGTTGCGAAGGCCCCTTTGCACGCCGAGCGACATCAAATCGCGCTTGTGCCAATCTGCTATCTTCTCGTGAAGCCGAAGTCGTAGCAAGAAGATGGCGCGCGCGAGCGTGGGCGCGGCGCTGGCAAGAACGTGGACGTCATAGCGGTCAAAATTCACATTGAAGGCCGCGTCGTAAACCTGGTTGAGGTTTGCAGCCAACTCCTCCGCGCTGTTGACGGGACGCAGAGCCAGCAACTCGATCGCAGCTATGTCGTCTGCGAGCTCGGCACGGCGGCCGGCCTCCTGCATCGCTTCTCTCCCCTCGTCTGCCTTACACCCTCAGCAAGGCTTACCTAGTGCGTCGGCTTCTTTCGTGGTGCCTTCCTACGAAGGGCTGCGCCGCGCGCCCAAGAGCTTGATGGAGACCGCCTGCGGACCCATGGGGCCCTCCGTAGCAGCACGCGTCACATGAACGACCGTGCCTATTTTGAGCTCGTCGAAAGCATCTGCCGCGACAGAACTGCGCGTAAAGTGGAGGTCAGGCGAGCCCTTCACTTCGACGAAGCCATAGTCCTCTTCTGGGAAGATACGGACCACAACGCCGGTTTCTCCTGCAGACCCATGTTGTTTCACGTCGTGATTGCGAATGTCGGCGATCTGCCCCAGTTGCCGCTCAATGGCCTCGAACACACGATTGATGATCGCCGATTGGTCCCCCTTCATCTCGCGCCGGTCCTGCTGCCCCTTGGCAACGATAGGTTTCTGACTCGGCACGTCGACCTCGACAGCGATGCCGATCGGCTGCTTGCCACTCTCAGGGCTGCGGTGGGGCACCTCTACCACGACACGTGCGCCGGTTATGTGTGCATGAAAGCGATTCAGGCGCTCGACTCGCCCCCGGATCAGAGCCTCAAGGGACTTGGAGCTATCCATGTTCTTGAATGCAATCTGCAGCGGTCGTTCCATAGGCTTCTCCGGTCGTAAATTCGTAGCGCGGCGCGCGCGCGGGACATAGTCTAGCAGGGAACCTGGAGCCTGTGATGTTCCTGTGACGGGGTAGAAGCTCCCCGTCAATGCGACATTCTAAGGGTCGAGGGCAAGACGCAAGGAATGCCAACCATAGCGCGGTGGGCAAACTCCAAATGAGGCCGAGAGATGAGCGTGCGCCTTCCTGTCGTTGGGGTCATGGGGTCCGGCGAAAAAGAGCATCTGCCGCAGGCTGAAGGCCTTGGCCGCTGGCTTGCAACCCAGCGCGTACACCTTCTCACCGGTGGCGGCAAAGGCGTGATGACGGCCGTCAGCCGCGCTTTTCAAGAAACGCCAAACCGCGCGGGGCTGGTCGTCGGCATTATTCCGTGCCGAGATGTCGCCACGAATCCAAAGCCCGATTACCCTAACCCTTGGGTCGAACTTGCAATCTTCACGCATCTTTACATGGATGGGACATCGGGCACCGATCCGATGTCCCGAAACCATATCAACATCCTGAGCTCTGATGTGGTCCTTGCGTTACCCGGTTCTGATGGAACCTTGAGCGAGATCGAACTCGCCGTAAGATATGGTCGGCCCATTGCTGCTTATCTTGAGGACCGTGCAGAGATGCCGATCGTACCACAGCAGGTTCCCGTTATTGGAAACCTGGCCGGCATCCAAGATTTTGTCCGCACGCACCTCCCTGCCCGCTAGCCGCTGGCCGTATCCAACCGATGCCATCTAATCCTCGTTGGGCGGGATGCCAACGGGGTCGGATGGAAGAAATGGCGTCGGATCGTCGTTTACGCCGTTTTCAGACGGGCCCGCATCTGGATCGGTCCATTCGGGGCGGTATCCGCCGTCGCCGCCACCCACATCCGGGAGAATGGGCTGATAGGCGTCATCTTCCTGCAGGATTTCTCGCTCGCCGGGCCCTGCTACGGCGGCCGGGACCTGCGTGACCAGCGCGCCTGCCGCGACCAATATGAGATGGGCTACCTGTTTCATGCCCGTTCCTTGTTGGTTGACGACAAAACCTCCCATGCCCAGCGCCGTGTGTCGAGCGTTGCGGCAGGCCCGCTCGACGTGTACCCAGGCGGCAATCAATCCTTGTCGTAAACCGCAAGGCCTTCAATCGCACCAAACAGGAGGTCCAGGTCCTGCGGCCGTGACAGGCGATGTTCGCCGTCGGGAACTTCGATCATCTCTGCCCATCCCCCTTTGAGGAACTGCATGAGCGCGCGTGCGTGGGAGATCGGCACGTCCTGATCCTGCGAGCCCTGCAAGATCACGACAGGGCGTCCTGGATCGAAGGGCTTGCGCGCGAACAGATGATTGCGGCCTTCCTCGATGAGCTCGCGCGTGATGGCATAGGGCTCTCCATATTCGGAAGGCTGTAGGTAGACACCGGTTGCGAGCAGGTTCTCACGCGCCTCCTTGGGAAAGGCCTTCCACATCAGCTCCTCAGTCATATCCCAGGCCGGAGCGATCAGCACGAGAGCAGCAATCCGTTCCGCGTCCGCAGAATTAGAGCGCAGTAGCCGACGCAGCAGCAATAGGGCTAAGTGCCCGCCCATGCTGGATCCGATGACGATCTGCCGGCCCCGCGTCACGCTTCGAAAAACGGTCTCAGCCTCCTCAAGCCAAGCCCCGATCGTGCCATCCTCAAAGCGGCCGCTTGAAAGCCCGTGTCCCGAATAATCGAATCCCGTAAAGCCGTAGCCTTTCTCGCGTGCAAAAGCGGCAATCGCCGTTGCCTTTGTACTCGCCATGTCGGACTTGAAACCCGACAACCAAAAGAGGCCGATACGCGGTGATGCAACCGGCGGCTCAGCAATATAGGCAATGCGCCGCGACTTGTAGCTGCTTGTTGGGCCCATCTCGAGGAATTGCGGTTCGCTGTCACTCACTCTAAACAACCTCGTCGCCTGCCGGAGAAGCCGCGTGACCAAGAACCGCCCGACCATACTGCAGATCATTCCCGAGCTCGATACCGGCGGTGCAGAACTTTCCACCATCGAGATCGCGGACGCAGTCGAACGCGCAGGAGGGCGCGCCATCGTCCTGACGGAAGGCGGACGACTGGTTCAGCGGCTACGCGATACCGGCGCCCAGGTCCAGTTCTTTCCCGCCGCGGTCAAAAACCCGATGCGGCTCATGTGGAATGTTCGCCGTATCGCCGAGGTCGTCCGGCGTGACGGCGTGGACCTCATTCACGCGCGCAGCCGCGCACCGGCCTGGAGCGCTCTTTACGCCGCCCGCCGAACCGGCGTGCCCTTCGTCACGACGTATCACGGCGCATACAGCGAAAAAACCGCGCTGAAACGCCTGTATAACAGCGTCATGGTGCGTGGCGACGCCGTGATCGCCAATTCGCACTACACCGCTGACCTCATCCGCAACCGCTATGGGACACCGACCGAAAAAATTGAGGTGATCTACCGGGGCGTTGACGGCGCATTGTACGATCCGGCGCACATAGCCCCGGAACGCGTTGCCGGTTTGCGAGCGGCATGGGAGGTGAACGAGAACCAGCGTGTGGTGCTGCACGCTGCCCGCCTCACAAGCTGGAAGGGACAGAACGTCGTGATCGAGGCCGCCCGGCTCTTGAATGCGCAAGGCAGCTTGGACGACGCCCTTTTCATCCTAGCCGGAGATGCCCAGGGACGCGGCGGGTATGAGGCTTCGTTGATAGATTCGATCCGCTCGGCGGGTTTGGAAAACAAGGTGCGTCTTGTAGGCCATGTCGATGATATGGCCGCCGCTTTTCTTGCCGCGCACGTTGCCGTGGTCGCCTCAACGGAACCTGAAGCGTTCGGGCGTGCTGCCGCAGAGGCGCAAGTGATGGGAACACCTGTCATCTCCACAAACATCGGCGCACCGCCCGAGACTGTGATGAGCGCCCCGCGCGTCGCTGAAGACGCGGCAACGGGCTGGCTGGTGCCCCCCGCCGACGCGACTCGGCTTGCCGACGCACTCGCGGCAGCGATAGCGCTACCGCCAGAGGAGCGTGCTCGCATGGGCGCCCGCGCCCGCGCTCACGTGCTGGATAGCTTTTCGCTACGGACTATGAAGGAGCAAACGCTCAAGGTTTACGATCGGCTGCTTGGAACGAAACTCGCCGCGGGCTAGTGAGCCCGATCCGATCGCGGACAACAGTCGAGCTACTTTCCGCTCATATTATTAGCGCGCACTGCTTTGGTCTCGCGGCGCCCGGCCGCGATGGCCTTCTCGACCACAGTTTCCGCAAAAGCCGGCAGCGCAAATGCGGCATTGTGAACGGCAGGCGTCCAATATTTCGTCTCGATGCCGCGCTTTGCCTGCCGCTTAGCGAGCCTCTTTTCCGACTCTTCGAGGTGCTCGTCCTCATCGCTCGCCCAATTCAAAGCAAACGGTCCGCCGAAGTAACACGGCTGCGCGCACAAATAGGGTGCGACGTTTTCAAAGAGCGACGCGAACGCCTGCGTTGTCCCCGCTAGATGGTCGGGAAATAGAAACGGCAGGCCGTTCTGCGTGACGAGGATGCCGTCCTTCTTCAAGGCGTGCTTGCAATCGGCAAAGAACTCGCGCGTATGTAAAACCGCAGATGGTCCAATCGGTTCCGAAGAATCGACGAGAATGGCATCGAAGCGTTCGTCCGTTTCGGCGACGAACTTGCACCCGTCCGCGATAACCACCACCGTTCTTTCATCTTCGAAAGCACTACCAGGAATCTCCGGGTAGAACTTAAGTGCGGTGTCGATGACCGTGCGATCGATTTCACACAGCATCGCCCTCTCTATCGTAGGGTGCTTTAGGACCTCCCGCAGCACACCGCCGTCTCCGCCGCCAACGACCAGCACCTGCCGAGGCGCGTCAATCGTTATTAGCGGAACATGGGCCATCATTTCATGGTAGACGAACTCGTCTGACGTCGTGAGTTGGCAGACACCGTCGAGCATGAGCACTGTGCCCCAGGTCTTGTTCTTGAAGATAACGAGATCCTGGTGCTCCGTTTTCAACTCGTGCAGGATTTCGTCTGCTTCCAGACGCACGCGCCAATGCGGGTGAAACGTCTCCTCGACCCAGCGATTCATCTTTCTTACTCCTCAGCGCGAAATCTTAAGCGCGCGCCACGCGTTGCGGCCAACCTGGCGCGGACCGAATATCATGTTGGATCGCGATTGCTAAAGATTATTGCGCGTTAGCGCCGAGTGAGGCCGTCGCACGCAGGTGCTTGAGGACGGCCTGGGTCGGCCAGCAGTCGATCTTAAGTTTGTTTTGCTTTTGGTAGGTCCCCACCTGGCGTCGGGTATTGGAACCGATCTTGCCGTCGATCTTTTGCAGGGCGAAGCCGCGTTTGATGAGGCGCGACTGGATTTCCTTGACCTGGCGCGTGCGCGGCTGGGTAATCCTCGATGAGGGCGTGTGAAAATCGCCGCCGCCGGCGATGCGATCGGCAAGGTTGCCGACAAACAGCGCATAAAGATCCGACGTGTTGTAGCGGCGGATGACCTGGAAATTCTCGGTGGCGAGGAAGGCAGGGCCATAAGCACCTGAGGGCATCATCAGGTAGGCCTCGTGAACAACCTCGTCAGGACGGAACGGCTTGGGGCCGGCGCGTTCAAAACCGAGGGTTACCCATTCACGGATCGTGCGTGCTCCCGGCGGCCCCTCAAGCGAACAATCGCCGTTCTTCGGCAAGCGCGCTTCGTACCCCCATCTTAAGTTCCGAACCCAGCCCTTGTTGGCGAGTTGCCGTGCTGCGGAGGCGAGCGCATCGGGAATGGATTTGAATATGTCGGCGCGGCCGTCACCATCGCCATCCGCGGCATGTTGGTAGAATTCGGACGGCATGAATTGGGTAAGCCCTACGGCGCCCGCCCACGATGATCGCATCTTGGAGCGGGGGATTCCGTCCTCCAGCATCTTTAGCGCATAGAGTAGCTCTTTGCGGAACATGTCCCTGCGCCGGCCTACGTAGGCCTGCGTGGCGAGAACGCGGATTGAATCGTGGCGGAGACGGTGGCGACCATACGACGTCTCCCGGCCCCAGATGGCCACAAGGATGTACCTATCGACGCCCGTCGTCTTCTCGATGTTCGCGATTGCGTGCTCATGCTGCTTTAGGAACTTGCGCCCCTGGATGGCTAAGCGGCGCAAATATTTGGGATCGAGGTAGTCCATGGCCGATTTCGTAAATTCGGCCTGGCCAGCGCTATCGTCGCGCCTGCGGCCCTTGATGATGAGATCAGGGAGCGAGTAGTCAGGTTTGACGCCGCGAAAGGCCGCAACGAAGGTCTTGCGCGAAACGCCCAACGCTTGCGCCTCAGGCCACAAGCCTTCAAGAAACGCACTGAAGGACTGAGCGGCCAGTGCCGGAGTCGCAATAGCGACGAGAAGCGTGGCGGCGCAAATCACAGCGTTTGTGCGAACGAGGGTGCAGCCCATTTTAAGTTTGGTGCTGGCAAACACGGCGCATCTCCCCGAGTGGATTGTTTCGCCGGCCATACCTCACCGGACTTCGGGGCAATTTTGCGGCTTGGCGGGCCAAGGCCGCCGCCGGTCGCCAGAGGTCTCGGCCTTAGCTCGCGTGCTTGAACTGCTCTAAGTGGGATTCCCAAGCAAGCGCGTGCGCAGTTATCGTATCCAGATTGTTGAACTCTGGCCGCCAGCCAAGGCGCACGCGGATCTTGTCGGACGCGGCAACGATAGCCGCTGGGTCACCGGCGCGGCGCGGCGCATTCTGCACTTCGAAATCGGCGCCCGATACCCTTTTTACCGCGTCGATCACTTCAAGAACGGAGAAGCCCTTCGAGTATCCACAGTTGAAAATCTCAGACTCTCCGCCATCACGCAAATGGCGCAGCGCCGCCATGTGTGCGCGTGCAAGATCGGTCACGTGAATGTAGTCGCGAACACAGGTGCCGTCGTCGGTAGGATAGTCCGTGCCGTACACCTCTAGGCAAGGACGCTTGCCGAGGGCCGCCTCGCTCGCGACCTTGATAAGGTGCGTGGCATTCGCCGTCGATTGGCCTGAGCGCCCTTGCGGATCGGCGCCAGCCACATTGAAGTAGCGCAGGGCAACATAGCGGATATCATGCGCATGCGCCGCGTCTGCCAGCATGGTCTCGGTCATTAACTTCGATGAACCATAGGGCGACATTGGCTTAAGCTCGGCGTCCTCGCGTACAGGAACTTCGCTTGGGTTCCCGTAGACTGCGGCGGTGGATGAGAAGATGAACTGCTCAATCCCCATCTCGACGGCAACCTCCATCAGGGCGCGCGACTTGACGGTATTGTTGTGGTAGTAGCCCAGCGGATCTGCAACGGACTCTGGTACGATGATCGATCCAGCAAAGTGGATGATGGCCTTCACACCGAGCTTGCGCACAATGCTGCGGACCAGCTCCTGATCGCCAACATCGCCCACGACAAGAGTTGCGCTGGTGGGCACCGCCCAGCGGAAACCCGTAGAGAGGTTGTCGAGCACAACGACACCCTCTCCCGAATCGAGGAGTTCGAGAACCATATGGCTTCCGATGTATCCGGCTCCGCCGGTCACAAGAACGGTCATGGTTTCAATCTCTTCCTCTCATTGCGGAACCGCCATCACATAAAGCATAGCATTGACATGCCCTACGTAAGACGGAAACAAAACTCTTTTCCACTCAAAGGCGTCCAAGATTTACGCCAAATTTTGGCCTGACACCCTATTCGATCGCATATCACGCTCGGAGTTCCCCATGCCCACAGCCAAAAAACGCATTCGAAAGGCCGTCTTTCCTGTAGCAGGCTTGGGCACGCGCTTTCTTCCCGCAACCAAGGCTATGCCTAAAGAGATGCTAACGGTTGTCGACAGACCGGTCATTCAACACGTCGTTGATGAGGCGCGTGCCGCTGGCATCGAACACTTCGTTTTCGTTACCGGGCGCAACAAAGGGACAATCGAGGATCATTTCGATATTGCTTTTGAACTCGAACAAACTCTTGCCGCGCGCGGCAAGACCAAAGAACTCGATGCGCTTGCAAGCGAGTTGCCAGCCGCCGGATGCACAAGCTTTACGAGACAACAGGCACCATTAGGACTCGGTCACGCGGTATGGTGCGCGCGCGACATCATAGGTGATGAGCCGTTCGCGCTTCTCTTGCCCGACATGTTGCATCATGGTCCAACACCTTGCTTGGCGGGGATGATGGCAGCCTACGAAGAGCTCGGCGGAAACCATATTGCCGTATCGCCGGTGCCAGAGGATCAGACTCATCTGTATGGCATTGTTGGCGTGGAGGATCGTACAGCAAACGTCTCGCCGATCACCGGCATGATCGAGAAACCGAAGCCGGGAAGCGCACCGTCAAATCTGCATATCACGGGACGATATATCGTGCAGCCTGAGATCTTCGATCTGCTCGCGCGCCAGGAACGCGGGGCAGGCGGTGAGATTCAGCTCACCGACGCCATGATCACGATGCTCGGACACGACGACCAACCGTTCTTTGCTACACGTTTCGACGGGACGATCTACGACTGCGGTTCGAAACTAGGCTATCTTGCGGCCAACGTGGCTTACGCGCTGGAGCGCGAAGACCTTGCGTCTGCCCTGCGAGCTGAGCTCAAGAAACTCCTCTAACGCGCACTAACGCGGCCAACACACGCCAAGCGAAACGTGGCCACAACGGGCCGGGGTTGCTTGGGAAATTGCTGCGGGCCTCTTGATATGACTCCCCGCAGCCGGCAATCGGAGTAAAAACCATCCGTTTTCCGTGCGTTATCTGGTTTGGCGTTCCAAAGAGTATAACCGCCACGCGAAGGCCATAGATCGCCGCGACTGTGGGACTGTGCCGGATACCGCACTGTTTGCGAAAAGATAAGGGGATGCGGCACCAGGAAGCGCCGGGCTACCTAGACAGAGCCGGGGATTCGTAAGAAACTCTTGGCCTTACATGCCGCTGGGGGCATCGGGGGAGACCAGCCATGACGGCGGGTGGAGCACCCTTACGCAAGCTAAAAAGCATAGACGGCGGCAAGCGGCTTGCTCACTTGCCAATCGCTTCGGCGATGCGCACGCTCGACCTGGAGCGTGAAGGTTTAGCCCAAATTAAGGAAGCGCTCGGCGGTCCGTTGGGAGGACCGTTTGGAACTGCGCTACGGTTGATGCGCGTCGCCAATGGCCGCGTGATCGTCTCCGGCGTTGGCAAGAGCGGGCACGTCGGCCAGAAGATCGCGGCCACGTTTGCATCCACCGGTACACCGGCATTTTTCGTCCACCCGACAGAGGCGTCGCACGGCGACCTCGGGATGATCACAGCCGATGACGTGATGTTGGTCTTGTCGTGGTCTGGCGAAACCGTCGAGCTCAATCCCCTCATTACGTATTCGCGGCGCTTTTCGGTGCCCCTCATCTCGATTACATCGCGCGCGCAATCTGCACTTGGCCAGCAGTCAGATGTCGTTTTGGAGCTGCCGCGCACGAAGGAAGCCTGCCCGCACGGACTGGCACCGACCACATCGACGACTATGCAGCTTGCGATTGGCGACTGTCTCGCGATTGCGCTGTTAGAGGCGAAGGGCTTCACCGCGCATGACTTCAAAACCTTTCATCCCGGCGGCTCGCTTGGCGCCAGCCTCAAGTATGTCGGCGATGTCATGCATAAAGCCGATAAATTGCCTCTCGCCCGCGACACTGAGATCATGAGCAAAGCGCTCGTTACCATGACGCAAAAAAGCTTTGGCTGCTTGGGGATCGTCGACGCCAAGGGCAAGCTGATCGGTATCGTCACCGACGGTGACTTGCGTCGTCATATGGGTGAGGATCTGCTGGCAGCGCGCACCGTCGATGTCATGACGCGCCGGCCCAAAACGGCCAAGCCCAAGATGCTCGCCTCAGCAGCGTTGGAGTTAATCAACGCCTCGCGCATCACCGCGTTGTTTGTGGTCGATAAGGGCAAGCCCGTCGGCATCGTGCACGTTCACGATCTGCTGCGGACCGGCGTGGCGTAGGTCTGGCCGCACTGACTTAGAACAAGCACGTTTGAAGATTTCCGATCAGGCCGATTCCGGCTCCACGATCAGCACTGTGCCACTTGTCCCGGTGATCTTAACGCGCGCGCCCTTGGGGGCATCTGAGCCTTGCGCTGGCCAGAGCGTGTCTCCGACGCGCACCTTGCCACGCCCTCCGGCGATCGCCTCTTCGACCAGCACCTCTCGCCCGATGTACTGTGCCGCGCGGGTATTGAGATCGGGCTCGTCGGTGCCGTGCATATCGGGCGCCGCATACCGGCGCACAAAGAACACGGTCACGCACGATATGCCGGCAAAGATAACGAGCTGCCATTGCCACGGAACATCAACGAAGAAGCTCAACCCACCCACGATAAAGGCTGAGAGGCCGAACCAAACGAAGTGAACGCCGGGAACCAACGTTTCCAGCAGGAACAATATGACCGCTAGGATGATCCAGTTCCACGGACCTAGGTTCCAAAGGAAATCAACTATCGACATCGCTTAAGCCCTCACCCTTCAGCCTACGAGCATAACAGAGACGGTTACGACAATCCTCACCGCGTAGCATGGCTGCTTAGCTTGTCTTGTGGACCGAAAAGGCGTTCGCCCGCTCAAACCTGCGGAACACTGCCCCGCCCGGAGCCGCGCGGCGGCGTAGAGCCGTTCGCACCGCCACTGAAGGCTTCAGAGGTGATCTGAGCGAGCCCTGCAACCGATCCGATCACCGAAGACGCCTCCAGTGGCATCATAATCACCTTCTGGTTAGGGGCCTTAGCCAGCGATTCCAGAGCCTTCACGTAGTTGTTGGCGATAAAGTAATTGATCGCTTGCACGTTGCCATCCGCGATCGCATCAGAGACGAGCTGCGTCGCCTTGGCTTCGGCACCCGCCTGGCGCTCGCGCGCTTCGGCGTCGCGGAAGGCGGCTTCGCGCCGGCCTTCGGCGTCCAGCACAACCGCCTGCTTCTCGCCTTCAGCGCGCAGGATCTCTGCGGCCCGGTGGCCTTCGGCTTCCAAAATCTGGGCGCGCTTTTCACGTTCGGCCTTCATCTGGCGCGCCATGCTGTCGACCAAGTCGCGGGGGGGATCGATGTCTTTGATCTCGATGCGGGTGACTTTGATCCCCCAGGCCTCGGTCGCCTGATCGACAACGTGCAGGAGCTGGGCGTTGATCTGATCACGGTTGGACAGAAGTTCATCGAGATCCATCGAACCCATGACAGTACGAATGTTGGTCATGGTGAGATTGACAATTGACATCTCCAGCTCATCGACCTCGTAGGCGGCACGGGCAGCGTTTATCACCTGAAAGAACGTAACGCCGTTGACGCGCACCATAGCGTTGTCGCGCGTGATGACGTCCTGGCTGGGGATGTCGAGCACCTGCTCCTTCATGTTGATCCGGTCGCCGACGCGCTCCATGACCGGGATGAGGATGTGTAGACCGGGCTGAAGTGTTCGCGTGTAACGGCCGAAGTTCTCGACCGTGTAATTGCTGCCCTGCGGCACGATCTTGACGGTCGACCACAATGCTGCGACGACCAAAAAGATGAGAAGAATGCCAAAGATTTCGAACCCGCCAGAAAACGGGTTAAGCGCCCCAAGGTCCATGGAAAATTGCCCCACCGGTTGCATAAACTGCTGACCAGACTAAAGCGCAGTCGCAAAAATAGAGTAAATAAATTATTGAAAAGCAGTAACTTATGACACCACGTAGAGAAAATAAATTACCCTTGCGCTATCAAACCCAACCTTTGAGTTCCCGCCTAACAATGTTTTCTATCACTCTCAGCCCCTCCTCACTGTCATTGAGCGCCGTCAGGTAGGCGTATTTTTCCCCGCCGTTCTCCTCGAAGTAGTGCCGGTTTTCAACGTCGAGCTCTTCAAGGGTCTCAAGGCAATCGGCGGAGAAGCCGGGCGCGACGAGCACCAAGCGCTTCACACCTTCCTTGGCTAGACGCGTTACCGTCTCGTCCGTATAGGGCTGGAGCCAAGGGTCATTGCCAAACCGTGATTGGAACGTCGTTAGCCACTTGTCCTCCGGCCAGCCCATGACGGTGCGCAACAGCCGCGACGTCTTCTGGCATTGGCAATGGTAAGGGTCACCGTTTTCTAGGTACGCTTGCGGCATGCCGTGGAAGGTAGCGATGATCACTTCTGGTTCGAACTCGAGCTTTGCGAGATCACGGCGCATGGAAGCGGCAACGGCTTCGATATAGACAGGATCGTCGTGGTAACTGGGCGCTGCACGCACCGCTGGCTGCCAACGCATCTTCATCAACGCGCGAAATGCCTGATCGCACGCCGTCGCCGTCGTGGCGGCGGCATACTGCGGGTAGAGCGGGACCAAGAGGATTCGGTCGCAGCCTTGATCCTTCAATGCGCGAATGCGGCAGTCGGTGGCCGGATTGGCATAGCGCATAGCCCAGTCAACGATGATGCGCGGATCATCAGAAAACGCCTCGGCGAGTTTCTCTGCCTGGCTGCGTGTGATGGTCTTTAGCGGGCCTTCATTGCGCTCCTTATTCCAGATCGTCTCATAGTCCTTGCCCTTGCGGCCAGGCCGCACCGTCAAAATGATCAGATTGAGGATCGGCCACCACTTCCAGCGCGGAACCTCAATGACGCGCTGGTCTGAAAGGAATTCTTTCAAGTAACGGCGCATCGACCAATAATCGGTATCGTCCGGCGTGCCGAGGTTCAACAAGAGGACGCCAAGTCGCCCGTGGGGAACATCGGGATGTCCGCTTGGCCACGCCTCGCGGCCCGGCTCGAACTGAGCGCTCGTCTTCGTCTCATTCATATGAAGTTATTCCTCGGCAATCGAATGTCAGCGATAGTCTAGTCGAATAACGGTAGGCGGCCGATTGCACAAAGGGCTTAATGTCAGACAGCGGTTTGTCTGCGTTTAGGCGAATTCGGAGCGGCCTTGCGCGACGGTTTGCGCGGTTTGTGCGAAACCGGCGAGGGTGCCTCTACTGGCTCCTGCTCCTTCAGCGCGACGGCTGATATCCAGTACTGCGCCATCCTGCGATGCAGTCCTCTCGCACTCTCGGCGTAGAGTCGCGCACCCATGGGTTGGGCTGCCACGCGCAACTGTTTTTGGCGGCGGCGCGCAAGCTTTTCTACGAAGTGTGTCTGGGCGGAGCTGATACGTCCGGTCGGCTCGGCTCTGACATAAGCTTTCAGCAGAGCAAGGTCGTGGTCGTCGCCTAATATCTGCGACAGCGACCGCGACTCGGCGATGCGAGCGGCGAAATAGTCCGGCCACGCGTTGGACAGCAACATCATGTGCCGCCAATGCTGCTGAACACACTTGCGCCAGTCATGAAAGCTATCGTCGGAGCCCTCGGCATAAGCTGCTCGAAGAGTGCGACGCCCCTTACGGTAGCTCGCCTCAAGCCCGGGTCCGACGGCTTCGAATCCGCGGCCCATAATCTTCAACAGCGAGAACCTGTGCTTGGCGACGGCAAGCTGATCAAGCGCCAGTTTGGTTGCTGCAGCGTCGACGTTGGCGGTGTCCCCGCCATTTGCGGCCCGCAAGATCTCCCGAATCGTGTCCCCTGCTCCTTTGATAGCCGATCCGGAACTGGCCTCAAGCTTGTTGACCGTCTCCAGAAGTACGTGGCGATCGCGTGCACCCGACAAAATGCGGGCGATTTCGCGCAAGTGTGCGTCTTCCTCTCCGAAGGCGTGTTCTCGCAATGTCGGGCGCACAAGGCGCAGCAGCGCGCGCAATCGCTTTAGCGCCTTGCGCGTCTCGTGCACGGCAGTGGCATGATCTTTGCCCTCACGAAGCTGCGAGGCAGCACGATCAAGCTGCTCGAGCGCAATGCGCCGGAGACCTTCCTCGAACAATTCATTGAGCTTGAAGCGGTAAGCCATACGCGCCAACTTGTCCGCTGGCCGCCATCCTTCCGGCCCAATACTAAGAGGTTTGCTCCATTTGAAGCCACCCTCCAGGCGAACGCAAGCGCGGATCCACCGGGAATGTCATCCTTTTTTGATATTTATTGCCGCAATTGGTTGGCGAATCTACCGTCTTCTGCCGCGTCGGCCGCCCATTTGAGCCACTGGCCAATCTGATCCTCAGGCTGAGGTGCCGTCATAATATCCGTGATGACGGCCGCCGATTGGGCGCCCGCAGCCAGCACACCCGGAGCGAGATCCAGCGTAATTCCGCCGATCGCAACAAGTGGCAGGTCGCCGATACGGGACTTCCATTCACCGATGCGGGCAAGGCCCTGCGGCTCCCACTTCATGGCCTTGAGCCTCGTTTCATAGATGGGCCCTAGCGCCACGTAGTCGGGCGCCGCCGCAAGCGCTATTTCCAGCTCTTCTGTGCTGTGTGTCGAGATCCCAAGCCGAATCCCCGCCGCCTTGATCGC
The DNA here is from genome assembly GCA_964405975.1 of uncultured Hyphomicrobium sp. Lineage (GTDB taxonomy): Bacteria > Pseudomonadota > Alphaproteobacteria > Rhizobiales > Hyphomicrobiaceae > Hyphomicrobium_A. The sequence continues at coordinate 27,313 of CAYOPW010000020.1, forward strand.
GGCCAGATCGGCAGCAGCCAAGTCTTCCTGCCCGAGGTGCACGTAATTGGCACCCGCCCTGATTGCCTCGCGCCAATAGTCGTTCACGATGAGCTGGCAGCCGTAGTCGCTGGTGACCTTAAGACTCGTTTTTATCTGTCGGAGCACGCCCGCGCTGTCTGCGCCCTTGATCCTAAGTTGAACGGTGCGAACACCCAGCGGGACGAGACGCTCCAGCCAATCTGCGTCGGGCACAATCGGGTAGAAGACGGCCGGCGCGCCAACCATATCGCTAGCCATCTCCTGGTTTTCTGGAAGGAGGCGATAGGTCGAAGAACGGCGTGCCGGCCACTGGCGTCGACGGCGAGGCCATGTCGCGCACTCCCATCAAGCCGGCTTCGAAAGCCTCCCTGCCCGCTTCGATGGCTTGCGCGAACGCGGCCGCCATGCGCACAGGGTCACCGGCCTTGGCGATAGCGGTATTTATGAGAACACCGTCGTAGCCCATCTCCATAGCGTCAGCCGCGTGCGATGGTGCGCCGATGCCGGCGTCGATGACGAGCGGTACGGCTGGGAAGTAGGCGCGCAAGCTTTGTAGTGCGTAACGATTGGCAAGGCCCCGCCCCGAACCGATCGGTGAGCCCCAGGGCATCAAGACCTCGCAGCCCGCCGCCATCAGCCGTTCAGCGATCGACAAATCCTCGGTCGTGTAGGGCAACACCTTGAAACCATCCTGGGTCAAAGCCGCCGCGGCTTCGACGAGACCAACCACCTCGGGCTGTAGCGTGTCGTCGTTGGCGATGACCTCCAACTTTACCCAGCCCGTGCTAAACACCTCGCGCGCCATTTGCGCTGTGGTGATTGCTTCCTTCGCGGTACGACACCCTGCAGTATTGGGCAGCACCCGCGCGCCGGTCGCCTCTATCAGTTCCAGGAAACGCTCGCCCTGGCGGCCGCGCGCCCGCTCGCGCCGCAGCGACACCGTGACCACGCCTGCGCCGGATGCCGCCACCGCGCGAGCAAGAACGTCAGGCGAAGGATATTGCGCCGTGCCAAGAAGAAGCCGCGAGCCAAGTTCGACGCCATAGAGAACAAACGGACTTTGCGGCTTGGTGTGTGGTTCGACGACGTTCATGGTCTCTGACTCTTAGCCGCCATGCCGCGGTGAGACGATCTCGATTCTGTCACCTGGTGCCAAATACGTTTCGCCACGAATCCGCTCAGGTACAAAGTTACCGTTGCGCGCAGTGGCGACGCGCGCCACACCATGACCTAACTCGGTCACGAGATCTGCCAAGGTCGCAACCTTGGTGGTGACGGGCACCCCATTAACGAGAATATCACTGCGAGACCTTGTCTCGGCGCCCACGGGATGCTCCTTGTGCTCTGGGGCCTCTAGCTTTCGCCGCTCAATTCAACAGCTTTCGCCGCCAAACCTCAAGGCACACGCGAATTGCCTATCAAACAGCGATAACCGTCCCCCTTTTCGGTGGCTCCCAAATCGCCGCGCGTCGGCTAGACTGGCCACTGCCAAGCCAGCGGCAGGCCGTGCGGCAGCGGCCTTGGAGTTAAAGCTACGTGAGCGACGCGCAACACAACCTTGCGAGTGCACGACAGCGGGCGTTCGATATCCTCGAGCATGGCCGCCGCCGTGATTTTGCCTCGCGCGTTCTCGACTGGATCCTTGTTGGGCTTATCATTGCCAATGTGACGGGCACGCTCGCCCAAACCCTGCCCGAAATCGAGCAAGCCTATGGTGACCAGCTGCAGGCGCTTGACCGCATCTGCGTCCTCGTCTTTGCCATCGAGTATGCCGCACGCCTTTGGGTGGCGCCTGAGCATCCCCTGCTCCACGGGATAAGCCCAATGCGGGCACGGCTGGGTTTTGCGGCAACGCCCATGATGGTCATCGACGCATTGGCGTTCGTGCCGTTCGTACTTGAGGTCTTATTCCCAGGCGTCGCCGCGCTGCGGCTCACGCGCCTCGTCCGCTTCTTGAAGCTGGCGCGGTATTCACCGGCGCTTGCCACAATTGGCCGCGTCGTTGCGTTGGAACGGCGGGCATTGCTGGCGTGCGTTGTCATTCTCGTCGGCGTCATGATGGCGGCCGCAGCGGCCATGCATGTCGTTGAAGGCCACATCCAGCCCGACCGCCTCGGCGATATGTCGAAATCTATGTGGTGGTCTGCGGCCATGCTTGCCAAGATTGGCGGCGGGGAGCTGGAGCCGGTGACCGCGACTGGTCGCATTATCGCAGCCATTACGGTGATGCTCGGCATCTTTTGCTTTGCCTTGCCTGTCGCGATCATCGGGCGTGGTTTCTATGAGGAGATTCGCCGTAGAGACTTCGTCGTAACCTTCGCTATGGTTGCTCACGTTCCTCTGTTCGCTCATCTCGACGCAGCATCAATTTCCGACCTTGTTAGCATTTTGAAAGCCCGCATGGTGCCGGCGGGGACCGTTATTATCCGCAAAGGCGAGCCGGGCGACGGCATGTACCTCATTGCCAGCGGCACCGTTCAAGTCGACACCGTCGACGGCAAGATCCTGCTGCACGAAGGCGACTTCTTCGGAGAGATGGCGCTACTCACGCGAGAGCGACGCACCGCTACGGTGACGGCAATCAAGTCGACCGATCTCCTGGTACTCGATTGCGATGATTTCCACCGCTTTATCGACCGCAACCCGGACGTCGGCGCACGAGTGCGTGCCGTCGCACAGCAGCGCAAGAGTGAACCCGTCACCCGCACGGGCTAGCACAGTTTCAACACACCTCGACCAATGCCTCGGCGCGTGCACCGGTTTCCAGGAACTCGGCAACGGCCTTGGCGAGTATCGGCGCCAACAGGAAGCCATTGCGATACGCACCGTTGACGAAGATGCGCCGCCCGCCTTCGCGCACGATGACGCGCGGCATATTATCGGGAAAGGCCGGACGCACCCCGGCGCCGAATTCCAAGATCTCCGCCTCTGCGAAACCAGAGTGCACGGCGTAAGCGGCCCCCAACAGTTCCAGCGCCGAGCGCACCGTAACGGGGCCGTCATCCTCCGCTTCGATGACTGTTGCGCCAATCATGTAGCGCCCGTCCCCCCACGGCACGACGTAGAGCGAATGCCGCGGATGCAGGAGTTGGACCGGACGGCGAAATGTGATTTCGCCGGATCGCACGATCAGCCGCTCACCGCGTACACCACGCAGATTGGCAAGCGCATCGCGTGCGGCAAGCCCGCGGCAATCTATGAGCGCGTCTGCGTTCGCAGGCGGCGTGCTGACACCGAATGACGCAACGCCCCCCGCTTTGCGCACCTCATCAAGGAGGAACTTCAACGCTGCCGTTGCCGGCATGTGAGCTTCGTCAGCGAAATAGAGTGCCGACGCAAAACATCCCGCAAGATCAGGTTCCAAATGTGCAAGCTCCGTTGCATCGAGCGACTTGTGGCCTTGCGTGTGGCGCGCGAAGCGTTCCAGATCGGCTCGATCGCGCGCACTGGCAACGACGAGCCCGCCTGAGAATGAAAGATCGGGGTATGCGGCGCGCCAAAGGTCCATGGACTCGTGACCCAACTCGCGGAAAATCGGCGGATAGGCTTCGGCCTCGCGGTCGGGCGCCAACATAACGCCACCATAGCGGCTGGCTGAATCCGCAAATGGTTCTGTGCTCGCCTCGACGAGACGCACACGATGGCCGGCGCGCGCAAGCGTCAGGGCTTGCCAGAGGCCTAGGATGCCCGCACCGGCAATAATGATGGAAAGCGAAGTCACGAGCTTTGGGTCTTTGTCTTTCGTTGCGGGCTTACGGCTTCGCACGATGTGACGGCGGCCTCAATCCCCAAGCGCTGTGCCCTCGCGCCTCCGGTCCGCCCCGCCTCGCAAATGGCCATTGCTATTGACGATTATATGCGAACCAGAATTCATGGTCGCTGGCGCAATACGATGCCCAAGCGCCCTAAGCCTCAGTGCCGTCCAGACCGCGTCCCCACCCATCTCGATCTCGAAACTGTAACCGCGATTGCCGAAATTCGGCAGGTCTATGGCAGCTTGCGCGTCCATGCCCCAATCGATGAGCGCAACGAGCGATTTAACCAGATAAAGTATGATGCGGCTCCCGCCGGGCGAACCCAGTACAGCTTCCACCTTGCCATCCTTATTGAATACAATCGTAGGCGCCATGGAGCTGCGCGGGCGCTTTCCAGGTCCCACGGAATTGGCGATGGGGCGCCCCTGGGCATCGGATGGCCGAAAAGAAAAGTCGGTCAGCTCGTTATTTAAAAGAAAACCGGCGGCCCAGATATGCGAGCCGAATGCGCCCTCGATGGTGGTTGTCATGGAAACGGCATTGCCGTCTTTATCGATGATCGAGATATGGCTCGTGCCGATGTTTTCCGTCGTCATGTCGAGACCGAAGGATTGCTTACCCAAACCCGGAGGCTCACCCGGTTTCGGCCGCTGCATAACTCGCAGCGGATCGATTAGTGCTCGGCGAGTGTTGAGATAACCCGGATCAAGCAGCCCGCTAGGGATCTCAACGAAATCGGGGTCCGCGATGTAACGGTTGCGATCAGCATAAGCAAGCTTCTGGGCTTCGGAGATGAGATGCAGCGCCCGTGTGGACATCGCCGCGTCCGGCCCTTGGCCCAGATCAAACGGCTCAAGCAGCTTCAAAGTTTGGGCGACAGTCGTCGTACCTGACGAGGGTGGGCCAATGCCGCAGATCCTCCGCTCGCGATAGTCAAAACACAGCGGCTCGCGTTCTTTGACTTGGTAGTTTGCCAAATCGTCAAGCGTCATGCCTCCGGACGCAAAAGGTGCGTTATCCACCGCAGCAACGATCGCCTCGGCGATCGGACCGTCATAGAAACCATCGGCGCCATCTACCGCGATGCGCCGCAACGTTGCAGCAAACTCCGGGTTCTTGAGCTCGTGGCCGATGGGCCAGGCGTTGCCGGTGCGCGTAAAGAAGTAACGGCGCGCAGCGGGAACGAAGCTATCGGCGCCCTGCCATCTCAGCAGGAAGTGCAGACGCGGTGAGACTTTGAAGCCATTTTCGGAAAGCTGGATAGCAGGTTCAAACAGTTTCGCCCACGGCATCCGCCCATGTGCACGGTGCACAGTGGCAAGCAAGCGGACCAGGCCTGGCACGCCAACGCTCAATCCCGAGCGCACCGCTTGCGTGAATGGCATCGGCTTGCCATCAACAATAAACCTGTCCGGGCGGGCAGAGGCAGGCGCCGTCTCGCGGCCATCGTAGGCTTTAAGCGAAGCGGTTGCTGCATCCCAATGCAACAGGAACGCGCCCCCGCCGATTCCTGATGACTGCGGCTCCACAAGATTCAGAACGAGCTGCACAGCGATTGCTGCATCAACGGCAGAGCCGCCCGCGCGAAGTATTTCGAGTCCTGCCTCAGCCGCATAAGGATTGGCAGCTGACACCATGTGCTGCTCTGCGACCGCAAGCGTTTTCTCCGCGGTGTTTGTCTCCGTCTCCGGTGCGCTGCGGGTATTTTTTGCCCAGGCAGGAGTAGCGGTAAAAAGAGCGGTAAACAGCAAGACGACCGTAATAACCCGGTGACTCCACCTCAGCGGTCGCGGGGCGGAACATCGTGGTGCGGGATCGTGCATGGGCATTGTCTTTGTGGTGCGGGCGACGCTCTTTATCGGGGCAACGGGTGGTTCTGTCGAGGGTGATGGAGCCCGCCTGCACGCTTGGCAAGCGCGAACCTGTGGACGTTCGTCACAAGCGAGTCCTATTAGGGAGGCATTGCGTCCGTTAACCGCACCTGGTCATGAGCAGCGGTAATTCCAGTCAATTCACTCGTAAAAGGTAGGAACCTATGCCGACAGCTTCCACGCCGCATCTCGCGAAAGCAGGGCTCTTTGCCGCAGCGAGTATCCTGCTTGGCACTTTCTTCATGTTCTGGAGCGCCGATCGCGGCGATGCGCTCGAAGAAGTGAGCCCGCTGCTCGTCACCGGCGAGACAATCCTGAAGCAGCCGTTTTCCTACCCAACGGGAAAACCGAAGATAACAGTTGCCATCGTCACCATGCCGCCTGGGGGAACAACGGGCTGGCACGAGCACGCGGTCCCCCTGTTTGGATACATGCTGGAAGGGGAAATCACGGTCGATTATGGACCGCATGGCAAGCGCGTTTATCGCAAGGGCGACAGCCTGATGGAGGCGATCAATACCGCCCACGATGGTCACAATACGGGCCAGGGCGTTGCGCGCATCCTTGCGGTGTTCATGGGCGCGGAGGGGGTGGAGAACACGATGAAAGTGGCGCCCCCGAAGTAGGAGAGGCCTTTGGGATCAATGAAAGTCGCGCGACTTGGGGATGATGCGCTCGTTGCGCGGATGACCGGCCCAGCGCGGATGGGCAGGGCTGCGCGCTGAACCAGGATCGGGACGCAGCACCTCGTCCGCGTTGGCGACCGGTACTTTCATGCTGTCAGCATGTTCGGAAAGAAGTGCAAGCCAATCACTGCGATCCTCCAGCTTTGCCGAGACGACATGAATGATGTCCTCGTGACGCTGGATACGCCCATGGATGATGATAAGGCGCGCGCCCATCACCACCTTGCGGAAGCGTTCTAGCGTCTTAGGCCAAACAACGGTGTTGGCCACGCCCGTCTCGTCCTCGATCGTCATGAACACGACGCCTTTGGCTGAGCCCGGCCGCTGGCGCACGAGCACGACGCCTGCGACAGACACAAACGCGCCGTCCTTCAGCTGACGCAGCTCGCAACAAGCATAAACCCTCCTGCCAGGAGATGTTGTTTCCGCCTTTCTCTTCTCCGACCCACTGACGTCATCCCGGCGGAGGCCGGGATCCACGCAACTATCCACATCTGCTCGGCAGCGTGTCGTGGATCCCGGCCTCCGCCGGGATGACGGTAAAGGAGACGATGGCTGATCAGAACCGTTGCTAGCCAAAGTCAGATACGCGCGCAGAAAACTCATGGGATGCGCTTTGAGAGAAAGCTTGAGCGTCTGGTAGTCGTTGACGACGTGCTCTGAGAGCGGCATCACAGGCAACGCAACGTCAGGCTCGGGCCCCACCTCGCGCGTCTCGTTCCAGGTGAAGAGCGGCAATGGCTCGGCCGCGTTAAGGGCTTTGACCTCCCACAAAGCCTGGCGGCGATCGAGTTTCATGGAGCGAAGGGCGTCTGCGGCAGCAAGCTTTTCCAAAGTTGAAAGCAGCAAGCCCGCGCGCATCCACAGATCGTGCACATCGCGGAACGGCCGGCGGCCAGCACAAAGTTTGTTGGCCTCTTCTTCCCGAAGTCCGTCGATCTGGCGCAAGCCGAGGCGCAAGGCTCGGCCACCATCCGGTCCGCCCGACTCCAGCGTCGAATCCCATTCCGAAAGGTTCACGTCGGCCCCACGCGCCTCCACCCCGTGCTCGCGCGCGCAGCGTACGATCTGCGCTGGCGCGTAAAAGCCCATGGGTTGCGAGTTCAAAAGGGCCGCCGCAAACACCGCCGGATAGTGACACTTGATCCAAGCCGAAACGTAGACGAGGAGGGCAAAGCTCGCGGCATGACTCTCAGGAAACCCGTACTCGCCAAAGCCTTTGATCTGATTGAAGCAGCGCTGCGAAAACTCCTCGCTGTAACCGCGCGCAACCATGGACGAGACCATCTTCTTTTCGAGAAGCCCTATGGTGCCGCGGCGGCGGAAGGTGGCCATGGCCTTTCTCAGCTCATTGACTTCCGCGTCAGAAAAGCGTGCCGCCACCATAGCGATGCGCATGGCCTGCTCTTGGAAGAGCGGCACGCCCTTGGTCTTGCCGAGAATATCTTTGAGCTCGTCCGCAGGTCCGTGCTCCGGCGCAGGCGAGGGATAATGCTCGCGCTCCACGCCTGAGCGGCGGCGCAGATAGGGGTGCACCATGTCGCCCTGGATGGGGCCGGGGCGCACGATCGCCACCTCTATAACGAGGTCATAGAAAGTGCGCGGACGCAAGCGCGGCAGCATGTTCATCTGCGCGCGGCTTTCGACCTGGAACACACCAATCGAATCCGCTTTGCACAGCATGTCGTAAACGGCGGCGTCCTCGCGCGGGATGTTGGCGAGCGTCAAAGCCCGCCCATAATGCATATCGATAAGATTGAAAGCGCGGTGGATACACGAAAGCATGCCAAGCCCGAGGACATCGACCTTCAACAAGCCCAACGCGGCAATGTCGTCCTTGTCCCACTCGATGAAGGTGCGGTCTTCCATAGCCGCGTTGCCTACGGGAACGACCTCCACGAGCGGCCCCCGCGTCAACACGAAGCCGCCGACGTGCTGCGAAAGGTGGCGCGGGAAGCCCATCAACTCTTGGGTCAGCTCTAAGACGGTTGCGAGCAGGGGATCGCCCGGATCGAGCCCGGCTTCGCGCACGTGCTTTTCCGGCAGCACGCCGCCTGAACGCGTCCCCCACACCATGCCGGCAAGAGCCGAAACGGTATCCTCTGACAGCCCCATCGCCTTACCGACGTCGCGCACGGCAGAACGCGCGCGATAGCTGATCACGGTGGCGGTGAGCCCTGCGCGGTCGCGGCCATAGCGCGCGTAGATATATTGGATCACCTCCTCGCGGCGCTCGTGCTCGAAATCGACATCGATGTCGGGCGGTTCCTTGCGCTCCGGCGAGATGAAACGCTCAAACAGCAGATCGACCTCGGCGGGGTTCACAGACGTGATGCCAAGGCAGTAACAGACCGCGGAATTGGCCGCCGAGCCGCGCCCTTGGCACAAGATGTTGCGCGAACGGGCAAAGTTGACGATGTCGAGCACCGTGAGGAAATAGGGTGCATAGTTCAGCTGATCGATCAGCTCCAGCTCGCGGGCAAGCGTTGCGTGCACCTTGTCGGGGATGCCCTCAGGCAAACGCCAGCGCGCGCCTTCCCATGTCAGATCCTCAAGATGCGATTGCGGACTTTTGCCGGGCGGAATGGGCTCGTCGGGGTATTCGTAGACAAGCTCATCGAGCGAAAAGCGGCAAGCGTCCGCGATCTCAAGCGTGCGCGCGATTGCTGCCTCGTAGCCCTTGAAAAGGCGCGCCATCTCGCTGGCACGTTTCAAGTGCCGCTCGGCATTGGCTTCAAGGTTGAAGCCCGCCTCAGAGATGGTGGTGCCTTCGCGCACGCAACAGAGCACGTCTTGGAGAGGGCGGCGGTGCGATGCGTGATAGAGCACATCGCCGGTGGCAACCAGTGGCGTGGCGCACCGCTCAGCAAGAATGGCAAGCGCTGCAATACGTGCGCGATCATCGCCGCGATAGGTGTGGCTTGCTGCGAGATGAACGGGCGTGCCTTTAAGGGCGGCCTTCACGCGGTGGAGTTCTGCCTCAAAGCTTCTTTTCTTCTGAGGTTTGTCCCCAGAAGGCTGAGGCTGCTGCGATGTCTCGCTGTGAAGTCGTTGCCGGGATGCAAAAGGGATGATCTCAGCGCTGCTGGGGGCGTCGTGTTCGCCAGGCGCGGCGCTCAGCGCGCGCCAGCCCCAGTCTCCAGGTGCCAGAGCGATGAAGATCTGACCCTTTGCATGTTGCACAACATCGTCGAGAAAGAGCGTGCATTCCCCTTTTTGCGCGCGTAGCTGACCAACCGAAAGCAGACGGCACAGACGGCCATAGGCTTTGCGGTCGCGCGGAAAGCACAGAAGACTTGGCGCGTCCTCAAGATCGAGGCGCGCGCCGACGATCAGCTTGAGACCAATCTCTTTGGCCGCCATGTGCGCACGCACGATACCGGCAAGGGTATTGCGATCGGTGACGGCGAGCGCGGTAAGGCCCAGCGCCTTCGCCTGCGCGACAAGCTCCTCGCCGTGCGAGGCTCCGCGCAGAAACGAGAAGTTGGTCGTGACCTGCAGCTCGGCATACGCCACAGCACCACCATCACCCAAACAGCCCGTGCACGAACCAGCGCGGCGGTGCCTCATCGCTATTGTAGAACCCCTCGCGAAATACCCAGTAGCCTGCACCGGCTTCGTCCTCGATGCGGTAGTAGTCGCGCGTGCGGCTTTTCTCGGCCGCAATCTCGCGCCACCACTCTGGCGCAAGGCGCTCAGGGCCTTGCGCGCGCACGACTCGGTGTTCGACCCGGCGCCAAGTGAAGCGCGCCGGCGGGCCCTCGGGGATGTCAGCAATCACGCGTATGGGCTCAGGAGCGGTGAGCAAGAATGGCGGGCGCGTCGGCCCGGGCCGGGCCGGGCCCGCGGCCTCTTTCTTGCGCGTGCTCTGCGAAAGCGCCGGGGTGCGGACTTCGGCCCGCTCCGGGATGTGGCTAGCACGCGCATTAAGACGGCTCACGCGGGCGCCCCCTAACCGGTTCGTGAGGCGATCGACGAGCACAGCAGGATCGGTGCGCGCAGCACTATCAAACCGGGGCCCGAGCGCTGCTTGATGTGTGCCTTTGCGTTCCACACGCTCAGCTGCAAGCACCAGCACGTCGACTCCGAAGCCCGCATCAAGGTCCCCAAGCTTCTCTTTCAGAAGAGCCATCAGATGTTCAGGCTCGCGGCAAGGAGTGCTCATGCCGGTGGACACATTCGCCACCGTTCCATCGGCGCGGTAGAGCGAAAGACAAATGCGGCGCGCACCCAGTCCGCGTGCATCGAGTACTCCACACAGCTCTGTTGCAAGTTGCGCCGTCTCAGCCTCCAAAGCCTCAGCAGAGATGAGTGGGTCGGGCCACGAGCGTTGCACGAAAAGTGCTGGCGGTTCTGCCAGCGGCCGGCAAGGCTCGGATTTGGACCCGAGAGCCTGGTCGAGGCGGGCAAGAACCGCCTCAGCGGTCTCAGAAGAACGGAACCGTCTCTGAAGGGCTGCGCGCGGGAGGCGATAGAGCTGACCGATGCGGCGCAAGCCAAGCCGCTTCAAAAGCAGCGCGGTCCCTGGTGCAAGCCGCAAGGCCTCGACGGGAAGGGGCGCAAGGCCCGCTTCGGTTTCGCCCGGCGGCGCAATGGCGCGTGGGGCAGCGAAGCGAGCCAGGGCGTGCGCAGCGCCAAGCGTATCGGCGAGCCCGACCCGCGCCGTCAGCCCGAAGTCTGACAGCCGAGACGAGAGATCTTCGAGCAGGCGCTCTTCTCCGCCATAGAGATGCGCAACGCCTGTGA
>CAYOPW010000021.1:0-37657 GCA_964405975.1 uncultured Hyphomicrobium sp.
TCGCGACACGGTCCCGGTCGATATCGGTTTCGCAGTTGCCGCCGCAGGCGAGTAACTTCATTGGCAGTATAGAGAGCATGCGCGACCGGCTCTTATGAGCGGGAGTTGCATTTGGCTTGCGCGCAGCCGGTTCATTGCGATGGGCGCCGCCTGCGGCCCCACTAGGAAGTCCAACAAGGACCACATTCATTGCCCAAAACCAGGCATAGTATGTTGTTTGGTGCGGTCAGCTCTGGTATGGCCGCGATAAGCTTCGATGCGAGGGGCAAGGCGTTCTGTGGCAGTTTGGCCGCAATCGCCGATGCGAAAACAGGCTCATGCCGGACGAGGGGATAACAACAAAAGTGCGAGCGATCCTGCCGAGCGCGCTTAAGGCGTGCGCGCTCGCGCTTGGTGTTGCCGTCCTGGCTGGCTGCGCGTCATCTGACGCGGCAAAGATCCTGAACCCCGATCCGCCTTCACAGATGTTTGCCGACGCTGACAAGTTAATGTCGCGTGGTAAATTCGACGAGGCCTCGAAGAAGTTCGAGGCCGTCGATCGCGAGCATCCTTATTCGCCAGAAGCGCGCCGCGCTATCGTGATGGCAGCCTACGCTTATTATAAGGCCGGCAAGCTGCCCGAGGCGATTGCATCCGCTGAGCGGTACACGACGATGCATCCGGGCACCAAGGAGGCTCCGCTGGCGCATCACATCATTGCGTCGTCCTATTTCGATCAGATGCGTCAGCCAAACCGCGATCAGACTGCAACACGCAAGGCGCTTGCGCAGCTCAAAACTCTGAAGACCCGCTACCCAGACAGCAAGTATGCCCGCGAGGCCGACAACCGCATCCGGGTAGCTGAGGACACGCTTGCGGCAGCTGAGATGGAAGTCGGCCGTTACTACTTGAAGCAGGACAACTACGTCGCGGCGATCAACCGGTTCAAGGCCGTCGTTGTGAGCTATCAGACGACAGCGCATGTGGAAGAGGCGCTTTACCGGCTGACTGCCAGCTACCTGTCGCTTGGCATCGCATCTGAGGCGCAAAGCGCGGCGGCTGTGTTGGGTCACAACTTTCCGAACTCTAGCTGGTACAAGGAATCATTCGCATTGCTACAGAAGCAAGGCTTGCAGCCGGAGATCAATAGCGGCTCGTGGATGTACGAGATCTTAAAGCCTGGCAAGACGCCTAAGCCCGCGCCTGAGCCTCCGCAAGAGGCGCCGCCATCGGCTCAACAACCTCTGCCCCAGCCGCCGCCTGGCCCGTTGCCGCCGTTGTCGCTTGGCGGGCCGGCTTCCTAAGCGCGCGCCTTGGGCAGGGCCTTGTCGGGCACCTGTCTGCAGAACCTAAGGTATGACAACGATAATTCAGGCCCGTTATGGGCAGGATAGCGCCTCACGACGCTCCTATATCGGTGCAAGCGCCCCTTCGTGCGGTTTTCCATCATCCCCACTTCCGCTATTGCTGGCGCGAGTTAAGCAAGCATCCCGGCAGACGCGGGAGCCCAACGCACGCATGAGCAGCAAAGACATTGGCACGGTCTCAGTTGACGAGCTGAGCGAGGCGCAGGCAAAGGCGGAACTGAAACGCCTGGCCGGCCTGATTCGCCATCATGACGAGCTCTATTACCAGCAAGATGCGCCGGAGATTTCGGACGCGGAATACGATGAGCTACGTCAGCGCAACGAGGCGATCGAGGCGCGGTATCCAAAACTGGTACGTGCTGACAGCCCCTCGCGGCGCATCGGTGCGGTGCCTGCTGAGGGCTTTGGCAAGGTTCGCCACCGCGTACCTATGCTTTCGCTGGCGAACGCGTTCGACGATGAGGATGTGACTCAGTTTGTGGAGCGCATCCACCGCTTCCTTGGCCTCGACGCAAGCACTGCGCTTGCGTTTACAGCCGAACCCAAAATCGATGGTTTGTCCATTTCTCTGCGTTACCTGAAAGGGCGGCTCACTGAGGCCGCGACGCGCGGCGATGGTGCCGAAGGCGAAAATGTAACGCGCAATGTCATGACCATCGCGCAAATTCCGCACCAGTTGAAAGGGCGCAACGTGCCCGACGTGATCGACGTGCGCGGCGAGATCTATATGGGGCACAAGGATTTTGAGCGTCTCAATGCCCAGCAGGCATCCGCCGGCGCCAAGGCCTTCGCCAATCCACGCAACGCTGCGGCCGGTTCGCTGCGCCAGCTTGATCCCGCCATCACTGCAACGCGGCCGTTGCGATTTCTGGCATATGCCTGGGGCGAGGCCTCTGCGCTGCCGGCTGATACGCAGTCGGGCGTCTATGAGGCCTTCACGAAATGGGGGTTGCCCGTAAATGAGCTGACGAGAGTGTGCAAGGGGACTAGCGAGCTGCTAGCCTTTTATCACAAGCTTGCAGAAGAGCGGGCCAATCTTGCCTACGACATCGATGGCATCGTCTACAAGGTGAATCAGCTCGACCTGCAGGAACGCTTAGGTTTCGTTTCGCGCTCACCGCGTTGGGCCATTGCCCAAAAATTTCCGGCCCAGCAGGCGATAACGGTGCTCAATGACATTGAGATTCAAGTTGGGCGCACCGGTGCGTTGACGCCCGTTGCAAAACTGCAGCCGGTCACTGTGGGTGGCGTCGTGGTATCCAATGCCACCCTGCATAACGAGGACGAGATTAAGCGCAAGGATGTGCGCATTGGCGATACGGTGATCGTGCAGCGTGCTGGCGACGTGATCCCGCAGATCGTTGGCGTCGTCGCTGGAAAACGGCCGAAAGGCGCCAAGCCGTATCGCTTCCCCACGCGTTGCCCTGCCTGCGGTAGTCACGCTGTGCGCGAGACGAACGAAAAGACAGGCAGGATAGATGTTGTGCGCCGTTGCACCGGGGGGCTTATTTGTCCTGCACAGCGTGTTGAGCGCCTCAAACACTTTGTGTCGCGCAATGCGTTCGACATCGAGGGTATGGGCGAAAAACATATTCAGGCCTTTTACGACGACAAGTTCATCCAATCGCCGGAGGACATCTTTACGCTGCAAGCACGGGATGCGACGGGAAAGTCTAAGCTTGAGGCGCGTGAGGGCTGGGGGGAGCAGTCGGCCAAGAAGCTATTTGCCGCGATAGCGGCGAGACGTAACATTGCGCTCGATCGTTTCATTTTTGCTCTTGGCATTCGCCATGTCGGCGAGACGACCGCGCGATTGCTTGCTCGCTTTTATGGCACAATCGATGATTTTCTTGCCGCCATGCTTGAAGCGGTTAAAGGCAAGGACGCTGAGGCCTTCAAGGATCTAGGGGCCATCGAGGGCATTGGCGAGACTGTGGCCGAAGCAATTGCCGAATTCTTTGCCGAGCCGCAAAATGTTCGTGTCGTTAACGATCTTCTCAAAGAAGTGACGCCTCAGCCGCTTGAGGCCGTGGATACGTCTTCGGCGGTGACGGGTAAGACTGTCGTCTTTACTGGCACACTGGAAAAACTGACGCGCAGCGAAGCCAAGGCTCAGGCCGAGCGTTTGGGTGCGAAAGTCTCAGGGTCTGTTTCCAAAAAAACAGACTATGTTGTTGCGGGTGCCGACGCCGGCACAAAGCTCAAGAAGGCACGTGAATTGGGTGTCGCGGTACTTGATGAGGACGCTTGGCTGAAGCTTGTTGGTAGCGCGGGCTAAGAAAGAACGGTTTGCGGGCTACGCAGAACAGAAAGAAACGCAGGAGAGGTTTTTTGATGCTACGTCGATTACCGTCGGGAGTTCGCCTCGCTCCGCCCTGGCCGATCCGATTGCTCAATAAGGCGGGCCCATTGGTTAAAGCGCTCGGCCGGTGGCCGGGTTTGGAGCCGGAGAAGATGATCGCCGCAGCCGAAAAACAGTGCGGCCTATCCAAGTGGCCCGAGGCGCATCTGAGAGCACTGCCGGTTCGAGCAAACGCATTCAACAACGATGCAAAGCTGTCGTTGTTCGGCGCGCTTGCCGTAAAGGACCAATTCATGCGCGGGCTTACTAACTCTCTGAGGTTCGAAAACTTTGTGGAGGAGCATCCCGAGATCCGCGAAGAGAAAATAACGCGTCCGCTGTTTGTCCTCGGTCTTCCGCGCACAGGGACCACCTTGTTGCAGCGATTGCTTTGTATGCACGACGGCGCACGCTATCTGCCGTTCTGGGAGGGTTATGCGCCGTTGCCCAAGGTTCTCGGTGAGGGTAAGGACGGTAGCGATGGCCGTCTCGACGCCGCAAAGCGCGCCCTTTCGCTTATGAAGTGGGTCTCACCCGAAATGGATAAGATCCATCCCCTGGATGTCGAGGACCCCGAAGAGTGCTACCTCATTTTCAGAACGTATGTTCTGATGCCGCCGGGCTTCGACTTTTCCTATCTGCCTAGCTACTGGAAGTGGTTCAGCGCTGAGGACCACCTTGATGCCTATCGGTTGCACAAGCGGCAACTGCAGATTTACCAATGGCTGAATCGGCGTGAGCATTGGGTGCTCAAGTGTCCCAATCACCTCTCCGGCTTGCAGTATTTGCTGGAAGTCTATCCTGACGCTCGCATTGTTTATACGCATCGCGATCCCGTAAAGGTTGTTCCTTCGCTTTGCAGCTTGGCGGCGGTTGCGTGGAGCATGATCTCCGACGACGTAAATCTCGACGAGGTCGTAGAGTTTGCGATGACCATGACGCAGCGCTGCCAAGAAGCGGGACAATCCGCGCTCAAGACCGTGCCACCAGACCAGATAATTCACGTCGAGTTTGATGAACTCGTCGCAGACCCGGTCGCCACGGCGTTGTCGATATATGATCGCTTCGCATATCGCCCCGATCCGGAGCTTAAGGCCAAGGCGTCGAAGTGGTTGGAGGAGAACAAGAGCGACAAGCACGGCGCGCATGCGTATGCGTTAAGCGATTTTGGATTGACCGAAGAAGACGTGCGCCGGCGGTTGAAGGGTGCTGAACTCATAGCCGCGCAAGCGGCGGAGTAGCCCAATTTGTTCCAACTTATAGCGGTGCGGTCGCTGCCTTCAGCCAAGCGCGGGTCTCTGCGTCGACCTCCGGCCCAATCGTTTTCAGGACATGCGCATGATAGGCGTTGAGCCAATCAGTTTCCGTCGCGCTCAGCATGTCACGAACGACAAGCCGCTGATCGATGGGCGCTAGCGTAAGCGTCTCAAAGCCCATCATCTCACGGTCCCCGCCCTGTATGGCCTGTGGCTTGGTTACGAGGACCAAATTCTCGATGCGGATGCCATAGGCCGCCTCTTTGTAATAGCCTGGTTCGTTGGAGCAGATCATTCCGGGCTCCAGTAAAGCCAAGCCTGCGCGCGAAATCGACTGTGGTCCTTCATGGACTGAAAGGTAGCTGCCGATGCCGTGACCGGTACCGTGATCATAGTCGAGACCGTGCGCCCATAACGCGCGGCGCGCGAGCGGATCGAGATCAATGCCACGTGTGCCTTTGGGAAAGCGCGCGGTGGCGATAGCGATGTGCCCCTGCAAGACGAGCGTGAAGCGCACGCACATTTCCTTCGTTGGCTTGCCGACGGCGACCGTGCGCGTGATGTCAGTTGTGCCGTCCAAGTATTGGGCGCCGCTATCGATAAGGAACAGCTCTCCAGTTTTGAGCTTACGGTTTGTCGACTCATTGACGCGGTAGTGCACGATGGCACCATTGGGTCCGCTTCCGGCGATTGTGTCGAAGGAGATTTCGCGTAGCTGGCTGGTGGCGCGACGGAAAGATTCCAACTGGCGCACCGCCGCGATCTCGTCGATCTCGCCCGATGGCGCTTCTTTGTCCAGCCAGGCAAGAAAACGCGTTACAGCGGCGCCATCACGCAGGTGGGCGGCACGTGCACCCTTCAGCTCAGCGGCGTTCTTGACCGCCTTGAGCGCAAGGCAGGGATCAGCGGCCGCTGCGATGTGGCGCGCGCCGCCCAACGCACGGGCAAACCACCAGGAGGCCGTATTCGGGTCCAGGCGAACACGCTTCTTTGCTCTGCGTAGCGACTTGAGGCGGGCAGCAAGCGCATCCGGCGCGCTGATCTTGGCAAAGGCCAAGTGTGCTCGCGCGGCGCGATCAAGTTTCTCTGGCGCGATGAATAGCTCAGGTTTGCCGCTTTGCGGAATAACAGCAAATGCAAGCGCCACCGGCGTATGGGCAATATCAGAGCCGCGAATGTTGAACGCCCAGGCAATGGAGTCGCTGAGTGTGAGAACCACTACATCGTGGCCATCAGCCTTGAGCCGCTTTTGAATCGCAGCAATCTTGTCTTGAGCTGAGCGACCGGCGAATTTCAGCGGATGAACGCTCACAGCGTTTGCCGGCGGTACTGGTCGCTCTCGCCCCCAAAGGCGATCGACGAGATTGCGTGCGACGGGTTTGAGCCTAATGCCGTTGGCCTTGAGCGCCGTCTCCAGCCGGCCGATTTCAGCAACGGTATGAAGTTTGGCATCAAAGCCGACGGTTTGATTACGGGAGAGGTTTTCGCTAAGCCATTCCACGATACGTCCCCGGGGCAGCGACGAAACCTCAAAGCTATCGGTATCGACTTCGGCGCGCGCCTGTACCGTATAGCGGCCATCGACGAATAGTGCGGCGGTTTTCCTTGTTACGATTGCGAGCCCCGCTGATCCGGAAAACCCCGACAGCCACTTGAGGCGCTCCGCGCACGGGGGCACGTATTCGCCCTGATACTCATCAGCGCGCGGCACGAGGAAGGCATTGAGGCCAGCCTGCGCCATGAGTTTGCGCAACTCTTTGACACGTTCGGTGCTCGAATTGCGTTCGGCTGGTGCTTCGAAGGTCTGGAACATGGATACTTGTTTAGCGCGTCGCGATGCGCCGGCAAATCCTTACTAGCCTCAACTAGCTCCTTGGGGGAGGGCGTCGGCGGCAATCAATCTCGCTTGATAAGCGTTAGTGTGGACCAACCCTCAATACGCCGGTGCTCCTTGAGGGCAAACCCCTGTGCTCTGTAGGCCGCAATGACACGGGGCGCCTCCGGGATTAATACGCCGGACAACACTAAAACCCCGCGTCGCAGAACAGCCTTGGCAACATTGGGCGCAAGCTCGCACAGCGGCTTTGCGAGAATATTGGAGATCACGAGATCGAATGGGGCCGCGTGCCGCAAGGCGTGATGGTCCAGGCCCTGAGCTCTGGCGGCAATAATGCGCTGCTCGACGCCATTGGCGCGCATATTCTGCGCAGCGACGGTGACGGACTGGATATCGATATCGGTGGCGTAGATGTGCGCGGTGGGCAATGCCCGTGCCGCTGCGATAGCCAGAACACCCGAACCGCAGCCGAGGTCCAGAACACGGTGGAACGGATTCGCGCGTGTCAGTCGGTCAATGGCCAAAAGGCAACCGAGCGTGGTCGCATGATGCGCCGTGCCAAATGCCTCGCCTGCGTCGATCGTGATCGTATTTGGGCCTTGCGGAACGCGTCCGCGATCATGACTGCCGCATACGACGAAACGGCCCGCAGTCACCGGTGGCAGTGCGGCCTGCGATATCGCCACCCAATTGAGGTTGGGCACCGGGGTAAAATTGAGCGACGGCACGGGCTGTTCCAAGATGGACTCAAGTCTTGCCGCGAGCGCAACAGCGTCCGGCGGTTCCTCGTAATAGCCTTCGATGCGCCAACCTTCCATGCCGTCATCAAACAGCGTTACGGCGCCGGGCGTAGGCTCAATGAGGTCCTGGAGCGCGCCGCAGATGGTGCGTGCAAGGTCTTTTTCCGCAACGACGAGTGTGAGTTTCGATTCAGGTGTCATGCACTAGGATTGCACGAAATGCGTGCCGTGCACCATTAGGCGCCAGTTTCCGGCGGGTTGCCCTCAAACTCCAGCCCTTCCGCGCTCACCGGCTCGGGAAGTTCATCAAGGAACGCATCCCATTTGCGATCGATATGCAGTGCCGCATCGCGCGGTTGCAGTGTATAGAGTGTGCCATCGGAACGTTCGGTGACGATTCCATCGGCGATAAGCCGCTCGAGCGCATCGGGAATGTCAAAGTCGACGCTAACGCCGAAGCTTGTCGACAGGTACTGCTCGATGGCGACATCGATTTCGGGCAGGTCCTGCCGTCGAGCTGGTTCCTTTGCCAATACCGAGTAAAGCAGCATCTCTTCCTTGACGTCTTCCTCAGCGGCGCGCGCCGCGAGTTTGAGCATGACGCCGCGATTGTCGGCCATCGCGTGGAAATAAAGGTTCTGCGCCATCACCACCATGTAGCGCTGCTTCTGGTTTAGGAACGCCAAAGCCTGGCGAAACGCGATACCGCCCAATCCGAAAATGGCGCCTGCTGCGGCGATGGGATTGGAGGCAAGCAGCGCGATTTTTCCCGCTGCGCCGAATGCACCAATACCAAGGCCACCGCCCGCGGTCGCACCAAGCCGCAGCTTGTCGAACAGCCTGAAGCGTACCTTTGTGTTGGGAAAGATCATTTCGAGATCGCTTCTCGGAATGTTCTTGAAGAGCTTCATGTAGATGTTGTCTTCCTGCACCTCCGGCGGCAATCGGGATCGAATGCGTTTTATGGCGCGCTCGGCCTCTTTGCGGGAAAGCTTATTTGCTTTCATGATTTCGCGCACGCGTATTTCGAATGGTTTCAGCTTGAAGAGCACGAACAATCGCTGAAAGATCGGTATCTCAAATTCTTCCTTTAGATAAAACTTATGCCACCTGCGGCGCTGGTCGCGCTTCGTCGAAGCGCCTCGATAAAAGAGCAGCAGTTCCTCGAATGCATCGAGATCGACGTGCAGGTCTAGATTGTAGGCCGACTCACGAGTGAGTATCAGCTCCACGTCGGAAGGATCGATATGTACATAGTTCGCCTGCTCGAGGATTCGCGTCATGCCATTGAGGACTCGCTTTTGCATGAGTTGCCGTTCAGCGGGTGTGAACTTGCGCGTCATCAATAGATCGCTATCGGGGCTGAACGGCTCGTACGTCTCCTCCAGCTCGTGCAGCTCCGCGTTGTATTGCTGCCGGCGCCAATGATCGAGATAGCGCAAGAAGCGTCTCGCATCCTGCGATTGGCCAGGGGGCCATGCCGAGGGGGCTGTCAGGCGGTCGAGGAGCGCAAAGCGCGTAACGGGAATGAAGCGTTCGCGCGGGCGTTCGTTTTCAGGATTGACGACATTGAAGCCGGAGGTGGTCTCCACGTCGCCATCAGTTACGCGCGCGCCGCCGGCTGGGGATTGTTTAGGGATGAAGGACGACGTGGCTTTCGGCGCTGCTTCTTGGGCATCTACCGGCGACATGATTCGCGCTCCCCTCAACCTTACGTGGCGTTTGCAGCCCTATCTCCTGGCGGTCCTTGCTCGGAGATCTGCGGGTGCTCTTGTTTTTCTAGGGTCCAACCGTGTGCATTGTCGAGCCTAGCGGGTGCGTCCAACATATTTTTGGCGGCATCGCATTGCGGGGAGGGGCCAAATGCGCACGGGGACTTTTTTCGTTAACGAGCAAAACGCCTTTTATTCCAGTGCATAAGCGCGATGCGCGCCACAGTCGTGCCCCGGTTGGGATCGAGAGATGCTAGTCATCGCGTACCGATACGAGGGGGTTCAGGGTGCGTCGCGTCTCTCGAATAATAATCGCGTTAAGCGTTGGTCTAGCGGCTTGCAATGTCGCCCAAGCCCGCGAACAGCTTGTGATGCCCTTTGATTGCCGCATCGAGCAGGGGCAGCCAAAGTTGTCTTCCGCGGCAGACAGAGCCTATTCCATCATCGGACCACATGATGAGCAGGCGCTCACGTCCTGCGGCTTCTCGCCTTCGACCGGCTGTCGCACGATTATGGCGCACCGCTTCGACATTTCCTGCGATGGCGAACGTGTTTCATGGATGCGCGTTGTCGGGGCTATTGGACGTACGGCTGCCGCGCGGTCGTGGATCAAGGGCAACCGGCTTAACGTTGAGCTGCCGGCGCAAGACGCGCCAGCCGCGAAGCGGGCATGCTTCGAGGGTCCATCGCGATTGGGTGCCAGATCCGGGCAAGGGGCGCGTGGTGTGGTGGTTGCCAACACGTGCCTGCCACGGCGCGAAAAAACGAATTTTGATCAAATAGTTCTGCCGGCAGGCTACGCACCGGTGAGGGAAATGGGAGCGCGGCTTGTCTCTTCGTCGCCGGTGGGCAACTCTCCCGGCGCGGCAGCAGCCAGTGCGAGCGCGCCGGCCCGGCCATCGCTGATACCAGTAGCTGTCCCCACTGAGGAGACAGTCATTGCCAAGGCCTATCCTGATCCTAGCTGGACGCCGCTTCTCAAGCCGGTTACGCGCGAAGCTGGTCTGGTTCCCGCTGCCGCGGGAAGCGAATGGGTGACCATCGTTCGCTCAGGCGGTGAACCGGTGGCGGAGGTAACTGCGGCCGGCGGTGCTTTGGGAACGGGCAACTGGCTATGGCTGCTCGTTTCTATGACAGTTGCAACGGTTACGGTAATCGTACGCGCGCGAACATCGCCGACTTGGGCGGTAAAGGCCGCCGCCATTTCCCCAAACCTTCCCGTGTTCTTGGGGCGGATGGGGGTCATCGACTTGGGAAGCACCCGTTTTGACGATGAGGTCGATCGCAATCGTACGGGCGCTGGACGTGCCGTTGCCGCGATACTTGCTCAGTCGGAGACGGAGGTTGCCCAACTCAAGGACGCAGGCCCGCTGCGGGAGGTACTTTTCTCCGAACTTGCACTCGTGGAGCAACGGCTCACAAGCGTCGATGCTATGGCGTCGGAAGGGCAGAATGACGAGGCAAAGTGCGCGCCGCAGTTCCGCATGATCGTGCGCGACTTGCAGCGCATCCGCCGTATCGCCGAGAGCGCGGTGGCGAGCCTTTCCGGCGCGCGCCAGGCCACCACGCTTCCCAAGACAACGAGCGAA
Source organism: uncultured Hyphomicrobium sp. (assembly GCA_964405975.1). Lineage (GTDB taxonomy): Bacteria > Pseudomonadota > Alphaproteobacteria > Rhizobiales > Hyphomicrobiaceae > Hyphomicrobium_A. The sequence goes on from CAYOPW010000021.1 coordinate 10,822, forward strand.
GCCTATGCCATTCTCGGCGTCAATTCCAAGGTTAGCGAGAGTGTTCTAAAGAAGATCGTCGATGCCTTACGCATGAGCTGGCATCCCGACCATGCGCGCGACGACGAAGACCGGCGTTTGCGCGAGGATCGCATCCGCCAGATCAACATCGCATGCGATCTGATCAGCCAAAATCGCGAGATGGAGTAAACTCGCCGTTCTCGGTGGGGATGTGAATCTCTTCGTCGTTTGCGTTTTCTGTGTCCGGCGCAGTCTCTTGATCCGCTTCTCCAGCCGCCTCCAATTGCGGTGCCACTTCGGCTGGATCGCTCACCGTGCGTGAGCGGCCATCAAAACTGGCGCCCTGCTGGATTGACAGGCTGCGGCTGTGAATATCGCCCTCGACCTGTGCCGAAGAGTGCAAGATGACGTTGGTACCCAAGATCGCACCGTTAATGCGTCCGAATACCTCAACTTCGTCCGCAGCAATCGAGCCGTTAATGAGGGCCTTTTCGCCGATCATAAGCTCCTTGCAATGCAGGTCCGCATGAATATTCCCATTGACGCGCAATGACCCCTTGCAGCGAATAGTAATTGTCTGGCCCTCGATGGACAGGTCCTTGCCGATCACCGATGCAGAGTCATCGTGCGTGACCTGGGGGGCGGACGAAGAATTGGTAGCGGGCAGAGCGGGTGGGTCCTCAGCCTTCAATTTAGGTGGAACCACGTGGAAGGTCTTTGGACCTGACTTACGTTGAAACATGGTGACTGCCTCCCTCGGCTTGTGATCCGCTGCCAAAGAGGCGCGCTGAGGTGGTAGAATTATGTTGGCCCAGGGGAAAGTGAGAGTCCTGTGGCAACGAGGCCATCCCTTTCGCTGCATCGCAAGGGCATAACAGTGACACTGAAACTAGTCGCCGCAGCTTTGGCAGTGAGCATGGCAACTATGGCACTTGCGCAGGATGACCGCGCCGCGGAGCGGCACCAGATGGTTAGGGAGATCAGTGAGCTCTCGGCGCAAGTCGCTGCCGAGACGGGCCAAAGTACGTTGGATGAGGAAGTTCTGGAGGCCATCGAGGCCGTCCGGCGCCATGAGTTCGTGCCGAGTTTTCAACGCCCCGCCGCCTACAAGAACCGGCCACTCCCGATTGGCGCGGGCCAGACCATCTCGCAGCCGTTCATTGTCGCGCTGATGACCGACCTTCTGAATCTTCAACCTGAGCATAAGGTGCTGGAGATCGGAACGGGCTGCGGCTATCAGGCCGCCGTCTTGGCGAAGCTCGCCAAGGACGTCTACACGATTGAGATCGTCGAGAGCCTCGGCAGGGATGCGGCCCAGACGCTATCGCGCCTGGGCTACACAAACGTCCACACGAAAATCGGGGATGGATATGCGGGGTGGATCGAGCACGCACCTTATGACGCCATTGTAGTCACCGCGGCTCCAGATCACATCCCCGCCGCGCTCGTTGAGCAACTGAAGCCTGGGGGGCGCATGGTGATCCCGGTTGGAACCCTTTGGCAGGAATTGATGGTCATCACCAAAAATGCTGACGGCACGACGACAAGTGAGGACGTCGTGCCCGTGCGGTTTGTACCGCTCACGCGCAAGAAATAGCAGCTTAATTCCCCGACGGTTTCTTGTTTCTCGCCATGTACGTCAAATAGGCGATCAGTGCATCGATGTCGGCGTCTGAAATCATTGTCGTATCGAACCCCGGCATCTTCTGGTTGGGCCATGTGCGCACGGATCGCGGATTGCGTATCAGCATACGCAATCCCTTGGGTGTCAGGTACTGCGTGGGGTTCATCGGCTCACCCAGATCGGGTCCCACGTCACCTTCGCCTGCCCCTTTCATGCGGTGGCACGACAGGCACTGCACTGTATAGACTTCTTGCCCGCGCCGCTCCGGTGCGTCTACGGGGATGTCCGCTGCGACGGCCATTTGCGGCCAGCGTTGCGTTGGAGGTTTGACGCCTTTCAGCGCGGTGAGCGCGAAGGGCCACTGCTCGCTGCCAATGCCAGAGCGTTCCGGGTGCTCCCAAACCAGATAGAAGGGCCCCGCGCTGACATCCCTTCTGGGCAGGTCGGGCCACGGCTTGGCAGGATCCTCGATGGCAATCCAGGCGGTTGAGCCGGCCTCGGCGCCCTCCCGCACCAAGCTGAGAGGGATCTGCGAAACAAAGCCGTCGCTCGCGCGCGCTTCCAAAGTGTCGAATGGGGCATTGGGCGGGATCTTGAGAAGCGATAACAGAGGCACGGCACGGTAGCTCATGGAACGCCGGTAGGACACATCATTTGGCACGGTGATTTCTGAGGCGTCGGCGCGCGCGAGGAGCGCGGCCGGCGTGTAGCGCTTCGTCTGGGACCCCAGCTCAATCGTCAGAACTCTTTCGTTGGCGAGTGCCGTGCCTGCAGCGCAGACAGCGCCCGCCAGTGCGACGACCGCACGTGCCGTCTTATGCATCATCATGCATTTTCCCGGATTCGCGCTGAATTGGCCGCTTGCGCTCCCAGATACGTCCTCAAATACGTCAGATAGGTCTCGGGTCGCCACGGCCTAATAGGGTAAATGGCGCCTCGCCCTGGAGGCCAGAGACGTTGGCGCATCAAAAAAACCAATTGCTGCATAAGCACCCTTCATTCTCGCCGCGTTTTCTATAAGATGCCGTGGTTCAATGGAGAATGATATTCTTATTGAATTGGCACGAAATTGTTTGCTCTGGTCTAACGCTGATCTAGGGCGTGCTCCAAATATTAAGGGTCCATCCAGCGTTTTTGTTGCGATGCCGATCCCACTCTGGAACATTGGCGCACAGATCAAGACACAGCCTTTAAATTCTCGGCGGAGACAGGCTTCGTGGCGGCACACTTCCTAGTGGTCGATGACCATCCACTTTTTCTCGAAGCGCTCAAGCATGTGCTGCACGGCGCTTATCCTGACGCCGTTGTGCATGAGGCCACATCGATCAATTCGACACATGCGGCCTTTGCGGAGCACCAGCGGTTTGACCTCGTCCTGCTCGATCTTTCGCTGCCTGGGACGCGTGGACTGGACGGGCTCTTGGAGTTGAGAACGCGATACCCCAAGCAGCCAATCGTCATCGTGTCGGCGCTGGAGGACCCGCGCATCGTGCATGAGGTGATGACATGCGGAGCTGCGGGTTACATTGCAAAGTCAACGCGTGGCGCGGAGCTGGCGATCGCCATTCAAGAGGTTCTTGCAGGCAACCTCGTGCTGCCGAAGGGCTATCAGCCGGCCCAGGCGGAGGAGATGCCCACCAAAACATCTGTGCTTACTCGGCGACTTTCCACGCTGACACCACAGCAAGTGCGCGTGCTTCAAATGTTGCGTCAGGGGATGCTCAATAAACAAATTGCTTACGAGCTGGGCGTTGGTGAGACGACGGTCAAGGCGCACGTCTCCGAGATACTGCGTAAGCTTAGGGTGTCCTCCCGCACGCAAGCAGTGATAGAGGTCGCCAAGACAGACTTTGATGCGATCATTGCGGACACGAAAAACCGGGGCGGCGAGCAGGCTTGAAGCGCTGGTGGTGCTCGGTCCCCCTCGTTTTACGTCGTGCGCCCTCTCACGCCAGCAGGTGCACCATCAATGCTCGAAGCTCGGCGGGCTTGACCGGCTTTAGCAAGATTTCGCAACCAGCCGCATGCACTGTGTTCGCTATGGCAGGTGAATGGTCGGCCGTGACCACAACCGCGGGCAACCGAGGATCGACCTCGGATCGCAGGCGCTCTACAGCATCAAGACCGCTTTCGCCGTTGTTCAGGTGATAGTCGGCGAGCACGATTTCTGGGCGGAAGCCTTCGCTGATAAGCGTGTGAAGTGCAGCGAGATCGGGCACAGCACAAGCCTCGCACGACCAGCGCTCCAGGAGCGTCTGCATCGCGTCGAGAACCGTTACGTCGTTGTCGACGACGAGGATCTTGGTACCTGCCAGCCCGTAGGGACGGCCACATCCTGCCTTGGAACCTGGCATTGTGCGCTCGTCTACGATCGCAGCAAAGGGGGTACTCACCATGAAGAGCGTACCATGGCCAACGCGCGAACAAATGTTGATGGGATGTTGAAGCGCGTCAGCCATGCGCTTCACAATAGCAAGCCCGAGGCCGAATCCGCCGATGTCCAGACGGTGAGCGGCGGGACCTCGCTGGAACTCTTCGAAAATCAACTGGCGTTCCGCTTCGGGGATGCCTGGGCCGGTATCCCAGACCTCGATGCGCACGTCGAGCCCCCGCCGCCGTGCCGCGAGCATGATGGCGCCCTGCTCAGTATATTGCACGGCATTCGCCAACAAATTTTGCAAGATCCGCCGCAGCATCAAGGGGTCAGACATCACGGCGAATGCATTCCGCCGCCAAGTCAAATCAAGACCCTTCGAGCGCGCCAACGGCCCGATATCTAATACAAGGGAGGAAAACAGCTGCTCAAGTCGGAGCGGTTGTAACGACGGCGTGATAGCGCCTGCCTCGAGCTTGGAAATGTCGAGAATTGACTTTAGAAGTTCCTCAATCGTCGTGAGTGCGTGCTCGATACGATTGCCAAGCCGTTCATAGTCGACCTCACGTTCGGTCTCGGCTAGCGCGCTCGCTGACAAGCGTGCAGCATGTAAGGGCTGCAATAGATCGTGACCGACAGCGGTGAAGAAGCGAGTCTTGAAACGATTGGCTTGTTCAGATGCGTCCCGCGCCGACATAAGCTCGTCATTGGTGCGTTCAAGACTTGATAGGGCATTCTTCAGCTCTTCGGTTCTGACACGCACTTGTTCTTCAAGAGCAATCGCCGTCTGGAAAAGAGAGTAGGCGTTGGCCTGCTGATCCATCGACTTTTCAACGCGCTGCATGAGCGCAGTGTTGATTTTTACGAGCTTGGCGACCTGCCGCTCGAGAACTTCAATCTCTTTTCTTGGTTGTGACGTATCGAGCGAACCAGTCATGGCTAGCTGCCTGTCGGGCGTTGACCGAAGGCAATTCCGGTCAGCGTTTGGTTGAGATGCATGGCGTTGTACTGCTCGCCATAAGTATGGAAGCCTGCGACGGAGTACTTCCTATAGAGTTCATCCATTTTGTGGCGGATCTGGTGTGTCTCGGCGTCGAGGCGTCTAAGTATGCAGTCGAAGCCGACGACGAGATCTATGCCCCCGAGCTTCGAGTTGAGATGCTCTAGCAAGTCCTCGGTGGCGTGCAGCATGTCCTGGGGCCTGGCGACAGTGAAGACAAGGCCTTCATCAATGGCGCAGAAAAAAGAAAGGCTACCATCCGGGTTCATGTTGCGGATCGAGCGGCAGAAATAATCGCCTCCGACTTTCACGACGAGCGGATAGGACGCGAAACTGAAGGGCCCCAAGTCCTGTGGCAAAAGCCCGATGGCGGACGCGTATTCGATGGCGGCCGGTTCGGCGTTAAGCTCGTGTACGATACGGTTTTCCGTATCGGCCGCAGTGACGACCAGTTTGATTGGGGTGGGCTCAAAGTTCTGTGTCTTGAACACATGGAAGGGAAAGTCGCTTTCGATCATCAACAAGACCGCCGAACGTTGCAGCTCACGGCCGTTTTGAATGATCGACGTGCGATTGAATGCGAGATCGTCTCCTGCCGACCCGCCGATAAGCTGGATATCTTCGATCGCCCAATGGACAGCGGCGACGATCGTCTCTTCAGCGTTGGATAGGCCATCCACAAGCATGAGCGCGAACACGCTGTCCTTCAGCGGTCGCGTGGATGGCGGGCAGATCTGTGATTTGAGCTGGCGCACAGTTTCCGTTGCCCGCTCGACTCCGAACTGATCTATATCGCTGATGACGTCGGCATGAACCCGAAAGCCGTCATGCGGAAAAGCGAGAAGCAGCACGCCTCCTTGTATCATTCCTAGAGGTGTGATCTCGCCGGCGGTCGAACACCCGGAGAAAGGCACACCGGGGAAGGCAGTCGCAATGGCGGATGAAAGCTCCTTGGCATCGTGCTTGATGGAGAAAAAAGCGACGATGTATTGGAAACCGGCCGTGCCGAGTTGACGTTTCAGATCTTCAACCGCATCGCGCGTTGAGCCGAGTGTGCTCGCCGCGACACGAATTCCACACGAACTAACGGACGACAAAGCCTGGGCCAAAACGAATTACCTTCCCTTCGCGGCTCATGTCTGCCTCAATGGCCCCCCAGCCTGATCCTTCAAGGCCGAAGGCTGCCACAGGCAGAACGCTGCGGCAAATAAGCAGAAAGCGTGCTGTCTGCCTGCGGCTTCGTACCGTTAATCTCAGGGCCGGCCGATTAGCCCAGAAGCAGGGGATCATTCGGCAGCAAGGGCTTGGAAAGACGAATACCGGCGGCGGCATTGTCGCACCAAGCCACGGTGCCGGCGAACCGGCGGCCGCTCGGCAGCTCAACAAACACAATGCTGTCAGGCACAAGTTGTGGAACGCGTTCCAGGCCTAAGCCGCCTGCTGAGACGTCTCGGACAAATGCTTCGGACGTCTTGCGATTGTGCTTGACGATGCACGGCTGGCAAAGCGTGCGCCGAGCCGAGCGGCGACGCTGGGGAAGTTCGGGCAGGTGGATTTGGCCTTCGGGATCAAGGCATGGAGTGCGGCCATTTGCAGCTTCAGTGAGCAGTTTCATAAGCACGTCTGAGTTCCGCGCGTACCGAGCAGAAAGTTTGCAAACCACATCGCGGTGCAGTTGCTGGAGCGCGCTCAACGCGTCCCGGCACGCCTTTCGCCAGGAGTTGGTGAGAGCAAACAAATGGATCGTTGAGGCGCGCTCATCGCCGATTTGATCTGCGTCAAGGAAATAGCGCTCGATTGCGACCCTGGCCGGGGCCAAGTCGTAGAAGAAGCCAGAGATGATAGCGGCAGTGCTTTCGTCGGGCTCCGATTCAATCATCTGATTGCGAAACGCGGTGACGATTGCAGGCTCTTGAGGCAGATATGGCTTTAACATTGCTGCGCGAGGCTCGGTAGGTGGCTGACGCAACGCGTTGACGGCGCTCGCGATGGCAACCGTCAAAAGCGCGGCAGAATGCATTTCGTAAATGATTGCCTCAAAAATCGAGCCGCTTGACTTCTCATCCCCATCAAATGGTTGTTCGCTTTCAAGCTCCGTCATCTCGGTTCTTGCGCTTATCGTTGCTTGGTAGGATTTTCGTAATAATTGCATGTCCACCCCGTTCTGCACGCGAAATCAAAATCAATCGTAGCAACGGGACCGCTAACGCTCCGTTAGCCATGTCAATGTTGATGAGCGAAAATCCGTGATCTTATGCACCGGGCCCGTTTTGTCCGCCGCGCGCAAATGGCGGGTCCGCACGATGGCATCGCAGATCCGGCGAAGGGATCCGCGTCAACAGGTCACGATCAATAAGCTGGGATGCGCCGTCTAGCGGGTCAGCACGATGAAGTCGGTGTAGTCACCCATCTCGTGGCTACGGGCATTGTCGGACACAATCAATGATGCGCCGCTCCACAGGAGTTCGGAAATGCGCTGTCGTGCCTCCTCGGGCATCTCGATACGATCGAGTGCGCCTGCAGCGGTCTCCGGCAGGTAGGGCTTGGGAGCAGGCAGAGGGACCTTTTTCTTGGAGCGCATTCCCTTCCTGCGTCTGCGGCTCTGCTTTCTCGCCTTGCCCCGATCCGGCATGGTAACGGCGGTCCAGTTCAATGCGGAACCATCCGCCTCAGCGCCAAGCGCCACGTAGACGTGGGTGCCGAGCGGGCGCTCTTCATTGCTGATTTTCACTGGCGCCTCGTACACTGTCTTCCAGTCCTGCCGCACAAATACGCGGCCTTCCTTTTTGCTGACGAAGACAGAGACGGGTTTGCGCCGGCGGCTGGCTTCCTTGACCTTGGCGTTGGCGGCCTTCTTGGCAGCAACGGCATCCTTCCAAGCTTGGACGGCGCCAAAGGCGGCGGGTGTCGCTACGGCTTCGCGGGCACGGGCATGTGCAAGATCGCGGTGCGCATACCGCAGGTCGGCTACGGCAGATGCCACGGCCTTGGCCGCAGCCTCGCGATCGTCAGGGTCGTTGATCTCAGATGGATCTTTCTCCGACAGTTTGGCGACTTTTGCTCTTGCTTCCGCGAGTGCTACCTCGGCGTCTTTGACCTCATCGACGGTCCCTCGCGCTATTTTTGCCGTCGTGTTTGCCGTTTGTAGTGCGGCCTTGGCGGCTTTTTCTGCCGCGACTTTTTCGGCCAATGCGCGGGTCTTCATCACTGCCGCGTATTCGATGGGATTGAGTTTCGCCGGTGCCGTGCTGCCCGCCTTTTCTCTGTTGGGAGCATTATCGAACGTCGTCATCGCGACGCTTGTCGAACCACCGAGGCTCGCCAATTCAACGGCGCCCGTCGTTTCCGGAGCAGCCGCTTGTTCGACGTACTGAGCTGCATCCACGGCTGGATACATTTTGGGCTTGGGCAGGAAACTGTGGGAGATCGCAAAGGGTTTCGTGTCGCGCGGTGTGACGACCACGCGCGTGCCCATCTTTGTCAGGCCCCATAGGTGTCTGGCGAAAGAATAGGGAAGCCGGATACAACCATGAGAAGCAGGATATCCCGGAACATGCCCGCTTGCGTGCATGGCAACTCCCGACCAAGTGATGCGCTGCATATAAGGCATCGAGGCGCCGCCGTAGATGTTCGAATAGTGGTGCCGGTGCCGTTGGATGATGCTGAACACGCCGGTCGGTGTGCGATGCCCGCGCATGCCGCTGGAGACCCGCGACTGAGCGACAACGCCATCTTCGCTATAAATTGCAACGCGCTGGCTGCCCAGTGAAACGACGGCAAGCAGCGGACCGGTTGGGGCCTTTGTGGCGACCTCTTTTTTCTTTTCTGTCCGGCGCTTACGAGACCGCCGCACCCGGCGCTTGCGCACTCTTTTGCGCTGCGCGGTCTGGTAGCCAAACAGGTTTCCAAAACCCTGTTGGGCCGACGCTGGCTGAACGGCACCTCCAAGCGCAATCGTGACAAGGCCTACTCCAACAAAGGCCACCATATACATCGCGATGCGGCGCCGAAGCGCTACTCCACAGAGCAAGTTGCGCAAGATGTCTCTCCGGTCTGGTAGTGAACTCGAAACGATATTTATACCGCATAAATCGCATGCGCGCTTTTTCGAATGACGCGCAACGTTCTTATGGACCAGAAGTGTTGCCGCCGAGTTGCGATCCGGGTCCGAAAAGCATGGATGGGCCGAAGTTTTTGCCTTAGGCCAGCGGTCATAGCCTTAGGCTCGCCGTGCCGGCCTGGACGGCTTCGCAATAGCGGAACGCGTTTCTCACAGTTTTGCTACAACTATCAGGTTGGCTAGGCTTAGCTGAACGCAGCAGGAACCGGGATCGACACGTGCCGCATCAATTTTTCTTCCGAGGCAAAGCGGTATTGTTGGCACTGGCACTTGCGGGCACCGTATCGGCGGCCGGCAACACAAAGCTTCCGGGCGGGTTTGTTTACCTGAGCGACGTCGATCCCAGCATCATTCAGGACATGCGCTATGCGGGCTACGACAATTTCATGGGCGGCCCGGTGCCAGGGTACAAGGCGCCTGAATGCATACTCGTGCGCTCTGCTGCCAAAGCGCTTTCGCGTGTGCAGGAGGCCCTCAAGAAACGCGGCCTGTCACTAAAGGTCTATGATTGCTACCGCCCAAAGCGTGCCGTGCGCGCGTTTGTCCGATCGGCTGCTGACGGAAAAGCCGATGCAACGTTAAAGCGCTTCTATCCCAACATCCGCCGATCGCAACTTCTGCGCCTTGGATACGTGGCCAGCCGGTCCATGCATTCGATGGGTGCTACCGTTGATTTGACGCTCGTCGCGTTACCGGAAAAGGAGGCAGCCCCATTCGATCCAGTTCGCACATACGGTGCGTGCACCGCCGCCTTTGAGGATCGTGCCCCCGACAGCAGCGTCGACATGGGAACCGGCTTCGACTGCTTTGATCCCAGGAGCCACACCTGGAGCCGCGCTATTTCGCCTGATCAGCGCGAGTGGCGCCAGACGTTGCGCAAGGCCATGGCCAAGCAAGGGTTCACCAACTACTCGAAGGAGTGGTGGCACTATACGTACGGCCCGGCGGCCGGGGGTGCGCGCTACGATTTTCCGGTAACGCCGCGCGGCGAAACCGGTAGCGAGAAATAGAGCGCATGGCGAAAAGCGGCTAAACGCTAGTTTTTCCTATTCGGCGGTGATCCACTCGCGCGCCTGTTCGGCGTCCGCCAGAGCGAAAACTTTCACCTGCGCTGGCATCAGGAATCCGAAGGCCGTAACCGACAGGCGAATCCATTCGACGTCGGTTATCACCGCGATTTTCTCCCACCTGAGCAAGTGGCCCATGCCGACCTTGGTGTCCGCCCACATGGCGCCGGGGTCCATGCCCGTAAAATCAGCGCCGATCTGATAGTAAAGGCGGACCTTCTCGTTCTGGGCAAGTGCACGCTCAACGGCCGGCACCAGCACTTTTTCATAGTCCTCCTTCGTCACCTGTCCCGCTGCGGATAGCGCCACAACGTTTTGCGGAAAATCCTTCAGTAACTCGATCATGGGGCCTCCTTGACGCCGAGGACAGTGCATGAACTCCAACGCGCGCCGTGATTAATTATGCCGCCTCGCGGCGGTGCTTCTCACCATGCCAATCAGTAAAATGTGCCGACACATAGGCACGTATTCACGCCCGCTCCACGAAGCTGTCAATGACACGTTTGCGGCCGGACTCATCGAAATCGATGGTGAGCTTGTTGCCGTCGACATCGGCAATGGTGCCGGGCCCGAACTTCTGATGCAACACGCGCTCTCCCGGTTTGAACGATGTCTGGTGCGTGGATGAGGCGACAAGCTCACCCTCGATCGTTGCGGGCCCGTGAGACCTGCGAGCCGCATCGCGACTGAAGCCCTCCCGCGTGCGCGCCTTGGCTCGCTGCCAGCCCGGCGTTTCGTAACCGGCTTCGAATGGTGTCGCGGTATCATGGAACCGGCTGCGGCTGTAACTGTTGCCGAACGCGCCGCCGAAATTCTCATAGGCCCCGCCAAACGGCATCTTAGCCTCTAGAACGTCGACGTGAGCCTCGGGCAATTCGTCGACAAAGCGTGACGGCAGCGCCGACTGATAGAGGCCGCGGTTGCGCCGGTTCTGCGCGAACGAAATCTTGGCCAGACGCTTGGAGCGCGTCAGGCCGACGTAGGCGAGGCGGCGCTCCTCTTCGAGGCCCGCTTGACCGTTCTCATCGAGGCTGCGTTGATGGGGAAATAGCCCTTCCTCCCAGCCGGGCAGAAAGACAACCTCGAATTCCAAGCCCTTGGCGGCGTGCAATGTCATAAGCGAGACTCGGTCTCCGCCGGCCGCCTGGTCCGTGTCCATGACGAGGCTGACGTGCTCCAAAAAGCCCTGCAGGCTTTCGAATTCGTGCATCGAGCGCACCAGCTCTTTCAAGTTCTCCAGTCGCGACTGGGCCTGCGGGCTCTTGTCCGCCTGCCACATGCCCGTGTAACCGGATTCATCCAAGATCAGCTCGGCCAGTTCGGTGTGCTTTAGGTGCGAGATCATAGATCGCCAGCGCTCGAAGTTGGCGATGAGGTCGCGGAGCGACTTGCGTGCTTTGCCGGTGAGTTCCTCGGTCTCGATGATCAGCTGCGCTGCCTGATACATTGGGATGGAGCGCGCCCGCGCCAGTTCGCGCACGCGCCTCACCGAGGTATCGCCCAGGCCGCGTTTGGGTACATTGATGATGCGCTCAAACTTGAGGTCGTTGGCTGGATTAGCGGCAATCTCCAGATAGGCGATGGCGTCCTTGATTTCTTGGCGCTCATAAAAGCGCGGGCCGCCGATGACACGGTAAGGCAGGCCAAGCGCAATGAAGCGGTCTTCAAAGGCGCGCATCTGGAAAGACGCACGCACCAGTATTGCGATCTCGTTGAGAGATTGGCGTGCGCGCTGCATCTCCTCAATGTCCTCGCCAATACCGCGCGCTTCCTCCTCGTCGTCCCACACAGCTGTGACCGCAACCTTGGCGCCCGGCTGATCGTCAGTGAAAAGCGTCTTGCCGAGCCGGCCCTTGTTCTCCGCAATGAGTCCTGCGGCGGCGGCAAGGATATGTCCCGTTGAACGGTAGTTGCGTTCAAGCCGGATCACCTTGGCACCTGGAAAGTCTTTTTCGAATCGCAGAATGTTGTCGATCTCCGCGCCGCGCCAGCCGTAGATCGATTGATCGTCGTCTCCAACGCAACACAGATTTGATGAGCCCTGCGCCAAGAGTCGCAACCACAGGTACTGCACGACATTGGTGTCCTGGTACTCGTCGACCAGCATGTAATGAAAGCGCTGCTGGTAGTCGGCCAGAACGTCAGGGTTTTCCAGGAATAGGCGCAGACTCTCTAGAAGCAGATCGCCGAAGTCGCAAGCATTCAACTCCTTGAGACGGCGCTGATAAGCAGCATAGAGATGCGCGCCCTTGCCGGCCGCAAAACCGTAGGCTTCGCCCGCAGGCACCTTATCTGGCGTGAGGCCACGGTTCTTCCAGCCATCGATGAGGCTAGCCAGTTGGCGTGCTGGCCAGCGATCTTTGTCGAGTCCTTCGGCTTCGATCACCTGCTTTAACAGGCGGATCTGATCATCTGTATCAAGGATGGTGAAGCCGGAAGACAGGCTAACAAGCTCGGCATGGCGGCGCAGGATCTTGACGCCAATCGAGTGAAACGTGCCGAGCCACGGCATCCCTTCCACAGCGCCGCCGACGAGATCGCCGATGCGCTCCTTCATCTCCCGCGCCGCCTTGTTCGTGAAGGTGACGGCGAGAACCTGGCTCGGATAGGCTCGGCGGCTTGCCAAAATGTGCGCGATGCGGGTTGTCAGAACGCGCGTCTTGCCGGTGCCCGCTCCAGCTAGCACAAGCACGGGCCCGTCGAGTGCTTCAACGGCCTCCCTCTGCTCCGGGTTGAGCCCATCCATGTAAGTGGGGGTGGTCGTGCGTTGCAGGGCGCGTGCAGCGACGGAGGGTTCGGCTTCGCGTGCCGGCGCGTCGGGAAGATCGAAAGGCGGATCTTCCGCTGCATCCGGAGGTGTAACGTTCGCCATATGTTTCCTGCTTTGCACCATTGCTCGCAACTATAACACCCGCTGACTCGCGGCAACGGCCCTTAGATTGTCGCCCACACCAGATATGGGTCGAATAAGGAGGGATTGCCGCTCGTAAGGGTGATTGATTGGGCCCGCCGCCACGATACGGCCATGCTCGCGGCGCGGATGCCCAAAGAAATGGCGTGGATAGAGCTCCGGACATAGGCCGGCGAATAAGTTACAGTGTTGACGGCGGAGACAGGCGGCAGGTGCATGAGCCCCGGCTGGGCGTCATCAGATGGACAACCGTGCAGGGCATTCCCAAGTATAGGGCTACGCAGCGCGTTCGAATTCGCTAATTCTTGAGAAGAGAGGGAGTGCGCATTGACGCGGTCCCTGATGGGGTAGATGAGCAACGGTCTCCTTTACATCGCCTGCTTGATCGTGCTTGCGCTTGGCGCGCTGTTTGCGGTGCCCCATTTCATTGATTGGAACGGCTATCGCGGCGTTTTCGAAGAGGAGGCGACTCGCATTCTTGGCCGTCGGGTGCGCGTCGGCGGAAATGTCAATGTACGCTTGCTGCCGGCGCCCTATGTTCGCTTCGACAAGCTACGCATTGCCGACATCACCGGTAATCTCGGCAAGCCCTTCTTTAGTGCCGACAGTTTCACGATGCGCCTCTCGGTGCCGCCGCTGCTGAAAGGCGTACTTGAGGCCAACGAGATTGAGCTAAAACGCCCGGTGATGCGTCTCGCCGTTGATGCTCAGGGCACCGGGAACTGGCGCCAATTGAGCATCGCACCAGGTGCACTGCCGTTCGTGCCAGCCGACGTCGCTCTCCAGTCCGTCAAGATCGTTGACGGCATGGTCGTCTTTCATGGAGCAAAGGGTGTTGGCTTCGCTCAGCTGGATGGTTTGAACGGCGAGTTCAAAGCGGACTCGTTAGATGGACCCTTCTCGTTCAAAGGTGATACCGAGTGGAAGGGGAGGGAGCGAGAAGTTCGCGTTGTCACTGGCGGCTTAGATTCCCAAGGCGGTATTCGCTTTAAGGCGTCGGTGCGCGACACAGCCAAGCGAGGCAGTAACTATTCCGTCGATGGCCGCTTTACCGATCTCAAAGGCCAACCGCGGTTGGAAGGCCAGGTGGCGGCCAAGCTTCAGCTCGATCCGGCGCAGATGCCCAAAGCGCAAGCTAAAGACGGTGAGAAGACACCCGCTCAGCTAGCTGAGGCCCCACTCGTCGACTTCAAGGCCAACATTGCCGGCGATGCTAAGAAGCTGGAACTGGAGGATGTTAGCATCTCGTTTGAGAGCGTCGGCCAGCCGCAGCTAATCTCTGGTGCCGCAGAAGCAACGTGGGAGGATGCGCTCAGCATCGATCTCAACCTCGCCTCTCGCTGGCTCGACCTTGACAGGATTGCCGTATCGAGCCCCGCGCAGAGCCCATTCGATACCGCGCGCGATTTCATCTCTGCGCTCATGCAGGCTCTTCCGCCAGATGCCGATAGCAAACTCCGGTTTGATCTCGACCAGGCGAACCTTGGCGGCGAGGCAGTGAGTGGTGTTAGACTCGAGGTTGCTCGCTCGAAGGGTATGCTGCTCGTCAAGGATTTGCGCGCCAGCTTACCGGGCGGTTCCAGGCTCGCCCTCGACGGCACCGTAGCCGACGTAGAAAAGGCGCGCGGGTTCCAGGGTGAACTTGCCCTACGTGGTACCAGCCTTGCGCGCTTCCTCAACTGGGCGAGCAACGATCCAGCCGTCGCCGAAGCCGTGCGCAACGAGGGGCCGTACTCGGTGCAGGGCCGGCTGGGCTTGGACAAAACATCCATCATCTTAACGGACGTCGGTGCCGAGATCGGCGGGACGCCACTCAAGGGCGAAGTGCGCTATGATGTTGGCGAGCGCACGCGCCTTGCCGTCGTCCTCGAAGGGCACGAAATTGACGCAAGCCAGATCTGGCCGAGCAGCGTGGGTTATCTGAAGGGTATGCTTGTCGCGTCTTCACCCGACGGTGGCGCGAAGGGTGAAACGGAACAGGTAACAAACGGGCCACGCTGGCTCTCCAACTCCACAATCGACATGACACTAAACCTAAAGGCAGGCAAGCTCCTGACCGGGAGCCAGCCTTTGCGCGACGTCGACATGGACGTCACGATAGATCAAGGCCGGCTGTTAATTCCCGCCATGAAGTTCGTGACTGACGACGGCTTGGCGTTCGAGCTAGAAGGCGATGTCGCAGATGTGTCAGGCAAGCCGCACGGGGTGATGAGGTGGGTCATCGCAGCACCTGCGCCGTCGGCGGCCTCAGCATTTGTTCGTCTGTTGGAACTACCCGAAGAACAAAAGAATAAGGCCATGCGTCTCGCCGATCTGGCTCCGTTACGGATCGCCGGTACGATCAGTCTGGGCGATCGCAATGATGGCACGGCCGATATTTTCCTCGATGGTACCGCGCAAGATGGGCACGTCGTGGCAACCGCGCATCTGGATGGCGGTCTGCGCGGCTGGCACAAACAGAACGTCGATGTCTCAGGATCCATTGATAGTCCACACGTTGCCCGGCTGCTCGCCGGTTTGAGTGGTCGTAAACTCAATCCACTTGCGCAGGCGCGCGCCGGGGAAATCTTTTTCAAGGCGGTCGGCATGCCGGTCGACGGCCTGCGTGCCATGGCCACAGTCAGAGCCCCTGGTCTCGCGCTCGCTTATGAGGGAGAGATCGCGCTTCCAACGGAAAGTTCGACTAAGCTCGACGGCGAAATACACCTGTCATCGCGCGACTTGAGCAGCGTTTTAGCACTGGCTGGTCTGGGCGACGGTCGCGGTCTTCGGAATGCGACAATTGTCGGAAAACTTGCCGTCGTTTCCAGCGAACATGCCATAGAGTTTAAGCCTCACAATTTGACGGTCGGCGGCAGCAAGGTGCGCGGCAGCGTCGCGCTGGCTTACCCCCAAGATGGGCCAACGATCGTAACGTCCGAGCTGGACGTGGATCGGGCTTCGATTCCCGGTCTTCTCACTGCTGTCCTTGATCACAGTGAGAAGGCTGCGCCCCAATTGGAGCCGATCGGACACGTGGACGCGGAACCGGCCGCGGGCGGCAGAAACATTTGGCCTGAAGTTCCCTTTGATTTTTCCGCCTTCAGCGGGGTTGAGGGAAAGCTTGCTATGAACATTGGCACGCTCAGTCTCGAACAAGGCATGGTGATAAAGAAAGCTCGGCTTGAAGTTGCGGTTTCTCCGGGGAAGGTTGACGTCACCAAGCTTGAGGGTAGCGCCTTGGGTGGCAAGGTGCTCGCCAAGCTATCTTTGGAACGGGCCGCTGGCGGCGCAAGTGTTGTCGGTGACTTCAAACTAACTGGTGCGCATATTGTCAGAGGCGCTTCGGGTGGGGACAAGAAAGCCAGCGATGGCACAACGTCTCTGTCACTGGCATTTTCGGGACGTGCCTCAAGCCCGCGTGCGTTGATGACGGTGGCGACCGGTAACGGTGACATTACGCTGGCGGATGTTCGTATGCGCGCGCCCACACCGTTGGCCGTGGTTGCCACGGCAGAGGCTGTGTTGAGCGGCGAAGCTGGCGGAACGGGTGAGGAGCTTAATAAAGCTTTTGAGGCGCAACTTGCCACCAGCGACGTCAAGGTTGGACCGCGCACGATTGCCATAGAGATTGCCGATGGGGCTGCCAAGTTCTCGCCAGTGACGCTGCAATCGCAAGCTGGGCGTACCATGGTCAAAACCACTGTCGACCTCGCTTCGCTCGTCGTCGACAGCTTGTGGCAGGTGGAGCCGAGGGCGCCAGACGTTGCGCGGCCCGATTTGCCGCGCAAGGGTGCACTTCCCAGCATTAGCGTGGTCTATGTGGGGCCGCTTGAAAATGCTTGGTCCCTTAAGCCGCGCATCACGACTGGGCAGTTGGAGCGTGAGTTGACGATCCGCAAGTTGGAGCTTGATGCCGAGCAACTGGAGCGGCTGCACGAGCGCGATGTCGAGAGAGCACAAGAGGCCGATGGGCGGCGTCGGGCCCTCGAAACCGAACGCGCCGCCAGAGCTGCGGCCGAAGCTGCCGCCGAAGCAGTGCCCGAGCCCGAACCGGCCGCGCCGCCATCTCCGCCAGCATGGACGGTCGTTCCGCCGGAGCCGTCTCTGGTCACTCCCCGATATGACAACGCCCCGCCGGGGATCGGGGCTGCCGATCCCAGATTGAACATTCCCCCGATCGATGGAGAGGGCGTCCAGACCGTCGATTCTGCGACAGGCGAAGCACCGCCCGATGCGGCAGCCGAAACAACTGAGCCGTTGGCGACTCCGCCCTACCGGCGCAGTCGGCGTGCGGTGCGCCGCTCCTTGCCGGCGGGCGACCAGATCATGCGTTCGCTTCAGGGCACCAACTAGCGAGTTTATCCGCACGTCACGAAGGCGCGCCACCTGGCTGGTGTCCGCTGCTCTCAAATTCCGCCGACTGCTTGCGAAAATAGTCCAACACCCAAACCCGCACGGCGCTTGAAAGCCCGGCCTCGCCGCGCTCTGCATCGATTGCCCCCACAAGAGCGGCAAGCGTGACATGCTCGGCAGCGGCAGCCTGGCGCAACGCCTCCCAAAACGGCGCCTCAACCGAAATCGATGTTCGGTGTCCCTTGATCGTGAAAGAGCGTTTCACCGGGCGCGTCATTACGAATTCTCATTTTCGCACGCTACTTGGGGCCGAGCATTCTTTTCGGGTCGACGATCTCATCGAATTCGGCTTCGGTTACGTATCCGCCGCCGACCGCCTCTTCGCGCAACGTGGTGCCGTTTTTGTGCGCGGCCTTGGCGATCTTGGCGGCGTTGTCATAGCCGATCTTGGGCGCCAGTGCCGTCACCAGCATTAAAGAGCGCTCAAGGCCCGCCTTGATGTTGTCTTCGCGCGGCTCAAGCCCGCTGACGCAATTGTCCGTGAAAGAGCGGGAAACATCCGCCAGCAGCCGCACCGATTGGAGGAAATTATATGCCATCACCGGCCGAAAAACATTGAGCTCGAAGTGGCCTTGGCTGCCAGCAAACGTCACGGCCGTGTTGTTGCCGAAAATGTGCACGCACACCATTGTCACCGCTTCGCATTGGGTGGGGTTAACTTTGCCCGGCATGATGGAGGAGCCCGGCTCGTTTTCCGGCAAGCTCAATTCGCCGAGACCGGAGCGGGGACCTGAGCCGAGCAGACGGATGTCGTTTGCAATCTTAAACAGCGAAGTGGCGACCGCATTGATGGCTCCATGCGTCATCACCATCGCATCGCTGGCAGCTAAAGCCTCGAATTTGTTGGGCGCCGTTGTAAACGGCATGCCGGTGATGGCGGCGATGCGTTTGGCGACGGCCTCCGCAAATCCTGCCGGCGCATTGAGACCCGTCCCCACGGCCGTGCCGCCCTGTGCCAGCTCCATTAAGTCTGGCAGCGTCGATTCAATACGCTCAATGCCTTTGGTGAGCTGATGTGCGTAACCGGAAAACTCCTGAGCCAAGGTCAGCGGCGTTGCGTCTTGGGTATGCGTGCGGCCGATCTTGATGATGTGCGACCAGGCCTTTGCCTTGGCGTCGATGGCATCACGAAGGTGGTGCAACCCCGGCAGTAAGCGGTTCTGTACCTCTTCCGCGCACGCAATGTGCATGGCCGTCGGATAGGTGTCGTTCGACGACTGGCTCATGTTCACGTGATCGTTGGGATGGACCGGCTCTTTGGAACCGATCTTGCCGCCCAGCAGTTCGATGGCCCGGTTTGCGATCACCTCATTTGCGTTCATGTTGGACTGCGTGCCTGAGCCCGTCTGCCAGACGACAAGGGGAAAGTGATCGTTCTGTTTGCCGTCGATCACCTCTTGTGCCGCTTTGACTATGGCTTCGCCCAGCCGCTTATCGAGCTTGTCAAGCGCCATGTTGGTCTCGGCGCACGCGCGCTTGACGATGCCGAGCCCGCGCACGATGGGCAGCGGCTGCTTTTCCCAGCCGATCTTGAAATTGCCGATGGAGCGCTGGGCTTGCGCGCCCCAATACTTATCCGCCGGCACCTCGATGGGGCCGAAGGTGTCGGTTTCGGTGCGGGATTTGCTCATCGCTTAAGGTCCGTGTGCGTCGTCTGGCTTGAGATGACGTGAGCCAATAGCACGGGGCTTAGCTGGGCACCAATGCAGGGTGGCCGCCTTCAATCCTTCCGGACGTCTACCTCCTCTCGACGTCATCCCCGCGAAGGTGGGGATCCCGCCACATATCACCAAGTTGGCGGTCGGTCCTTCTCTGCTGATCGACGCATACTCGGACGAGGAGTGCTAATCCGAGATGTTCCTCAGCGGCGACGCAAGCTAGGTTCCCGCCCTCCATGCAAAGCATGGCTCCGCGTCATGACGAAGTCATGCTTCGCAAGAACGACGTTGGGAGGAGGGGGGACAGAATTTGCCAAAATGCCGCAAGAGGATTTGCCCTGGATCAAACACATCACTGCGGCTCAACACTATGCACCAAGAACGGCGCGAATGATCGGGAACGGAGGAGAGTCTGATGCCTGACATGCCAACGACAACTCTCATCTTCACTTGGTCTATGATCGGAGTGGGGCTTGGTGCGGCTCTGACAGCTCTGCAAGTTTGGTTACAGGGCAACGTTCAAAACGATGCCTTCGAGGACGATCCCACAAACCATTAGCCAGCGTTTCTGACCGCGGTGCGCGTCCAGGATGCCGTTGCGCTTGGGATTGGGCCCACTTACCCCCCCGACACCATCGTCAGCACATACACCTGCGAGCCGTCTCGCAGCGGCGTGTCAAGCGTCGCGCGGCGACCGTCGACAAACACACTAATGTGCCGGCGAATGCGCGGGGTGGAATCGCGCAAGCGATCGCGCATGCCTGGCCAGCGCGCGTCGAGCTCATCAAGCATGTCGCTGACGTTTCCCGCAGCAAGCTCCAGCCGTCCGTTGCAATCGGGAAACAGCCGTATCAACGCCGGGGCCAGCACGACGCCGACGGTTGTTGCAGCGGTGAGTGTCGTATCATGCGCCATGACGTGGTCGTTCCTCGCCACATGTCTAACGGTTGGGGACGAACGTCTCGACCGACGTGATGGTCGGCAGATACTCCGCAATACACGTCCAGCTCTCGCCCTCGTCCGCGCTGGCGTAAAGTTCGCCCGTGTTGGTGCCGAAATACAGACCGGCGGGCTCATGCGAGTCGGCGGCCATGGCCTGGCGCAGCACGTTAAAGAAGACGTTCTTCTGCGGCAGGCCATCTCTTAAATCCTGCCAGGTCTTGCCCGCATCGCGCGTGCGCCAGACGGCGGCCTTGCCGTCGGGCATATAGCGGCCCTGCATGTCGCCGTTGAGGGGGATGAGATAAAGCGTGTCGGGATCGCGCGGGTGCGCCACAGCGGGAAAGCCGAAGGTGGAGGGCAGGCCCGGCTCGATGCTCTCCCAACTCTCGCCGCCGTCCTCGCTGCGGTACATGCCGCAGTGGTTCTGCTGATAGAGGCGGTCTGGCATGCCGGGCGCCATCGCAAGGGCGTGGACGCACTGGCCGAACTCAGGATAGCGCTGGTCTTCGGGCATGTAGTCGTTGCGCGTGCCCTTGTTGCGGAACTGCCAGGACGTGCCGCCATCGCTCGTGTGGAGGACGCCGACCGAAGAGATGCCAATCCAGATTTGGTTTTCGTCGCTTGGGTGGGGAACGATGTGGTGCAGGTTGAGACCGGCGCCGCCGGGCATCCAGTCGGGGCGCGTGGGGTGCTTTTGCAGACCGTCCAAGTGCTGCCAGGTGATGCCGCGATCTTTGCTGTGAAAAAGACCGGCAGGTTCGACGCCCGCGTAAAGGCCGCCTCCGTTGGGCGCCAAGCTCCACACGGTTTTGATGGGGGTTTCGCCTTCCGCATACGCGAGGCCTTCGCTGGAATGTGACCAGGTCTCGCCGAGGTCGTCGGACTTCCAGACAGCAGGGCCAAACCATTCGTTGCCGCCGCCCGCGTAGATGGTGCCGGTGGCGGGGTCGGCTCTGACGTGATTGATGGGCCAGGTCTCGCAGAAGGGTCCGCGCAATTTCCATGATTTGCGGTCGGCGTCACCGTCGAGGATGAAGGTGCCTTTTCTGGTTCCGACAAGGATGTGGATGCCGTTTGCCATGACTTGCCTCTTTGCGTGCGTGGGCGTTGGTGCGCCTTAAGCTTCGGAGGATATGCGTGAGGCTGTCATGGCCGCCAATCATGGGCCTTTCGTGACACGCGCGCTGAACGCAGTCATGGCGGCGCGCAAACGGCGCGCATTAAGCGCAGCGTTGTCTACTTCTTGCGGAAAGCGTCGAGGCTGACGATCTGAGCGCCGCCGTTGTCTTGGCGCGGGGTATCCTCAGCCGTATTCTGCTCGGCAGCGGGCGGTGCGTCCGTCTTGGATGCGGACGGAGCCGGCGTCTCGGCCATTGTCTCAGGGGCCGGTGTCCGCGAACCTTTGGAAATGCGCGTTGGTGATGACGATGTGGCATTCGCTGAGGTTGCGCGCTTTTCACCTTTGGGTTTTCGCGGCACACGCGGCTTCTTGGGCGCGGTGGAGCGCAACGTGTTGCGCGCACCGTTGGCACG
Source organism: uncultured Hyphomicrobium sp. (assembly GCA_964405975.1). Lineage (GTDB taxonomy): Bacteria > Pseudomonadota > Alphaproteobacteria > Rhizobiales > Hyphomicrobiaceae > Hyphomicrobium_A. Next base: position 32,446 of record CAYOPW010000021.1, read on the forward strand.
GCCGGTGCTGCGTCCGGTGAAGGACTGGCCCACGGGCTCGCCCGTCTCCGGGTCGAGGTCGGCATCTTCGAATTGCAGCCCGTAGCGCACGCTTGGATCAAAGAAGACGCGAATGGCGGCAAAGGGCACGACAAGGCGTTCGGGGATGCCGTCAAAGGTGAGCTTCACCTCGAAGCGGTCGTCTTGCACGACAAGGTCCCAGAAGCGGTGCTGCAGCACGACGGTCATTTCTTGCGGGTACTTGTCCTTCAAGCGCTTGGACAGAACGACCCCGGTCGCCGTCGTGTCGAATGAGATGTAGAAGTGATGATCGCCCGGCAAGCCGGACTTGGCGGTTTGGATAAGGACGGTGCGCACGAGGCCGCGCAAGGCGTCCTGGGCGAGGGTTTCGTAATCGATCGTCGGCTCAGCCGGCATCGCGCTTGTTTCTCATCCTGGGTCTCAAGCTTAGAGGTCCCCGTTAACGTTCCCCGGCAAGGCCGTAGCAAGTGGAGGGCTTCTGTTGCCCGGTGCCCTCCGAACCGCGCCTTACCCGGCTAGGGGTAAGGGCTTCAAGTTCAGGCTTTTCGCACTGCGTTACGCAGCGAGAGCGGCCTCAGCATAGTTGTCGTTTGCAACTATTCTGATTGGCCCGATGACGGCGGTACCATGCCGAGCGAAAGCTAAGCCCTTTACACCTTCGTCGATCCTATTTCGCCCCCATCAGATGCCCGCGCTACGTCAATGAGTGTGGGTTGCAAGCCATGCCTGGCTTAAACGCACGGGCATTTGGTGGAGGCGCCGGGTACTGCCCCCGGGTCCGATCGGCTTATTACGACCGCGTTTATCGCCATAGCCGGACGAATCCAGCCCCATGAATATAATGGGAGATGCCGAGAAAAAAAAGGCTGTCGCATCTGTGCAACGCTTGGAGCCTCGTTGACGGCTAATCGCCTTCCCCTTCAGTGGTGATGTGTATGACGCGGCCACAGTGCTTGCAGTGCACCGCGTCGGTATCGTGGCGCAGCAAGCCGCAGTCCGGGCACTCATAGTTGACGTGCGGCGGCCGGAATATGGTCTGCACCAGTCGCAGGAAAAGCGCGACGCCGACCAGGAGAATGACAATCGACAAAAGCCGCCCCGTGGTGCCCTCAAGTGTAATGTCGCCAAACCCCGTCGTCGTGAGCGCTGTAATCGTAAAATAAAGTGCGTCCACGTAGTTCGTGATCTTGGGATTGGTGTGCACCTGCAGGACGTAGACGAGCGCGGTCATGATGAACACGAACACGACAAGATTGACGATGGACTGGATCACCAACTCGTTGCGCTTGAAGAACGAAGAATACGCACGCAGGTCGGTGAGAACACGATAGGAGCGAAGCACTCTGAGTGCTCTGAGCACACGAAGGAATAGAAAGCTCTCAAGGAAGCTAGGGAGGAGAAGGGTGATGACAACAATGATGTCCGTCCACGTTGTGAAATCTCGAAGCAGACGCCAGGGGTGCTTGGAAATCCAGAAGCGCGCTGCGAGATCGGCAATAATGATGAGGGCGATGAGCGCGTCGGCCCAGTAGATCCAAGTGGATTCGCGCATCATCGACGTCGCAATGAAAAAGATGACCGAGGCGATATCGAATATGAGCAGCGCAAAGCGAAAGATGCGACTGCGTCGATTTCGACCGTAGTAGAGGTCGTGCACAATCTGCTTGCTAAATTCCACAGTCTGCCTCATTCGAAGTTGCCGTGAGCGGTGGTGCAGTGTGTATCGGTGCTGGGTTGAACAAAACCGAATGGCGGAATTGCCCCGGGCGCGTTTCACAAGAGAGAACGGACTGAAGCGGTGTCAACATTGAAATCCAATGGGAAGCGGCTTGGCAGCGGCGGTTGAGGTTGGGGGACGTTATGAAGATGTTGGCATCACTCTTTCGGGGTCCGGTTACTTATGTGCCACGCTCCGGCTGGCCTGGATGGGCGGCATTGCCGGCCGCAGCAGGGATCTTCGTACTTGCCGGCGCGATAGGCGCGTTCGCAGGCGTAGGTTACTACGCGCTCACGGCAGGCGATGCTGCGCAGCAAGACACCGGTGGCCTGCCGCTGCCGCGAATGCCTTTTGCGATAGGGCTCGCGGTTCTGCAAGTGTTCACCATTCTTCTGACGATTGCGGCCTCTGGCCTTTACGACAGCAAGCGTAAGGAAGTTTTGGCCATGGCGCCGCCCTCGGATGGTTGGCGCATCCTGCCGTGGGCGCTGATCCCTCTCTTCGTAGCTTCGGGGCTGTGGACGGCCATCGTGCTTTATTTGCAGCCCGAACACTTCGTCAGCGATACCAAGCCGATTCAAGAACTTATTCAAAGTGATGCGCTCTGGCTGGTTCTCATCGTCATCTGTTTTGGGGCCCCCTTGTCGGAGGAGTTCCTGTTTCGCGGATTTTTGTTCTCGGGGCTGTCGAAAACCTGGCTGGGTTTTACGGGAACGGCCGTCCTGACCTCGCTGCTGTGGACATCCCTGCACGCGGGCTACTCGATTTTCGGGCTCGTCGAGGTGCTGGCGATGGGCCTTTATTTCTCCTGGCTTTTGGTGCGCACCGGGAGCATTTGGGTGCCGGTTTTCTGCCATGCAGCCAACAATGTACTGGCCTGCGTTGTCCTCTATTTTGTGATGCTGCCATCCTAAGGCGGGGTGCCGGCGCGGGTGGAATCAACCTATATTTCACCCCATGCGCCAGTATCTCGATCTTATGCGCCGGGTGCGTCAGGAGGGTGTGAACAAGGCTGACCGGACGGGCACGGGCACGCTGTCGGTCTTCGGGCACCAGATGCGCTTTGATTTGCGCGACGGCTTCCCGCTCGTGACGACAAAGAAGCTGCACGTAAAGTCGATCATCCACGAACTCATCTGGTTTCTCGCCGGCGATACCAATATCGCCTACCTCAAGCGTCATGGCGTTCGTATCTGGGATGAATGGGCCGACGAGCACGGAGACTTAGGGCCCGTCTACGGTAAGCAGTGGCGAAGCTGGGCCGCGCCCGACGGGCGCGCGATCGATCAAATCTCCCGCGTCGTGAGCACGCTGAAAAGCGATCCCGACAGCCGCCGCCTCATTGTTTCGGCGTGGAACCCGGCTGACATTCCGCGCATGGCGCTCGCGCCTTGCCACTGCCTGTTCCAATTCTATGTCGCGGACGGCCGGCTTTCTTGCCAACTGTACCAGCGCTCAGCCGATGTGTTCTTAGGCGTGCCGTTCAACATCGCCAGCTATTCGTTGCTGACAATGATGATGGCACAGGTGGCGGATCTGGAGCCCGGCGAGTTCGTGCATACATTCGGTGATGCGCACCTTTATGTGAATCACTTGGAACAGGCCAATGCGCAAATTGAGCGCAAACCGCGGCCGCTGCCATCTATGACGATCAATAAGGACGTGCATTCGATTTTTGATTTCACCTTCGAAGATTTCCAACTCGAAAATTACGATCCCCATCCGCACATTGCCGCAAAGGTTGCCGTATGAGCGACGTGCCTGTCGCCCTTGTTGTGGCCGTTGCCGATAACGGCGTCATCGGAGCGCGCGGTGGTTTGCCTTGGCACATCTCCTCCGATCTGAAGATGTTTCGGCGTCTCACGATGAACAAGCCGCTCATCATGGGGCGCCGCACGTTCGAGTCTCTCAAGAAGCCGCTCGATGGCCGCGACAACATTGTGGTCACGAGGAACGAGAACTTTCGTCCCCCTGGCACCTTTACGGCTATTGATTTTGAACTAGCGCTCGCGCTCGCCCAGCGTTGTGCGGAGGCTCGCGGTGCCGGGGCCGACGAAATCATGGTTATCGGCGGCACCCAGATCTTTGAAGCTGCGCTGCCGATGGCGGATCGCATCTACAAAACGGAAGTTCATGGGCGGCCTGAGGGTGATGTTTTTTTTCCCGCTTTGGAGCCTGGCGGTTGGCAAGAAGCGGAGCGGACGCCCTTGCCCAAGGGCCCGCGCGATGACTTTGCGACGACCTTTGTGGTGTTGGAGCGGGTAGTCGGGGACAGCGATCCACCCCTTCAGGCGGCTTGAAGCCTAAGCGTCGCAAACCAATCTAGAAGCCATGTTTGCGCTAAACGGATGCTCTGGCCTATAAGCGAGCACGCTCCAGACCCGCCAAGGTTACGAAATTGGCCCCCTGCGGGTTGCAATGGGTTGATCGGGCGGCCAGCGGCCCTCTCACACCGATAAAGAATTGAAGGAACTTATATATGCCGTGGAACAATCAGAGTGGTGGCGGCGGCGGTTGGAAAAGCGGCGGCAATGGGGGCGGACCATGGGGTCAAGGACCGACTGGCGGAGATGGGCAGCCGCCTGACCTGGAGGAGATGCTCAAGCGGGGCCAAGACAAGGTCAAGCAGGTGATGCACGGCGGCAGCGGCATTCCCGGCCCGCTGCTGTTTCTCGTCGCCATTGTCGCCGGCGCGATTATCGCATGGCAAGCATTTACGTTCCGCGTTCAGCCCGACGAGGTCGGTGTCGTCTTGCGGTTTGGCGAGTACGTGCGCCAAGAACCGCCAGGGCTTCATTTTAGGTGGCCTTATCCGGTTGAGGAGGTGCGCCTGCCGAAAGTGACACGCCAAAACATCATTGAAATTGGCATGCGGTCGGCGCCGGGAGGGCGCGCGGGTACTGCTGTCCGCGACGAACGCGCAGAAAGCTTGATGCTGACCGGCGACGAGAACATCGTCGATATCGACTTCGTCGTGTTCTGGCGCATCAAGGACGCAGAAAAATATCTGTTCAACATTCAAAACCCCGACACCACTGTGAAGGAAGTGGCCGAGAGCGCCATGCGTGAGATCGTCGGGGAATCGGAAATTCAACCGATCCTGACGGAGGATCGGCAGAAGACCGAAGAGGCTGTGCGCAAGCTGATGCAGGCGACGTTGGATACCTACGGTGCCGGCATCCGCATCGATCAGGTGAAGCTGCAAAAGGTTGATCCGCCCGCCGAAGTCATCGACGCATTCCGCGATGTGCAAGCGGCGCGCGCTGACCAGGAGCGTCTGCAAAACGAAGCCGACGCTTATGCCAACAAGATCGTGCCGGAGGCGCGCGGCGTCGCGCAGCGCATCTTGCAGGCGGCCGAAGGATACAAGCAGCAGGTCGTCAACGAGGCGCAAGGCCAGACGTCACGCTTTCTGCAGGTCTACGACCAATACAAGAATGCACCCGACGTTACGCGCAAACGCATGTTCCTGGA
>CAYOPW010000022.1:0-37055 GCA_964405975.1 uncultured Hyphomicrobium sp.
ATGTTGACGCACTACCTCGAGACGATACAAGAGGAATAGGCGGGCGCAGATTGATTTAGCGTTTCAAGCCAACCCCGTCTTTGGCGTCAGCACGGCATCTCGCGGTGCCGCAGCAACCTGAAGCGGGGCGACGATGCTTGAAGCCATCATGATGATCTGGTTCACGCTGACTGCCGCGTCGGTTCTTTACGTCGCGCTCGACATCCAGCACACGCCGGAAAATCCCGTCCTCAAGTGGGGGTTTATCCTGCTGACCGCCTATTTCGGTCCGATTGGCCTGGCGCTCTACGTCTTCGGCTGCCGCAAGCACGACCCCGATGAGCATGCGCGGTTCGTCGCCGAGCCGTGGCGCCAGGTGTTGGGATCAACCATGCACTGCGTGGCGGGCGACGGTATCGGCATTCTGGCCGGTGCCGTGATTGCAGCGGCCATCTCGCTGTCGGTGCTGGCTGAGGTCGCGCTGGAGTATGTTTTGGGCTTCGCTTTCGGTTGGACGATCTTCCAGGCGCTTTTCATGCGCGACATGTTTGGCGGCTCCTATTCCCTATCGTTGAAGAACACCTTCGTTTCTGAGCTGCTTTCGATGAACTGTCTTATGGGCGGCATGATCCCGGTTTCAGTGCTGGCTTGGCGTGCTGTGCCGGAGGCGCACGATCCCACCCACGGGCTGTTCTGGTTTCGTATGTCGATCGCGTTGCTGGTTGGGTTTATCGTCGCCTATCCCATGAACTGGTGGCTGGTGACCAATCACTTGAAGCACGGCATGATTACCGTAACGCGGAAGAGCGCGGGATCATCGGACGAAAAGCAGCCGGAAAGGGGAGCAGGTGGCATGAAAATGGGGCTTACGGTTCCGAAAGAAAAAATTTGGATTGCAGCCGGTGTCTCGTTTGCGGTGTTGGGTCTTGGCCTTTTGATAGGCTTCGCTGGGCGAGGCTAGTGGGAGGACGCTTTTGGGCTTTCCATGACGGACAAACGCATTGCTCTGGTGACGGGCGCCAACCGCGGGATCGGATTGGAGATCGTGCGGCAGTTGTCGCGTCGCGGTTTGATCGCGGTACTGGCCGCACGCGATCTTGAGAAGGGCAAAGCGGCTGCGGCCAAGCTTGCCGCTGAAGGGGTTCACGTGCCGGTGGTTGCACTCGACGTTACCGACGCCGACAGCATCCAAGCAGCCGTCGCCGAAGTTCAGGGCCTCTTCGGGCGCATTGATGTCCTGGTCAACAACGCCGCCATTTTGAAGGAAGGTTTTTTGCCGGAGGACGCGAGCGTACTCGATGTAACGGGCGATCTCATCCACCTAACATTTCTCACCAATACCCTCGGGCCGTTGCGGCTGATCCAGGCGACAGTTCCGGGCATGCGCGAACGAGGTTACGGGCGTATTGTCAATTTGTCTTCGGGCGCTGGTCAGCTTGCGGAAATGGGCAGTGGCTTTCCCGCCTATCGCTTGTCGAAGGCGGCGCTCAACGCGGTAACGCGCATGACCGCGGCGGAGTTGGGTGCAAACGAGATCAAGGTCAATTCCGTGTGCCCAGGCTGGGTGCGCACTGACCTGGGTGGTCCCAATGCAACGCGAACGGTGGAGCACGGCGCAGAAACCGCAGTGTGGCTTGCAACGTTGCCCGAGGACGGACCTACCGGCGGGTTCTTCCGCGATATGAAGCCGATCCCCTGGTAAATGGTGCTAAAGCCCGCGCACAAGAGTACCGATCATCAGCGTGATGTAGGCTGTGATCGCCAGCCAGAATTCTTGGTGGGGAAGATAGCGCGGCACGCCAACAAAGCCGAGCTTTGTGATAAGCGCCAATAAGGCGAGCGTCAGTGAAATGAGGAAGATAGCGATCGTCGGTGGGTTGAGACGCATGAAAGTTATTCCCCCCAAGGGTGGTCCGAGCTGAATAGTTCACTACCGCGCTAGTCTACCAACCAGCATATCATGGGACAGCATGGATCGTGCAACAGATAAGCCGCAATATGCACGCGGAGACGGCCCTACGCCTGGGCGGAGTTTGTCGTGCGGCTACGAAGCGAAGCAGAAACTAAAGTGCGCGAGCCCGCTTTGAGACCGGTGATGGAGCCGGCGCCGTTTCGTCCGCTTCGATCACGAGGCGCACGGCGCGGCCGTCCGGATTCGCTTCATCCCGGCAGGTGACGAGCAGCAGGCGCGCGGGAGGCGAAGACGCCGAAGAGATCGGAATGATCTTGTTATCCAGCTCATCGATGTCGACGACGCGGAAGACGCGATCGCGGCCACCTGACGAAATCGTGACGCTATCGCCGATCGACACCGGCTTTGCGGTGAGGCGTGTGTTTTTGTGAACAACGTGCGTCAGCCAGAAGTCCTCGCTGCCGGCGATGGCCGATGACGTTCCGGCGGCCCCATTCTGAGTGTCTGAAGTTTCCGCCAGAGCGCGCTGGAAGCCACGCTCGACAACGGCGTCGCTATTCCCGAGCGTTAGGGCTGCGCCCCCAAGTACCGCAAGGGCGAGGCCAAGTATTGCAACCGGGAGATTGGTCAGCCGAAGGGCACGTCTCACCATGTGATTCGCTCCGGTTTGTCCCTTAAGCCCCATAAAGGGCGGCGGGACGCTGGGTTAACGGACAGTCGAATAAGCTACATTACCAAATGTTAGGAGTGGAGGAGAGACCGTCAAGTGTTCTCAACAGAACAACCGCCTCCCCCCCACACACCTCGCCGCGGGGAGGCGTACTCGCGACGAAGGTGTCTGATAAAGGCAAGGTTAAACGCCATGAGGACGGAAAAGATGCCGCCAAGCAGCATTAACGCGGTGTTTGGGTCCGGTTGGCGGATCCCCGTTACCGTGCCCCTCTGCTGTGCAGGGACCGCGGTTGCGACGACTGCGGCCGCAATCAATGGGCTATCGTTAAGGGAAAACTTGAGGGAACTGCCAGTGCTGGAGCTAACGGACAAAATGTCGCCTAAGCGATTCGTGGCATCAGTCACGCGCTGATAGTTGCCAATTACAACGGCAAAGGCCAAGAACAAGGCCAAGCCGATCGCTGTGTCAGTTAGGATGCGCAAGAACATTGGCATAGCTCTTCTCTGCAACCTCAAAACGAGCTCCTTTCTTGGTAACGCGTTATATCGTCCAAAGGATCAACCGGGTCTGTGGCAGTTGTTAGGCCGAGATTGTGGCGATTGCCGAGTATTAGTTTGCCGATTCGGCGAAGGTTTTGGGACTGTTGCGGCGGCGTGACTCGGGAAAAAAGGGACGCCTGACGAGGGACTTATCTTCAGAGCACAAGCTGTTGGACACAGTTATGGCTCCATATTGAATTCGGGCGTGGCTCAGCATAGGGTCCGCGCCGCTTTGCGCGCTCAAGGTGTGGCGCGCTTTCTACGAAAGGGCTGGTTGTTATGGGTTTCATCTCTGACAGCATCAATCGAATTCAACCTTCACCGACCATTGCCATTTCGAGCAAGGCCCGGGAACTCAAGGCAGCAGGACGAGACATCATCTCGCTGTCAGCCGGAGAGCCTGACTTCGATACGCCAGAAAACATCAAGGAAGCTGCCGTCCGCGCCATAGCAGCTGGCAAGTCGAAATACACCGACGTTGATGGGATCCCTGAGCTCAAGGCTGCAATCGTTGCCAAATTCGCACGGGACAATGGGCTCGATTACAAGACCTCTCAGGTCTCAGTTGGAACCGGTGGCAAGCAGGTCATCTACAATGCGCTGATGGCGACGCTCAACCCAGGCGACGAGGTCGTGCTGGCTGCGCCCTGTTGGGTTTCCTATGCCGATATTGTGTTGCTTGCTGATGCAAAACCCGTCTTCGCCGAGACGCGGCCCGAAGATGGTTACAAGCTAAGACCTGAGGTGCTTGAGAAGGCGATCACGCCCAAAACAAAATGGTTCATTTTCAATTCGCCCTCCAATCCCACGGGTGCGGCCTATTCTAAGGAACACATTAAGACGATCACCGACGTGCTCGTTCGCTATAAGCAGGTCTGGGTCTTGAGCGACGATATATATGAGCACTTGATCTTCGATGGACTGTCGTTTGCCACGCCTGCCGCTATCGAGCCGCAGCTTTTCGATCGCACGCTGACGATGAACGGGCTTTCCAAGGCCTATTGCATGACGGGTTGGCGCCTTGGCTATGCGGCGGGGCCTGAGCTGCTCATTAAAGCGATGCGCAAGCTGCAATCGCAGTCGACCTCGAACCCCTGTTCGATTACGCAATGGGCGGCTGTGGAGGCATTGAATGGCCCCCAGGACTTCATGGCCGAAAACAATGCAAAGTTCGTTGATAGACGCGACCTTGTCGTAAGCATGTTGAACCAGGCGAATGGACTTCAATGTCCTCAGCCCAACGGCGCATTCTATGCTTATCCGAGCTGTGCCGGCGCCATCGGAAAGAAAAGCGTATCGGGCATCACGATCGCGACTGACGAGGATTTTGCCACGGCGCTTCTGGAGGAAGAGGGCGTTGCGGTGGTCCACGGCGCAGCGTTTGCAGGCTCTCCTGCGTTTCGGGTCTCCTATGCTACGTCAAAGGAACTCCTGGAGGAGGCATGCAAGCGCATTCAGCGCTTTTGCGCGAACTTGACCTGATGACAGCGCAGTGCGCCAAGGTGGTGTGGGGCCAGCGGTAGTATTCGAAACGTCCCATGAGCAGCAACCAGCAGCAGGCCCAGCTCCCGTGCAATACGTGCCGCTTTTGGCGCGCGGGATTGATTATCGCTGCGACCGTGCTGATCGCCATTTGGCTGTTGGGCTAAACGGTTATTTTAGGCAGTAGCGCGTCCGCTCCAAGCACCGGCGAGCCACATCCGCACCCAGAAGCGGCGCAGTGCCCTTTGCGCTTTTAGAATTTCGAGTTGAATCGGAGCGGGCCGGGAAATGGTAGCCGGCAATGTCTGCGGAATGCGTGCTGGAACCGTTGGCAGCGCTTGCTTTATCTGCATGACCGCCGGTGATGGCTCGGCTATATCCTCGGCCGCCATTGCAAACCCCGCAGCGTGAGCCGCCGACATCAGCGTCTTAATACTCATCACTCGCCTCTTGCCTCTTGGATCGCGACAAACCCTGCCGGTATCGCGAGTCCCGTCGCTCTGAAATCGTTCCTCAGAACCACGACAACACGATATTGCTTCAAAAATACCTTCAATCAAGTAATTTTCCTTTGTGCGTGGTCGATTTCGCGGCCGCTATTCTTGGAAAATGTTGTGCAATGCAATATTGCGTCTGCAAACGACTTCATGAGTGCGAAACTGTTCCGAAAAATTGGCAAGTTATCGCAAGAGGGCTTGCGCTGGGCCATGTGCAGCGCAAACATGGGCCTGTCGCGCTCCTCTCGAGGCGCGAGGCGCGCGCTATTTAAACGCGCGCGCCTCCAAATCAAGCGGAGGAACCCATGGGGCAGCCTGGAGGCCCAAGATCGGGAGCGAATGGGGGCCAGAGCTCCCGCTGCATCGCACTGATCGGCCCGTACTCAAGCGGCAAGACAACACTTCTCGAGGCTATTCTCGCACGTACTGGGGGCGTTACTCGAGCGGGAACGATCGCGGACAAGTCAACCGTCGGTGACGGAAACCCTGAAGCCCGCGACCATGGTATGAGCGTTTCGCTTAATCTTGCCGACGTTAGCTTTCTCGATGACGCCTTTACTTTTATCGACTGCCCCGGCTCCATCGAATTTCAGTATGAAGGTTCACTTGCGCTTACAGCGTGTGATGCTGCCGTCGTTGTCTGCGAGCCCGATGCGAAGCGCGTGCCGGCCCTGCAATTGATTTTGAAACGGCTCGAAGATCGCGGCATCCCTCACTTTCTGTTTCTCAACAAAATCGATGCTTCCGAAATCCCGGTCCGCGAACTCATCCCCATATTACAGCCGGCAAGCACGAAGCCATTCGTGCTGCGCCAGATTCCGATCTGGGAAAACGGCGTTGCAACGGGCTTTGTCGACTTGGCCTCTGAACGCGCATATGTCTATCGCACGCAAGCTGAGTCCGAGATCATAGAGGCGCCCACTTCGATCAATGAGCGCTTGGATGAAGCGCGCTTTCATATGTTGGAGCAGCTCGCCGACTACGACGATGAGCTGATGGAGCAGCTTCTTTCAGACGTCGTGCCCGAGCGCGACAAGGTCTTTGACGACCTGACAGACGATTTGCGAAAAGGGCTAATCTGTCCGGTGCTGCTTGGGTCAGCCCAGAACGGCAATGGCATCCTGCGCTTGCTGAAAGCACTACGCCATGAGGTTCCATTCGTGGAGGAAACCGCACGTCGGCTCAAAGTGGAGAATGCGACGTCGTCGGCCTACATATTCAAGACAATGCAAACCACGCATGGCGGCAAGCTGTCCGTAGCTCGCGTGCTGACGGGTGAGTTTGCTGATGGTGCAACGGTTGTTGGCGCGTCGGGCTCTGACGAGCGCATTGCCGGCGTCTTCGCGATACGCGGCGAGGAACCCATTAAGCGCAGCACTGCCATAGCCGGCGATACGGTCGCGTTTGGACGTCTGGAAAGTATCAAGTGCGGTGAGACCATCAGTGGTGACAAGGGCGGCGTTGTGCAGATCGCAGGCCCGCCGGAGTCTGTGCCGGTGTTCGGAATTGGTCTCGGCCTCAAGGACCGCAAGGACGAGGTGAAACTGACGACTGCGCTTGGCAAACTGATGGAAGAGGACCCCTCGCTACGTGTGGAGATGAACGACGACTCCCATCAGTTGCTTCTTCTTGGTCAGGGCGAGATGCACCTGCGCGTGGCATCGGAGCGGCTTCAGCGCAAGTACGGAGTAGCGGTCGAGCGCCAAGCGCGCCTCATTCCCTATAAGGAGACTATCCGCAAGGGTATCGAGGTGCGCGGGCGTCACAAGAAGCAGTCGGGCGGTCACGGCCAGTTTGGCGATGTGGTGCTCGATATCCAGCCGCTGCCGCGCGGCGCGGGCTTCCAATTTTCTGAGAAGATCACCGGTGGTGTGGTGCCGCGCCAGTTCATCCCATCAGTCGAGATTGGCGTGAAGGACTACTTGCAGCACGGGCCACTTGGTTTCCCTGTGGTGGATGTTTCCGTCACGTTGCTCGATGGCTCCTATCATACGGTCGACTCTTCCGACATGGCTTTCCGCCAAGCCGGGCGCATTGGCATGTCGGAAGGTATGCCTAAGTGTTCCCCTGTTCTGTTGGAGCCGGTCATGGCGGTCGAGATTACCGTTCCGTCTGAGGCAACGGCGCGCATAAATGCGATCATCTCTCAGCGGCGTGGCCAGATTCTAGGTTTCGATGCGCGCGAAGGCTGGGAAGGTTGGGACGCCGTGCAGGCGCAGATCCCGGCGGCGGAGATGGATAACCTGATCATCGATTTGAGGTCGGCAACGTCGGGTGTGGGAACGTACACGGCAACGTTTGATCACTTGGCAGAGCTGAGCGGCAGGCTCGCTGATCAGGTCCTAGCAGCGCACAAGCAGGCGGCAGAATAGAGCAGCCAAGGGCTATACTATTCAAGCGCCGGACCCGCCGGATCCGGCGCCCTGCATCAATGCGTCGCCTCGTCGCCCCAAAGCTCTTTCAGTCGGGCATCGCGTCCGCACGCATAGCGGTAGTATCGGTAGCGCAATGATTTCGTCTTGTAATAGTTCTGGTGGTAGTCCTCTGCCGGCGTAACCGCGCCCGCGTCCACAATCTCTACCGCGATCGGCTTGTCGAAGCGGCCGCTCTTTTCCAGCGACGCCTTGCTAGCCTCGGTGAGTTTTTTCTGCTCTGGCGTGGGTGCGAAAATCGCCGGCCGGTATTGATTGCCGCGGTCGCAAAACTAGCCGCCGCCGTCGAGCAGATCGACATGACGCCAGTAATAGTCCAGCAGCTTGTCGTAGCTGACGACCTTGGGATCGTATTTGAGCCGCACGGCCTCGGCATGGCCGGTTCGTTCCGACGAGACCTGCTTGTACGTTGGGTTATCGGTCTTGCCGCCCAAATAACCTGAGATCGTCTCTTTGACGCCTTCGACCTTGTCGAAATCAGACTCGGTGCACCAAAAGCAGCCGCTGGCGAATGTTGCAACTTCCAATCCCTATTGGGATTGCGCAACAGCAGGCCGTGTGATGGGTGAGTGTTGGGCGAATAAGAAAACACCACCTGCGATAAGCGCGGCAATGGCTATGAACAATGAAACGATGCGGGTCATCGTGTTTTCCGAATGTTAGGTGTGGGTATTTGCGACTGTGCCGTATGCGATGGAAATCCCCGCGCAAGCATGGGTGATCGAGACGCTGGGGAAACGGCTGCTGAGGACTTGCTTGCCGGACGCTCTGTGTTGCGGCGTGCTGTTTCGCGATGCTCGTTGAGTACGTTGGCGGGGATCAATCGCACGGCCAGCCAAATCCCAAGCGGCACAATGATCAGATCGTCGAGGTGCCCAATCACAGGTATAAAATCGGGGATAAGGTCGACGGGCGAAAGCGCGTAGGCCGCGACGCCAAGCGCCATGGCCTTAGCATACCAGGGCACGCGCGGGTCGCGCGCAGAAAGATAGAGCGCGTGCACATCACACTTGAGTTCGCGAACCCATCGGCGCAAGCGTTTGACAAACGGATTTGCTTTCTTCGCGCTCATTATTCCCCACCTATGCTCGCTGCCGTCACACTTGTGCTCATCCGGTTGTGCTTGTCGTCCCTGGCACAAACTTCAAGGCCACGCCGTTAATGCAATAGCGCAGGCCCGTTGGCGGAGGGCCGTCGTTGAACACGTGACCCAAATGTCCGCCGCAACGCCGGCAGTGCACCTCAGTGCGCGTCATGAAGAAGCTTCTATCTGTTGAGGTGCCAATCGCATCTTCGAGCGGCTCGTGGAAGCTGGGCCAGCCCGTACCACTGTTGAATTTCGTGTCAGACGCGAACACCGGCAACTCACAACCGGCGCACACGTAGGTGCCCGGTTCATAAATTTTGTCGAGCCGGCTGGTGCCGGCGCGTTCGGTCCCATGCTTGCGCAGCACATGGAATTGCTCGGGCGTTAAGATCTTGCTCCACTCTTCCTCAGTCTTGGTGATCTCGAATGTCATCTCCGATGGTCCTGTCATCGTCTCCTCTTCAGCGAGTGTCTTCGCAGCGCGCAGTCCGGTGGCGCCAGCAATGAGGCCGATGCCAGCAAGGCCGAAATCTCGACGGTTAAACATGTGGATCTCTCCCAGAGTGGATTTTATGGGCGACATGGCCGCCGTTGCTGCCTTGGTGTTCCAGCGCTAGGGGCGGTATGAGCCTGTCGTTGAAAAATTCGCTGCCGTTGCGATTTCGTTACACCGTTGCTCCTTGAGCTACTTCACAAATTCGTGGGCTTTTCAGGCGGCTGACAACCCACGGGGTATGGTGCTTCTGGCGTCTTCCGGCGCCATTCTATGAATATGGACCATATGGTACTTGAGGCTCGTGTCCTCAATGGCAGGTTGCAGCCTCTTGGCAGCCTTCGACAGCAATTCGCTCCTCACGCATCGACGCAGCCTCAGCATCGTGCGATCAACGCAATGACTCGACCGAAACTCGGATCCTGTTTGCCAGCGTTCAGTTGCACGCGTAATTTTCACAATTGCAGCGATTACGATGACGCCTATTCAGCCGTTCGGTGCCTATCCGCCCAACCGTTTGCAGAATGCGGTTCGCAATATTGGCCAGCATCTTCCCAGGAACTGGCCGGGGCAACGGTTTTCGGGTTGGCTGCGTTTTTTGGTTCACTCAACGTCATCTCAGCCGATCGACGTGACCGTTCTTGGGCAGCGCATGCGGCTTCGATTGGAGGATAACGCGTGCGAGCGGCGCCTGATGGTGACGCCGCAATTCTTCGATCCTGAGGAACTTGAGATTCTACGGTCTGTCGCACGGCCCGATTTCCATTTTGTTGATCTCGGCGCCAACGTGGGCACGTATTCCATTTTTGTCGGCAGGCTTGCCGGACCTGACGCGCGCATCCTGGCGATTGAGCCGCAAGACGTAATGCTTGAACGGCTTCGCGAGAACATAGCGCTGAACCAGCTGAATATCAGAATCGCAGCCGTGGCGGTGGCGGATCGCGAAGGGACCGCCGAATTTGCGGTCGATCTCAACAATTTTGGGTACACCTCGCTCAATCTTAATCGCAGGGGAAGAGGTGAGCGCCGTGTAATCCGCTTGCCGGTACGAAAGCTCCTGGGGCTCGTTCAAGAGCATGGCTTCGAGCGGATCGACGCATTAAAGGCCGACATCGAAGGCGCAGAAGACTTGGCGCTGCTCCCATTCATGGAAGAGGCCCCGCAATCGCTCTGGCCCAGGCTGATTATTATGGAGAACGGAGTACGGGAATGGCGACGCGACTGTGTGGCGTTCCTTCGAGATTGCGGTTACGAGCAGGTGCTGGGCCGCGGTAACATAGTGCTACGCCTTCCGAATGCGTGACACGACCAGGATGCAACGCGGCGAATAACTACCGCTCGATGCGCACAGCGGCATCGAGCGTAATTTCCTCCGGGCTCATATGGCATCGGTAGGCCATCGACTCCACACCGGCTGCCGTGGCTTGGCGGAACGCGTCGGCATAGGCAGGATCGAGATCGCTGGCGATTTTGAAGCGGCTGGCGTCGCCGCGTTGGATCAAGAATAACATTACGGCCCTGTGGCCTCCGTTCACCATCTCAGTGAGCTCTCGGAGATGTTTGACGCCGCGCGCAGTGACACAATCGGGAAACTCTGCAAGCCCGGCTTTGCGCATCAGATGTACGTTCTTAATCTCGACGTAGCAGCGCCCCTTCTTTGTATCCTCCAATAGGATGTCGATGCGGCTTGCGGCACCGTACTTTACTTCGCGCCGGAGAGACTGATAACCGCCAAGCTTACGGATACGCCGCGCTTCGATGGCTTCGGTAACGAGACGGTTGGGGTGACCTGTGTTTATGCCAACGAGTGAGGTGCCCTTGCCCAGATCCGTCTCGATCATCTCCCATGTGTGATGGTACTTGCGCGTGGGACTGTCGCTTTCAGACAGCCAAACCGCAGAGCCGGGTGTGGTGAGCCCCAGCATTGAACCGGTATTAGGGCACGTCGCCGTAATGGTTTCGCCGGTATCGAGGGCCACGTCAGCCAGGAAGCGCTTGTAGCGTTGAAGGAGCCGCCCACGCTTTAGGGGTGAGGAGAATCGCATCGGTCAAACCTAGAATGACGGCAAAGCACTTCGCAACGCAAAGTTGGAAAGATGCCCGCCCGGCCTCGTCGGCGCGCGGTCGTGGTGCTAGACCAACCAGGTCTGGCAACAACGATGGAGCTTCAGGTGAGTGACGAACGTGAGGTTACGGCAGCCGTCTTAGTTATCGGAGACGAGATCCTGTCGGGCCGCACAAAAGACCGCAATGTCGACTATATCGCCGGCCAATTGACCCGCGTTGGCATTCGGCTGAAAGAGGTGCGTATCGTTGCCGACGACGAGGCGGCTATTGTCGAGGCGGTTGATGCGCTACGTGCCTCGTACACCTACTTGTTTACGACCGGCGGCATTGGTCCCACGCACGACGACATTACCGCCGACAGCGTCGCCAAAGCGCTCGGCGTTTCTATCGACATTGATTCACGCGCACTGTCGCTTCTCAACGCGTACTTTGCAAAGCGGGGTGTTGAAGCGACGCCGGCGCGGCTGAGAATGGCGCGCATCCCTCATGGGGCATCGCTCATTCGAAACCCGATTTCTGTTGCGCCTGGCTTCATGATCAAGAACGTTATTGTTCTTGCAGGTGTACCCGACGTAATGCAAGTCATGCTCGACGACGTGATGCCCAACTTGATGACAGGAATTCGGTTCCAGACGGCAACCATCAAACTCGCGCGCGCCGAAGGTGACGTGGCGGATCTGTTCGCGGCGCATCAAGAAATGTATCCAGATGTTTCAATGGGTAGCTATCCAGCGTTCACACAGACCGGGCCCACCACACAACTCGTTTTACGTTGCACCGATTCTACGCGCCTTGAAGCGGCGGTAACAAGCTTAACCAAGAAACTTAAGGTTAACCGCTTGCTCTGACGCAAAAGCGCCGCGCAGCTGATGCGACGCATTCACGCATCGCGTTCTCATGCAATCGTCGTTTCTTGCTGCTGCGTATGGCGCTAGCGCACGCCCGTACGAGGTGAAGACCTGCGCGCGTGGCCGTTGCGCCGATACTTATCATCAACAAAGCGTGGGGTGAGTGATGGTGATTAGCATCTTTAGTCGGGCGAAGTATTTGCGTCTCAGCTGCATCGCATCGGGTGTTTCTGCGCTCGCTGTGATGGGGCTGCCCGTCAAGATCGCAACGCAGGCCGAGGCGAAAACGCCCGGCTCGACGTATTGCTACTTTGGGGTTTGTCACCGGGTGAAAACGATTGAGGAGACACGCTCACTCGTCGGCCGCCCGCAGTCGATAATGGCGTCGCACTACGACGACTGCAAGCGCGATCGCTACAACCCCTGTGGTTTGACCTCATCAGGAGAACGCTTTCGTCCTGATCGACCTGATAACACTGCGAGCCCCATTTATCCTGATGGCACGACGCTGCTCGTATGGAATCCGGAGACGAAGCGCGCACTCGTCGTGCGGGTCAACAATGCGGGTCCTTATCATGGGAACCGCAAACTCGATCTCTCTGTCGCGGCCGCGGAAAAGTTAGGCTTCAAAGGCAAGGGCGTTGCCAAGCTGCGTGTCAAGGTCGTGAAGGCCCCGGAACCGGACGAGGCGAAGTACTCCAAGTATCGCAGCTACGCGCAGGTGCCCGGCGACATCGGAGAATACTCAAGCGTCGAGGAAGCCGAAAAGGGTATGGCGGTAGCCTACGCGTTGCAGGCGTCTGCGACATCATTGCTGGCGCCGGTTACAGCTCGCGTCTTTTCCGCACCCAACCATGAGTACCTTGTTGCGGAAGCACCTCAGGTTGGCAGCCGCGCACCGGCGAGGCTTGCAGCGATGGGCGTACCAAAATTGGGCCGTGGCCCCCTGGCTGATGGGCGCGACAATGTGGAAGTTTCCGAAATTCAGCCCGAGACCATTGCATACGTACCCGTAGCGGAAATCGATGCCGCGGCAGTTACGGAGGGCGTGACCGCTAAAGCTGCGCAGCAGCAGGTTGCCGCCGTCAATGCATCCGACACCCGAAAGGCCGAGTCTGTCGGGCGGGCGTCGAGTAAGAAGAAAAATGCCCGCTCAACCCCTGGCGCCAAGCGTAATCGGAAAGTGGCGTCGCGACGATCGCGGACACGCGCCAAGAGCGCAGATCACCGGGGTGGCGCGGAGGGCGGCAAACGGGTACGGGCCGCCGCCGTCCGCGAGAAACAGCCAAAGCACTACAGGTTTCACGCAAATTCGCTTTCGGATTTCCATCAGCGGCACATGAGGAGCGCGTCGAGCGGCTAAAAAGCGAGTAGGAAGAGCTTGTCACGCAGGCGCAGCGGCGGGCTGGTCGGTTAAGGCTGGTTCGCCGCTGGTGTCGCTTTCGAAAAACAGATTGTACTCAGCATCAAGCGCGTCCAGAAATGCTGAGACAAGATCAAGCAGCACGCCTAGGCGAAGCCTCCGGGCGACCAGGAATGCGTCGTCAAGTTTTATGGGTGCCGCGTCGTCTAGTGCGGGTGCGTCTTCAGCGAGCAATCCGCGGCTTCTCACAAAGGCTGTCAGTCCGTCTCCGGTGTCGAAATCGACATCTGTTGAATCTGCGCACTCTTCCAGGGCATCGATGAGAATGGCGGTGGACGACACATAGAGGCGTGCAATCGCGCTGAAACGCTTATTCTCAGACGCCAGCTCATTGGCCCGGTCGCGTGCCGCAAAAATGCGGGACATCAAAGTGAGTTCGAGTGTGCGGATGCGTTCGATCGCATCGCGCTGACGGGCACGAATTTCACTGATGTCCTCTAGTTCACGCGGCGACGGCCCGAGCCAAACATATTTGACGCTGTTTAGGTCCTCTCCCGCGGCGAGCGCAGCATCGAGATGCTCAGCGAGCAGGTAGACGTTCGCTGGTGCGAGGACGGGCTCGGGTCGCGTGGCGTCGGGCATGGAGATCCCAAAAAATTGAATCGCCAAGAGACGCGGCGCGACGGCACTTTGCAAAGCAGTACAACATTTCGGTGTCGGTTGAACTCTATCGCGCAGAACTCACGGCCAGGGCCTGGGTGTTCCCCAGAGTTGCCCACAGCCTGCACGCGATAGTCTTCACGCGTACTATAAATGCCTTTGGTAGCGTCATCCCGCGGTTTCTACGCCTCAACTGCACCCGCTCGTTGAGCCGCACGTGTCGCACTTCAAGCACGTTCCGTTGCGCACGAGCGTGAAGTTGCCGCACTCCCGGCACGCTTCGCCTTCGTAGCCGCGGATGCGCGCCTCCGCGCGGCGATCAGCCTCGCGCCCCTTAACCGACAGCTCCGTGTGCGCGTAGACGACTTCGGCCTCGGGCTTTAGGGCCGTCGCCCCTTCGGTTTTCGGGAAGGCGGAGCTGATCTCGGTCTGCATCACGGTAACCGCGTTCGACGTCTCTTCGGTGTTTTCGCGTTCGGGCGTGCGCATCGAGGCGCCGCGAATGAGACCATGCGAGACGAACTTGCGGGCAGGCTCTTCCAGATCAAGCTCGTCGTCGGTGTCCTCATCCGAGGAGCCTAGCCCCGTGCCGCCGACGATCTCTCTTGGGTCGACATGTGCAAGGTCATGGCGTCCCAGATAGGAAACAGCCAACTCGCGGAAGATGTAATCGAGAACCGAAGTCGCGTTTTTGATCGTTTCGTTTCCGGTGACGAGACCTGCGGGCTCAAAACGCGTGAACGTGAAGGCCTCAACGAATTCCTCCAGAGGCACGCCGTATTGCAGGCCAAGAGAAATTGCGATGGCGAAATTGTTCATCAACGAGCGGAAGGCAGCACCTTCCTTGTGCATGTCGATAAAGATTTCACCGAGACGCCCATCCTCGTATTCACCGGTATGCAAGTAGACCTTGTGCCCGCCGACGGTGGCCTTCTGCGTGTAGCTCTTGCGCCGGTTAGGCAGCTTCTCGCGCTCTTGGGCACGCACGCGCTCTACGATGCGTTCCACAATGCGCTCTGCAACAGCCTCGCTGCGCGCCGCCATGGGCTTGTCGGCAAGGATCTGCTCGGCGGTTTCCTCCTGCTCGTCGGTGTTGTCTCCGAGAACTTGCGCGTTGAGCGGTTGGGAGAGTTTGGAGCCGTCGCGATAAAGCGCGTTGGCCTTCAGTGCCAGCCGCCAGGATAGCATGTAGCTCGCCTTGCAGTCTTCCACGCTCGCATCGTTAGGCATGTTGATGGTCTTTGAGATGGCGCCTGAGATGAAGGGCTGCGCCGCCGCCATCATGTGGATGTGGCTTTCTACGGAAAGGTAGCGCTTGCCCTTGCGTCCGCACGGGTTGGCACAATCGAAGATGGGCAAGTGTTCCGCTTTGAGATGGGGTGCGCCTTCGAGCGTCATGGCCCCGCAGACATGTTCATTTGCCGCCTCGATGTCCTGCTTGGAAAAACCGAGGTGGGTCAAAAGATCGAACGCGGGATCGTTGAGGCTTTCGGCAGGCACGCCGAGCTTTTCGGTCAGGAACGTTTCGCCCAGCACCCACTTATTGAACACGAACTTGATATCAAAGGCACTCTCAAGACCGCCTTCGATTTTGGCAAGTGCGTCCTCGTCGAAGCCTTTTGACAAAAGTGTCGATGAATTGATCGCGGGCGCCTGACGTAGCGAGCCATGCCCGACGGCGTAGGCTTCGATTTCGGCGATCTCGCTTTCGCGATAGCCAAGCGTGCGCAACGCTTCAGGAACAGCTTGATTGATGATCTTAAAGTAACCGCCGCCTGCCAGCTTCTTAAACTTCACCAGCGCAAAGTCGGGCTCAATGCCGGTCGTATCGCAATCCATGACCAGACCGATCGTCCCGGTCGGCGCAACCACAGTTGCCTGCGCGTTGCGGAAGCCGTGGCTTTGACCAAGCTCAATGGCACGATCCCAGGCGCGTGTCGCCGCTTCGATCAACGCTTTGTCCGAGCACGCTGCGTGGTCGAGCGGAACGGGATCGGTAGCGAGCTTCTCGTAACCATCCGCCTGCCCATAGGCGGCGCGGCGGTGGTTGCGTACGACGCGCAGCATGTCGTTGGCGTTGGGCTCATAGCCGGGGAATGGGCCGAGCTCGCCGGCCATTTCGGCCGACGTAGCATACGAGACACCAGTCATGATTGCGGAGATGGCGCCGCAGATGGCCCGGCCGACGCTGGAGTCATAAGGAATCCCCGACGTCATTAACAGACCGCCGATATTGGCAAAGCCCAGACCGAGAGTGCGATAGCGATAAGAGAGTTCGGCAATACGCCGGGAGGGGAACTGCGCCATCAGCACTGCGATTTCGAGCACAATGGTCCATAGTCGGCAGGCATGCTCGAACGCGTCCGTGTCGAACGACTTATCAGGCTTGCGGAAAGCCGTGAGGTTCAAGGATGCAAGATTGCAGGCGGTATCGTCGAGAAACATGTACTCCGAGCATGGGTTGGACGCCCGGATAGGCCCGCTTTGCGGGCAGGTGTGCCAGTCGTTGATCGTGGTGTGGAATTGAATACCGGGATCGGCGGACGCCCATGCCGCATGTCCGATCTGATCCCACAGCTCGCGCGCTTTGAGGGTTTTGGTTGGGCTGTCGGTGAGGCGCGATTTCAGGTCCCAGTTTTTATCCTCCTCAACGGCGTTGAGGAAATCGTCCGTCACGCGAACTGAATTGTTGGAGTTCTGGCCGGAGACCGTCAGGTAGGCTTCTGAGTCCCAATCGGTGTCATAGGTCTCAAAGTCGATGTCCTTAAAGCCCTGCTTGGCAAACTGGATGACACGCAGGATGTAATTGTTAGGCACCTCGTCTCTGCGCGCCTCTTTGATGGCGCGTTTCAAAGCGGGGTTCTTGGCCGGTTCGAAGCAGTCGTTGCCGTCGGCTTCGCAGTTGACGCAGGCCTTCATGACGGCCTTCAGGCGCTTCTGGCAGATCTTGGAACCGGTGACGAGAGCTGCAACCTTCTGCTCCTCCTTCACCTTCCAATTAATGTATTCTTCAATGTCGGGGTGATCGACGTCGACGACCACCATTTTGGCTGCGCGCCGCGTCGTGCCGCCCGACTTGATGGCTCCTGCTGCGCGATCGCCGATTTTAAGAAAGCTCATGAGACCGGAAGAACGTCCACCACCCGAAAGCTTTTCCTGGGCGCCACGTAACTTCGAAAAGTTTGAGCCGGTGCCAGAACCATATTTAAACAGGCGCGCCTCGCGGACCCAAAGGTCCATGATGCCGTTCTCGTTGACGAGGTCGTCTTCGATTGACTGGATGAAGCATGCGTGCGGCTGCGGGTGCTCGTAGGCGGAATCGGAGACGGTGAGCTCACCTGTTTCGTAATCAACGTAGGTATGGCCTTGCCCAGGTCCGTCGATGCCGTAGGCCCAATGAAGGCCCGTGTTGAACCATTGCGGGCTGTTGGGTGCGCCCATTTGCATCGCCAGCATGTAGCGGTTTTCGTCGTAGAAGGCGCGGGCATCTTCTTCGGTGGTGAAATAGCCGCCCTTCAGACCCCAATAGGTCCAGGTTCCAGCAAGACGGTCGAAAACCTGACGCGCATCTGTCTCTCCGCTGAATTGCTCAGTCTCTGGAAGTTCTTCAACGGCCCGCTTGTCCGGGACAGAGCGCCATGCCCACGAGGGGATTTGTGTCTCTTCAACCTTTTTGAGCCGAGATGCGACGCCTGCCTTGCGGAAGTACTTCTGGGCGAGAATGTCGGCGGCGACTTGGCTCCAGTGCTCAGGCACGGAGAAGCCATCGAGCCGAAACACGATGGACCCATCAGGGTTCTTTATCTCGCTTGTCGCGCGGCGGAATTTGATTGTCTTGTAGGGCGACTGTCCTGCTTGAGTGAAGCGCCGCGTGATCTTCATCGATGACCCCCGTCTCGTCGTATCTGTTTGGTGCGCTTCGACGTCAGACCAGGAGTTAGCGCGCTCGATTTTTTTGCCGGAAACGCAAACCTCGACGCAGACAAGAACGGACCCTATGCAGCAGGCAAAACTCTCCCAGCGGCGAAAACCGAGTGCTTTCGCCTGTGGCAATTGCGTTTTGTGGATTGGGTCGACTGGACCCGCACTTAAAAAATCGCAACTCAGAAGCGCATTGAGCCGTGTAGGGAGCACCCGCGTTGGGCCAAATGCTGCAGTTCAAGTCGCGCTTACTCAAACTCGCCGATTCGTGGCCATAAGCCAAAGGATTTGTATGTTGCCGATGACACCCATACTAGATGTAGATAGATAACGGAGAATGTGCTAAACGACCGTGGATATTGTGCTGATCGCAAGCGCGGGTTAGGCACGGCATTAAGGGAATGCCTACGGTGTGCAAAAACTTGCGCCTGCGACAGCAGAGAAAAGACACTATTTCGATTCCGTGCATCAGGTCTGTTGCAGTTTGGCCGCGCTTGGTGCGTACTGGACAGATAAAGCCTCGCAACGTTATGCGGGGCCTGGAATGAATGGCAAATCGGGGCTCGCGCGATGAGTTTTTTCCGCGAAATTTTCGCCTGGTGGCACGGCAACACGTGGGGCACACGCCTCACCATCTGGAACCAGGGCCGTTTCGTGGGCGAAGATGACTTCGGAAATCGCTATTACGAGCAGAAGAAAGGCGTTGGTCCTGCCGGGCGTCCGCGGCGCTGGGTCACTTACACGGGTCTGGCCGAAGCCTCGAAAGTTCCCCCGGACTGGCACGGCTGGCTGCATTACACAGTCGACCAGCCGCCGACCGAAGAAAACTACTTGGCACGGCCCTGGCAAAAGCCCCACCTCATGAATCTGACTGGTACGCCGGAGGCTTACCGTCCGCCCGGCTCCATTTTGACTCATAATGCACGCCCCAAGGCGACCGGCGATTATGAGCCTTGGCGGCCGGAGTCGTGAGTCTTGTACCAATTTGGGTCCAACTTCGGCCCAACTCTGCGCCCAGTGAGGCTCAAGAGGCTGGCACGCATCAACGGATCGCCCGAAGAGCCCTATGAACCGCAATTTGAGGATTCCGGTCTGGCGACTTGTCCTGCTGGCGATGGTAGGCGCGGCGACGGGCTTAGTGGCCGCCTCAGGTGTGCACGCTGAGCGCATGGAAAACGGCGTTGCCGTATTTTCCGCCCTCGACAAGGTCACCGCGCGCATTTCCCGCTTCGAAGTGCCCCTCAATGAGACGGTGAAATTCGGCGCACTGAAGGTAACGCCGCGCGTTTGCTTTTCCCGCCCACCTACCGAGCCGCCGAAGACCACCTCGTTTGTCGAAGTCGACGAGATACTGCTCGATGGCGACGAGAAACGCATCTTCACCGGTTGGATGTTTGCCGAGAGCCCCGGCCTCAATGCGGTAGAGCACCCGGTATTCGATGTGTGGCTCACTGATTGCCAGAAGCCCAAAGGGTCCATTGCGCAGCAGCGGACGCCGGGCGCCGAAGGCGCACCACCTGCGGCTATCGGCGAGCCTTTTGCGCCAGCACGCCGCCGGGTTCGCCGCTAAGTCCGTACAGTTCGCAAGGAGCCGCACGGCACTTGCTATGGGCCGGTAACTACGCGCGCTCATCGCTTGATGAGCTACCGGGAAAGCGATATATAGAGGCTAGGTGAGGCCGGTCGGCGTTTTGCATGGGCAATTGCCACGCTCTTGTGTGAAGCGTCCCGGCCTCCATCTTTTTTCAGATTTCAGCTTTTTATTTTCAGCAGTGCAGCGGCTCGAGGGGCAAAGTAGGTCAGCACGCCAGCTGCGCCGGCGCGCTTAAATCCAAGCAAGCTCTCGATTATTGCCGCATCGGCGTCGAACCAGCCTTCTTTGGCTGCTGCCTGAAGCATCGCATATTCGCCCGAGACCTGATAGGCAAAGGTGGGAACGCGATATGTTTCGGCAATGCGCGCTATGATGTCGAGGTAAGGCATCCCAGGCTTTACGATGACCATGTCGGCGCCTTCGGCGATATCGAGCGCGACTTCACGCAGCGCTTCGTCGGAATTCGCCGCATCCATTTGATAGGTATGCTTCTCGCCGCGCAGTTTTGATGTAGCAAGCGTGACCGACGACCCCACGGCATCGCGAAACGGTCCGTAGAACGCGGAAGCGTACTTGGCCGCATAGGCCATGATCTGCGTGCCGGAATATCCTTCCGCTTCCAGCGCCGCTCGAATGGCGCCGACTCGACCGTCCATCATGTCGGATGGGGCCAGGATGTCCGCGCCGGCTTCCGCCTGTATGAGCGATTGGCGCACGAGCGCTTCGAGTGTCTCATCATTGGCAACTTCGTCGCCACGAACCAGACCATCATGGCCGTGACTGGTGTAGGGATCGAGAGCGACGTCAAGGATGACGCCGATATCGAGCCCCTCCGCTTTAACGGCGCGCGTGGCCCGGCACACGAGGTTTTCGGGATTGAACGCCTCGCGCGCATCGTCGCTTCGCCGCCGTGGTTCTGTGTTGGGAAACAATGCGATCGCGGGAATGTTCAGTGCAGTCGCTTCATAGGCAGTCGCCACGACATTATCAATCGACAGGCGCTCCACGCCTGGCATTGACGCGACCGGAACGCGCTTGTTCTCGCCCTCGACGACGAACAATGGCCAGATCAGATCATCAACTCTCAAAGAGTGCTCAGCAACAAGCCGGCGAGTCCAGTTGCTGCGTCGATTGCGGCGCATGCGCACGTTCGGAAAGGCTCCCGGTGTCGGAGCCGGGTTCCCTTGGTGCGAAGCTGCGCCGCGTCCGCTTGCCGGTTGTAACATTTGCGCTGGGTTGCGCGGTTTCATGACTCTAGAATTCCACGATCGAATGCTCCCTTACACTCGCCGGAACCGTAGGCATTTGGCAAGGGCTGCATGTTGCACGTCGGCTAACAGGGTTAGTCGCAGATCTTTTTGTATTTCCGCTTCGCCATGTCGACGTGGAAATGGTTGCGGTGCGCGTTGTTGGCCTCCGGACCCAGGCTCGTGCCGAAGATGCGGCAGGCCGCGGCATGGGCGGCACGCAAGAATTTCGCCTTATCAGTGGATGCCCGCCCGGCTTGCTCTTGCATACTCAAAGCCGCGATCTTAGCCGCTCGCTCAGCTTTACGCGCCATGATGGGATCTTCCGGCCCGGCAATCCGGGCAGCCGCCAATTTGTACGTGGCGCCAGGCAGTTTCCCCGTCTTAGCTATTGTGTCGCTTTTCACTGCCGTTTGGTCGATGGCGACCTGCGCTTCGGATTTGCGTTGAGCCTTTGCCGCGGCTGCTTCGGCGGCGATGTCGCGCCGCGTTAATCCCCAGTCGTCCAGCAAGTATGTAGTCTGGCCGTTGGCGGTAACGAAACCGCGGATATCAAGCGCATTGGCGAAGGCGTGCTCACTAAACCTTTTACTGACGCGGCCGAAAGATTTCCGGCACGAATAGTCGCTCATGACCTCGACCTTGATGATTCTGGTGCCGAGATGCTTCTTGGCGAGTGGTTGCACACGTTTGGTGATCCAGGTGTCGAGTGCTGCGACCATTTCACAATTGACGAGTGCCGGCGGCTGAAACGCAACCTGCGTCTTCTTACCCAGACTGACGAGACGGACAGGCGCCGGCGTGCCGCACTCTCGCTCCTTGAGCGGCGCTTGGGGAATGACGACCGCATTGACCTTTTTTAGCAGCAGGGCGCAGCGGGATTTCGCAGCGGCAATTTCGTTTGGCTGCCAGGCATCCGGCGCGGGCTCTGCACCGCCGGCGGCTTTGCTTTTGCCATCAGGCTTGGCCGGCGCGCTATTGCGCGTTTTGCGCATAGGCAGTGGGGGTATGAGGTCGGGCTTCGAGGGTGCCCCCTGTGCAGCCGCCGTGGAGCGCTGGGCGCCGCCGCGCTGCTGCGGCGTCTTACCGGTCACGCTGGCAGCGACCGTTGACCAGATCGCAATTGCTTCGTCGATCGGATCTGCAATGGCGCTATGCGGACCTGCACAGCAAATTGCACCAAGTAAGATTGCAAGCCCCGCCCCCAATCGCGGCATCGTTCGCGCCTCCCCTATCGTAGCTGCGTGTTATAGTTTCAGACCTGATTGAGGCGCTGTAGCGGCCGAACCGCGTAAGTGAGTTTGATCACGACGTGCCCCGGTGTATAGCTCCAAATCTGCCTAGTTCATGGATTGAGCAAGCCGCGGGCCGCGCCAGGGAGATGCTGTGCAACACGACGTCGAAAGCGCAACGAAGCAGGAAAGCGAGGCGGACGGCGAACTCACTATCGATCCGCAGGGCTCGTTGGCAATCATTACGCTCAATCGCCCTCGCGCACTGAATGCTCTGAACATGGCGATGCGCGCGAAACTCACCGACGCGTTCCCGCGCTTTGCGCGCGATCCCCAGATCTACGCGACGGTCATTCAGTCAGCGCACCCCAAAATTTTTTCGTCCGGCGGCGACGTGCGCGAACTGATCACGTGGAAGCGCGAGCGGCCCGAGCAAGCGCGACGCGCATTCGCGGATGAGTACCGTCTCAACTGGCTGCACGAGTGCTTTTCCAAACCGACCATTTCGCTCATTAATGGTCCGGTGATGGGCTCAGGCGTTGGCATCACGGCGTATGGAACGCATCGCGTGGCAGGCGAGGGCTACCGGTTTGCCATGCCTGAGACGGCGATCGGCTTGTTCCCCGACGTTGGAACCGCTTATACGCTCGCGCGCCTCCCCAATGAGATTGGTATGTATCTGGGCCTGACGGGCCGCGCTATTGGCGCGGCGGATGCTTACGCCGCGGGGCTTTTGACGCACTGCATCCCATCGGCACGCTTTGAAGAGATCAAGACCGCACTCATCGATACGTGGCCAGTCGATCCTCTGCTCGACGAGCGACATATGGATCCTGGACCACGCGAGCTGGAGCCCTATACGAGCCGCATTACCCACTGTTTCTCCGCCCCAACCGTGGAAGAGATCATTGACCGGCTTGGTGCCGTGCCGGGCAAGGATGGCGAATGGGCGCAAGCCGTGCTTGCCGATCTTAAAAACCGTTCACCGTTATCGCTCAAGATAACGCACCGGCATATTCGTGCTGCGGGTGATCTCGACCTTCGCCAGACTCTCGAAACCGACTACCGGCTCGCTTGCCGTTGTCTTGACGGTCACGATTTTGAGGAAGGCGTACGCGCCGCATTGATCGACAAGGATGGTGCGCCGCGGTGGAAGCCCGATCGGCTTGAAGAAGTAACTTCAGCTATGGTTGATGAAGTCTTTGCGCCGATGGGTGACGATGAGCTCATCTTACAGCTGCGTGAAGAGATGCAAGCCGCACGCGTGTAAACTTTAATCGAAACGTGTGGGCGGCAGGTGGCTGAAATGGCCGAATGCATCGCTGAGTATTAATGAAACCTTCTGGAACACCCCCACTACTATTCTTTTACTATGTGTATTTAGGTAACTTTTAGCTTCATGCCTTATCCATCTAGGCAACCCGGAACAACCGGGATGCGTCAAACAGGATGAGGCTATTATGAGTGTTGCGCTCGAAGTGGCGCGCGAGTACGCGCCAGCTCAGGATCAATCCATCGACTCTGAATACATGCAGTCCTTGCGGCTGATTGAGCGGCTGCACCGGCTGCTGCTCGATGTCATTAAAGACGAGTTCGATCGCAATGGGGGCGAGGACCTCAATAGCGTTCAGGCTCTGCTCCTTTACAATATCGGCGAAAGCGAACTCACGGCTGGCGAGTTGAAGACGCGCGGTTACTATCTCGGTTCGAATGTCTCATACAACCTGAAGAAGCTCGTCGACATGGGCTACCTTCACTACAAGCGTTCCGAGACCGACCGGCGCAGCGTGCGTGTCAGCCTGACGGAGAAGGGCAAAGGTGCATGCGAGGTCGTGAAGAGCCTTTATGAGCGTCAGTTGGGTTCGGTAGAAACCGTTGGCGAAGTGTCTCAAGAGGACTTCAGCCGACTCAACAAGGCCCTGTTTAGGCTGGAACGTTTCTGGTCTGATCAGATCCGCTACCGGCTGTAGAGCCTGGCTCATCAGTTAAGAGGGGACTTGGGGCCGCGGCGTTCGCTGCGGCCCCTTCGTTTTGCTCGATTTGTGGCCCTTGGGCACCAGCTAAACAGAGAGGGCGTACGACGGCGCGCCTTTGCCTTTTCTTCGCAGCCGGAATGGCTAATTCTGCGCACCGATTGCCCTATGGGAGAATCGCAAGCACGGCGTGTGCCCTGGGGAGCGCACACGGACATCGCGCGGCCAACGTTCAAGTGCTGACTGAGAGACGTGCTGCAAGACTGCTTACAAGCGCGTGTACAGTCTGGAGCGGCAATGGGGGGAACGCTGTGATCTCACTTCGGACATGTCGACGTGCTCGTGGCACCGGGCGAGTAGCGGCCATCCTATTGGGGCTTGCTGGTAGTGTGGCCTCGACGTCGTTTGCGATTGCTCAGTCGCTGAATTTCGGACCGACGGGTGCCGGCCCCGGCGAGTTCAGCACTTACGACCGAAGCTTCATAAAGGAGTGGCAGGCGAACCCCCCTAAGGGTTACCCCACGCTGTCGAAAGCAAACATCGCACCGACCAAAGCTGCCATCGAACGCTACAAGGCGATCGTTGAAAGGGGCGGCTTCACGGCCGTGTCCAACGTTGAGATGGAACCCGGCATATCCGATCCGGCCGTGCTGGCACTACGCGATCGGTTGCGCGCCTCAGGCGATCTGAAGGAAGAGACGAGCTACCCGGACTATTTCGGCAGCAGCTTAGAGACGGCGGTGAAACGCTTTCAAGCGTCAAATGGCTTGGCGCCCACCGGGATCGTCGATAAGCGCACGCTGGCAGCCCTCAATGTGCCGGCCAGGGTGCGCCTGAAGCAGCTCAAGATAAATCTCAAGCGGTTGTCAGGGCTTTCCCGTGCCACGAAGAAAAGGTACGTCCTGGTCAATATTCCCGCTGCGCAAATTGAGGTCGTTGAACACGACCGCGTCGTCTCAAGGCATTCTGGTGTTGTTGGCAAGAAAGAGCGTCAGACGCCCCAGCTCCGCTCCACTATTACCCATCTCAACTTCAATCCCGTTTGGAGACTACCGCCGACGGTGATCAAAGAGGACCTGATCCCCAGGGGCCGGAGAATGCAAGAGGAGGGCAAGAGTGTACTCGTGAAGTACGGGATCGATGCCTATGATGGCAGTGGCCACAAGCTCGCGCCTGACAAAATCAACTGGAAGTCTTCACAACCATATTCCTTGTCCTATCGGCAGAAGCCAGGCAAGGACAACCCATTGGGGTTCTTGAAGATCAACTTCCCGAATTCGCAGTCTGTGTACATGCATGACTCCCCAAAAGAGTCGATGTTCGGTCGCAACTTTCGCGCAGCAAGCTCAGGCTGTGTGCGGGTGCAAAACATCGAGCAGCTCGCCATCTGGCTACTCAAGGGGCAGACCACCTGGAAGGACTACCATATCGAGCGCCTGAGGGAGTCGGGTCAGCTCAAGAACGTGCGCTTGCGGCGGCCCGTGCGGCTCTTTTTCGCGTATGTGACGGCCTGGGCCACTAAGGACGGGGTTGTGCAATTCAGGCGCGACATTTACCTAAAAGACGGGGTCGGCGAGGTCGCCGCCGCCTACTAGGATCGCATTTAGGAGTTGATCGGCGTCATAGGTCCGATAAAACACCAACCCTAAAGTTCAACGCCGGATTCATCCGCAGATCCTTATTATTGGCGGGTTTGCGTCGTCTATTTTGTCGCGGCGCGACAATTGATAACCTTGCTCGCGGACCGGTACGCGGCAATGCTCAAAAGAAAACCCGGTCGGGAGTGATGTACGCTTGATGGACTATGCGCAGAAGTTTAGGGCCGCGCTCCAGGCCGTTCACCGCGAAGGGCGCTATCGTGTTTTCGCGGACCTGAAGCGCCGCCGCGGCTCTTTCCCTCACGCAGAGCACTTCCGGGGCGAAGGCTCAGCACACCCCATCACCGTCTGGTGCTCGAATGATTACCTTGGCATGGGGCAGCACCCGGATGTGATAGCCGCCATGCATGAGGCTATCGATACCGTGGGTGCCGGTTCTGGTGGGACGCGCAATATTTCTGGGACGACCCACTACCACGTGGAGCTCGAAGCTGAGCTCGCCGATCTGCACGGCAAGGATGCAGCCCTTCTTTTCACGTCGGCCTACGTGGCCAACGACGCCACGCTCTCGACACTGGCGCAGCTTCTGCCGGGAGTGGTGATCTTCTCGGACGAGAAAAATCACGCCTCGATGATCGCTGGCATCCGTCACGGCCGCGGGCCTAAGCGTATCTGGCGCCACAACGACATCACGGATCTGGAAGCACAGCTCAAAGAGTACAATCGCGATACCCCGAAGATTATCGTGTTCGAGAGCGTCTATTCGATGGATGGACACATCGCGCCCATCGCCGAGATCTGCGACTTGGCCGAGAAGTACGGTGCGCTCACTTATCTCGATGAGGTGCACGCGGTGGGGCTCTATGGTCCGCGCGGTGGCGGCATTGCCGAGCGTGATCGCGTTATGGACCGGGTCGATATCATAAATGGGACGCTGGCCAAGGGCTTTGGTGTCATGGGCGGCTACATCGCTGCGAGCCGCGAGTGCTGCGATGCCATCCGCTCATATGCGTCGGGATTTATCTTCACCACATCACTGGCGCCGGCGATTGCGGCGGGCGCATTGGCGAGCATCCGGCACTTGAAGCGCAGCAATATTGAGCGAGCGCGCCTACAGGAGCGGGCAGGAACCCTGAAAAGGCGTTTGACGGCTGCCGGGCTTCCGTTGATGAATGGCGTGAGCCACATCGTGCCGGTGACGGTCGGCGATCCGGTGCACTGCAAGGCTGTGACCGACGCCCTGCTCGACCGCTATGCGATTTATGTGCAACCGATTAACTATCCAACGGTCCCCAGAGGCACGGAGCGAATCCGGCTAACCCCATCGCCTGTCCATACTGATGAGCAGATGGACCATTTGGTCACCGCGCTGACCGAGCTTTGGGAAGCCTGCCCTGTTTCCAAGGGGCAGACAGTCAGGCTGGCGGCTGAATAGCTCAATTGCGGTTGCGACGACGTGTTGCGGCAGGACGGCCAAGGGTGCTCACCAAAAGCGGTTGAGCCAAAGGCGACCCGATCATACTATGGCTCGATGTGGCCCATGGCGGGGAACCCAGACGCCCGTCCAAAGCCCGAGTTTTGCGCGTGACAACAAGGAAACGTCCCTATGTCGACTGTAATGAAGGGCGAGCAATCCGCCTCTAAGTCGGGCTTCTTTTCTGAATCAATTGCGGACAAGGATCCCGAGGTCGCCGACGCTATAAATAAAGAGCTCGATCGCCAGCAGTACGAGATCGAACTTATTGCGTCTGAGAACATTGTCTCGAAGGCAGTGCTAGAGGCAGCCGGCAGCGTGCTTACCAACAAGTACGCGGAAGGCTATCCCGGCCGGCGCTACTATGGCGGTTGCCAATTCGTCGATATCGCCGAGCAGTTGGCGATCGATCGCGCGAAAAAGTTATTTGGCTGCGAGTTTGCCAATGTGCAGCCGCACTCGGGCAGCCAGGCAAACCAAGCTGTCTTCATGGCGGCCGCTCAGCCAGGTGACACAATCCTAGGTCTTAGCCTCGCGGCCGGCGGGCACTTGACGCACGGCGCGAAGGTCAACCAATCCGGCAAGTGGTTCAAACCGGTGTCCTACATGGTGCGGCCCGATACGCACCTCATTGACCTCGATGAAGTGCGAAAGCTTGCCAACGAGCACAAACCGCGCATCATCATTGCCGGCGGTTCGGCCTATCCACGTCAGATCCCATTTGCCGAATTTCGCAAGATTGCTGACGAGGTTGGCGCGGTCTTGCTGGTTGACATGGCACACTTTGCCGGACTTGTTGCCGGCGGCCTGCATCCGAGCCCATTCCCGCATGCACATGTCGTCACCACGACGACGCACAAGACATTGCGCGGGCCCCGCGGCGGCATGATCCTCACCAACGACCCGGATTTGTCCAAGAAGCTTAACTCCGCCATCTTCCCTGGCCTCCAGGGTGGACCGTTAATGCACACGATCGCCGGGAAGGCAGTGGCATTCGGAGAGGCGCTGAAGCCTGAGTTCAAGATCTATGCAAAGAACGTCATTGAGAATGCCAAGGCAATGGGCGAGGTGCTGGTGAACAGCGGGTTTGCGTTGGTCTCTGGCGGCACCGACACGCATTTGATCTTGGTCGATTTGCGCCCCAAGAAGCTCACCGGCAACATTTCAGAAAAGGCGCTGGAGCGTGCGCATATCACATGCAACAAGAACGGCGTTCCCTTCGATCCGGAGAAACCTATGGTTACGTCAGGTATTCGCCTCGGCGCGCCCGCCGGCACCACCCGCGGCTTCGGCGTGACGGAGTTCCAGCAGATTGGCCGCATGATCGCCGAGGTGCTGGACGGTCTGGCCAAAAATGGCGTTGAGGGTAACAGCGCGGCGGAAAGCAAGGTCAAGGCTGAGGCTATAGATCTGTGTAAACGCTTCCCGATTTACGCCTGAACGGGCCGAGACAAAGGCACACAAGCGAGGCGCCCTTGGATATTCCTGGGCGCCTCGTTGCTTATTTACCGGGCTGGTGGCTTATAATTCAATTGTCGCGCTACTGACGCTGGGCGCGCGACCAGAATTGAGAGGCTTGCATGCGCTGCCCCTACTGTGCGGGCGAGAATACCCAGGTGAAGGACAGCCGTCCCACCGAGGAGAACGCCGCCATTCGCCGCCGCCGCGTCTGCCCTGATTGCGGCGGCCGGTTCACGACGTTCGAGCGCGTTCAGTTGCGCGAACTCATTGTTGTCAAACGCTCTGGCCGCAGGGTCCCATTCGATCGCGACAAGGTTATGCGCTCCGTCGATGTGGCTTTGCGCAAGCGACCCATCGATCGCGAGCGTATTGAGCGCATGGTCTCCGGCCTCGTGCGTCAGCTCGAAAGCTCGGGTGAAAGCGAGATCGCCTCCTCCACCATCGGTGGCCTTGTCATGGAAGCGCTACGCGGCCTCGATCCCGTCGCTTACGTGCGCTTCGCGTCCGTCTACCGGGATTTCCGGGAAGCGGCGGATTTCCAGGAAGTGCTGAGTGAGATTGCAAGCGACCCCGTCGCCGCGCGAGAGGCCGCACGGCTGGCGTTCGAGGGCCCCGTTGTCGAGACGGCGCCTTTGAAGAAACACTAAAGTCGTATGGCTTCCACGACGCGCTCTGTTTTTGACACCCACATGATGGCTATTGCGCTTCGCCTTGCCCAGCGGGGCTTGGGCCAGACGGCGCCCAACCCTTCCGTGGGTAGCGTGATTGCCGATGAGGCAACGCGCACGATCATTGCGCGCGGCTGGACGGCGCAGGGCGGGCGGCCCCACGCAGAGGTCGAAGCATTGAAGCGGGCGGGACAAGGTGCGCGAGGAGCCTGTCTCTATGTAACCCTGGAACCCTGCTCGCATCATGGCGCGACGCCGCCCTGCGCTGATGCAGTTATTGACGCTGGTATTGCGCGCGTCGTGTGTGCCATCGAGGACCCGGACCCGCGGGTGGCCGGGCGCGGGCTGGCCCGGCTGCGTCAAGCAGGGATTGCCGTTGAGCGCGGCTTGATGGCAAACGAAGCGCACTGGATGGCGGCCGGGCATATACTGCGCGTCACCGAGCGACGTCCGCTGGTTCAGGCGAAGTTGGCGCTCGCGCCGGACGGTTCTGTCCCGCGCGGTGCAAAGGGTCAACCCGCCTGGGTAACCAGCAAACAATCGCGGGCGCTGGGCCACCTCCTCCGCGCGCGAGCGGATGCCATACTTGTCGGACGCAAGACGGTCGTCGACGACGATCCGCAACTGAATTGCCGATTGCCAGGACTGGAAGACCGCTCGCCGATCCGCATCGTGCTGGCAAGTCAGCTTGCAGGGCTTTCTGAGAGCCAATTGGTGAAAACGGCGTGCAGCCAACCCGTCTGGATCTTTTGCGGTGAGGATCGGGACGTGCGCTCCGTCGCCATGCTTGAGCGCGCCGGCGCACGCATCTTTCCTGCTGCTGAGGTTGCCGGGGAACTTTGGCTCCCAGGCATCATGGAAACGCTTGTTGCAGAAGGTGTTACGCGCTTGCTGGTGGAGGGCGGTCCGTTAACCTGGGGTGCGTTTTCACGTGCCGGCCTTATCGACGAGGTTGTGGCGTTCCAAGCGCAAGGGCCGGCAGGGCGGTCCCCGCCGGATTCGGTAGCTCTGCAAGTGGTTGGAAAATATATCGCAACAGATGGACTAGAACTCTGCGACCATCGCGCGCTTTCAGGCGACGATATGATGGTATTCCGCCGGCCGTGGCGCAGTCTTGCGCGAGGGTCTGGACGCTCGGAGACGGCATAGAGGCAATAAGGAAGGGCCAAAGCCATGTTTACCGGTCTCATCTCCGATGTCGGAGAGTTGGTGGCGCGCGACGTCGGACGCTTGACGATCCGCACGCGCTACCCGGCGAACGCGCTTAAAGTGGGTGCCTCGATGGCGTGCGACGGTTGCTGTCTCACCATGACCTCCGTGCAATCGGAAGGTGAGGGCAGTCTCTTTACTGTCGATACATCGAACGAGACACGCTCCAAGACGACGATTGAAGATTGGCAGCCCGGCCGGCACATCAATTTAGAACGTTCGTTGCAGGCGAGCGGTGAGCTAGGCGGCCACGTCGTCATGGGACACGTGGATGGCATTGCGCGTATCATCGACGTAAAGACCGACGGGGAGAGCCGGCGCTTTTCGTTCGAGGTGCCCGATCACCTCGCCCCGTATATCGCGCCCAAAGGGTCGGTCGCATTAGATGGCACATCGTTTACCGTCAACGAAGTCAGTGACAATCGTTTCGGGGTTAACGTGATCCCGCATACCTTGACGGTGACGACGTGGGGGGCGAAAACCCCCGGACAAACGGTCAATCTGGAGGTTGACCTGTTCGCGCGCTATGTCGCGCGGCTTTTGGAGTTTCGCCCGTGACGCAAGAAGCCGGTTCGATCGCCTTCTCAGAAGGCCGCGGCTGCCTATCCGCCATCCCTGAGATCCTCGAGGACATGCGCAACGGACGCATGGTGGTCCTCGTCGATGCAGAGGAACGGGAAAACGAGGGCGACCTCGTTGTGCCGGCACAAATGGCGACGCCCGACGCCATCAACTTCATGGCCAAGCACGGACGAGGGCTCATCTGTCTGGCGATGACACAAGCACGCGCCAGCGAGCTGCGTTTGGAATCGATGGTGCGCCGGAACGCATCTCGCAACCGCACCGCTTTCACTCAATCGATCGAGGCGCGCGAAGGCATCTCCACAGGTATCTCCGCCCACGATCGGGCGCGCACAATTGCAACGGCCATCGATCCGACCAAGGGATCTGGCGACATTGTTTCGCCGGGCCATGTCTTTCCGCTTGTTGCGCGTGAAGGCGGGGCTCTGATCCGCGCTGGCCATACCGAGGCCTCGGTGGATCTAACGCAACTGGCCGGATTGTACCCGGCGGCCGTCATCTGCGAGATCATGAACGACGACGGCACTATGGCGCGTATGCCCGATCTCGTGGCCTTCGCACAGCGTCATGGTCTCAAAATAGGTTCCATTGAGGATCTCATCGCCTATCGATTGCAGAATGAGCACCTCGTGCGCGCCGTGTCGCAGACTAAAGTATCGACGGCGAAGGCCGGCACTTTTGACTTGCATGTATTTGAGACGACAGTTGAGCCCGGCGAGCACCTTGCCCTCGTCAAGGGGGATCTGAGTGCGCCAGGTCCGGCGTTGGTGCGCGTGCATGCGGTCAATGTGCTCGCAGACCTGCTAAGGGTCGGCGAAGCCAGCGAGACGGGTGCGCCGATCGAAAACGCATTGCGCGCGATAGATCAGGAAGGGCGCGGTGTCGTGGTGGTCATTCGCGATTTGCGGCCAAAGTCGCTCTCAGAGCGCATCAATCAACGCAGCCAGACGCCTTCGAGCAAGGGCGCAGACCGGGAACGCCGTCAGGTCGAGATTGGTGTTGGCTCGCAAATCCTCAGAGAGCTTGGCGTCACCGACATGGTGTTGCTGACGAACAAGCCTGCGCATGTCTATGTGGGCCTGGAGGGCTTTGGTCTGCGCATCGTCGGCACGCGCGGGATCGAGCAAACGCCATGACATCCAAACCGGATACGCGCGTACTCATTATCGAGGGACGCTTCTACGATGAGATCTCTGATGAACTGGCAAACGGTGCGATCGCAGCGCTTGAAGCGCACGGGGTAGGTTTTGATCGTGTCAGCGTGCCAGGCGCGCTCGAGATCCCGCAAGTGCTGGGGCACGCCATCGCGGCAGGCCTCGTTCCGCATACCGCGCCCCGTTCACGCTGGCAGGGCGTCGTGGCATTGGGTTGCGTTATCCGAGGCGAAACAGCGCACTACGATATCGTGTGCCGCAACGCCAATCACTGGCTGATGGAGGTCGCAACCCGTCACAACGTGCCGGTCGGCAACGGCATTCTCACGGTCGACAACCACGCGCAGGCGATGTCGCGCGCCCGCGGCGGCGTGGACGGCAAGGGCGGACATGCGGCGCGAGCCTGTCTGAAACTGATCGAGATTGCACATGCTTTCGAAGGGCAGCGAGCATGAACGTGCCCGACAAAGACGCGCAAGGCCAAAAGGCGATGGCGCCGCGCACGGCATCGCGCATAGCTGCTGTGCAGGCTCTTTATCAAATGGATCTCGCCGGTACCGACCTCAATGAGGTCATCGATGAGTTCGTGCGCCTGCGTTTTTCATGCGCGCCTGGCAGTGAGCCGCCCGCGGGCGCCGATGCCAAATATTTTTCTGAGATCTTGCGCGGAGTGGTGCGACGCCAGCGCGAAATCGACCCGCTTGTCGATCAACAGCTTGCGGAGGGCTGGCGCCTTGTGCGCGTCGACGCGATCCTGCGCGCAATTTTGCGTGCAGGTGTCTTCGAGCTCATGGAGCGCACGGATGTCCCGGCTCGCGTTGCGATCAACGAGTATATAAACGTCGCGCATTCCTTTTTCTCCGACGATGAGCCGAGAGTCGTCAATGGTGTGCTCGATAAGTTGGGGCGGCGACTGCGCGCCGTGGAGTTCGAGCAAAATGGCGAGCGATAGGATTGAGAGTGAAGAAGCGCTGATTGCCGAGTTCCTGGCACCTCTCGCTTCAGGCTTTCCAGGCGCCTTCAACCTTGCCGATGATTGCGCGGCGATTGCACCGGGTGCCGGCGAGGAGCTTCTTGTCACAACCGACGCCGTTGTTGCGGGAGTACATTTTTTTGCAGACGAGGATCCGGCCGCCGTTGCCTGGAAGGCTTTGGCCGTCAACGTTTCGGATCTTATTGCCAAGGGCGCCACGCCGGTTGCCTACCTGATGGTGCTGGCGTTGCCCGAGGCACCAGATCGCAACTGGCTCATCAAATTTTCAAACGGGCTGCGCCGTGCGCAGGAGGCGTTCGGTTGCACGCTTGCCGGCGGCGACACAGATCGCACTCTCAATGAGTTGAGCGTTTCGATAACGGCATTCGGAACAATCCCCGCGGGGGACATCGTGCGCCGTTCAGGTGCGCGCCCAGGAGATCACGTCTATGTATCGGGCACGATCGGTGATGCAACACTTGGCCTCAAGCTTCGGCGTGATGCGTCGCTCGGCCCGGGATGGGGCCTCGACAAGGCGGCGCGCGATCATCTGGACGCTCGCTATCGTATGCCGGTTCCACCTGTGGGACTTGCCTTGGCCGTTCGTTTGTGCGCCTCCGCGGCGATGGATATTTCCGATGGCCTCATGAAAGACCTTATCCGGTTGTGCCGAGCTTCGGGTGCAGGCGGACGCATTGAGGCGGCGCGCGTGCCACTTTCGTCACCGGCCAGAACGGTCGTAAATTCCGGCGGCGCAACGCTGGTCGATCTGATGACGGGTGGGGAGGATTATGAGGTGCTCGCGGTGGTGCGGCCGGAACGTGCAGAAGAATTTGAAAAACAGGCGGTGGCGGCAGGGACACAGGTGACCCGTATCGGTTCGATTGCAGGCGCCGATGATGGCATCGTTGCCGTAGATGGAATGGGCAATCGTGTGCCAATTGCGCAGGCGGGCTGGGATCACTTTCTCGGGCACATTTGAGCGGCGCATTGCGACGAAACCAGAACATTATCCGCTGATTGGCGCCGACTGGCCACAAATGTCTGTAGACGCCAAAATTTGTGCGCTCGGGCCCTGTCATATCGTCTTGGTTTGGCCATATCATATCGGCTAGTAACGCAGGCGTTGCCACAGCGAAGTAATCTTGGGTGGCCAAATTTTGCGGCTGTTCGGGGCGAGCAATAATCAGGACGGATGAATGCCGGCATTTCGCGCACTAGCGCGGCCCTATAGTAGGAACCGCGCCGCTCAACTCTGCCGGAATTGGATGAGAGCCGGGGCCCTTGTTAGCATCGCGGCCGGGTTCACATTACTCTCTGTCGTGCCTGTGCCTGCACAATCCAACTGGTGGGAAAGCATCACCGGTACGGGTACGCCCGACTATACGGGTCGCCGTGAAGCAGAGGAGCAGGCGCGAAAAAAATCACGGCGCATACGCGAGCCGCTTGAAGACCTGAGGCCTGACCCCACGCCTTATCGTAGCGACGAAATGATTGCCGCAATGCAAGCGGCGATTGACCGCTATCAGCACTTGGTGTCCACCGGCGGCTGGCCGTTGGTGCCAAAGGGCCGCATGATGCGCGAAGGCGAATCCGATGATCGCGTTCCGATCCTGCGCAAGCGTTTGCGCATGAGTGGGGATCTGCGATCCGGCAGCTCCGGCTACTATAGCTCTTATGGTTTTGATGCCCAGCTTGCTCAGGCCGTGCGGCGTTTCCAGCTCCGGCATGGCTTAAGGCCAACGGGCCGCATCGAACGCTCGACCTTTCCCGCGCTCAACGTAACCGCCCAGGAACGGCTCGCGCAGCTACGTCTTAACCTTCGACGCATTCAAGATCTGATGAAAACTCGGGTTGAGGATCGCTATATCCTCGTCAACATTCCTGCGTTCCAGTTGGAGGCGGTAGAGCGCTACGAAGTGCAACAGCGCCACCGCACCATTGTGGGACGCACTGAGCGCCAGACGCCCTCTATCACTGCCACCATTCGCGGGCTGAACTTCTTCCCATTTTGGCGCGTGCCCGACAGC
The DNA here is from genome assembly GCA_964405975.1 of uncultured Hyphomicrobium sp. Lineage (GTDB taxonomy): Bacteria > Pseudomonadota > Alphaproteobacteria > Rhizobiales > Hyphomicrobiaceae > Hyphomicrobium_A. The sequence continues at coordinate 35,149 of CAYOPW010000022.1, forward strand.
GTTGCGAACTTCGACATCATTCCGCGTTTGGCCAAGGAGCCGGACTATCTCAGCAAGGAAAAGATACGGGTGCTTAAGGGCGTCGACGGTCCGGAAGTCGACCCGTCCTCCATAGTATGGGGCACGGCGGACACCACGCGGCTGAAGTTCCGCCAGGACCCGGGTCCGCAGAATGCATTGGGTCTTGTTCGCATCGACATGCCAAACGAGCACATCGTCTATATGCACGATACTCCCATGAAGAGTCTGTTCGGTCAGCGTTCGCGCGGCTTCAGCGCGGGCTGCGTGCGCGTGCAGGACGTGTTCAAGCTTGTTGAGTGGATTGCGCGCTACGAGCCAGGCTGGGAACAGCCTGGGCAGGTCGATCGCGTAATTCAAGCGGGCGAGCCCCTTGATGTGAAGCTCACACGGCCCATCCCGGTTTACTTCGCCTACATTACAGCGTGGGCAGAACGGGATGGTGAGGTCGTGTTTCGCCCTGATATCTATGGGCGCGACGGTACAGTTGGGCTGATCGCAGAGGCGAAAGTCGAACGCGACCCCGAAGAGCCAAAACCACCCAACATGCTGGCCCCCTGACCTGCGCCCCGCGATTACAGGTTTTTGATTTGCTGACCGGCCTTTGTCGTCAAGTCGGCGCATCATAGGGCATAGCGGTGCTCGCAGAGCCGCGAACAAGATCCTATATGATGCACAGCGTCATTAGGATAACGGGGTCGCACTTCCCATGAGTTGGTCGATTAAGCTTTTTTCGGTCGGCGGAACGGCTGTCCGCATGCACTTAACGTTCTTGCTGCTGCTTGGCTGGATTGCAGCAGTGCAGTGGATGCGCGGCACGGCGCAGGACGCTATTGCGGGCGTCGCCTTCATCATCGTGCTTTTCGCGTGTGTGGTGCTGCACGAATTTGGCCACATCGTTGCCGGGCGTCGCTATGGCATCCGCACGCCTGACGTAACGCTTTGGCCGATCGGCGGTATAGCCTCGATGGAGCGCATGCCGGACAAGCCGTCGCAAGAAATCGTCGTGGCGCTAGCGGGGCCGGCGGTCAATGCGCTGATCGCATTCGTGCTTATTGCTGTGGTGGGGCTTCGATTTGATTTGGAGCAGATGACGCCGATTGAGATTATCCAGTCGAGCTTCGTTGCCCAAATTGCACTCGCCAATATCATTCTGCTCGTCTTCAACCTCATTCCTGCTTTTCCCATGGATGGCGGGCGGGTGTTAAGAGCCGTGCTTGCAATGAAGCTCGGCAATGTCCGCGCGACGCAGGTGGCGGCAATTGTCGGTCAGTTCCTCGCGATCGTTTTCGCTGTCTTGGGCCTCATGGGCAATCCGATATTGGTGTTGATCGCGATCTTCATCTTTCTTGCGGCGCGGGGCGAGGCTGGTTACGCGAAGTTTCGCGAGCTAACTCGTGGCCGGCGCGTTGACGACGCCATGATCACTTCGTTTCAGTCGCTAGGTGTGATGGCGACGGCCGATGATGCGTCCGAGCTCCTCCTACACACGGCGCAGCATGAGTTCCCGGTGCTTGATGGCGCGTCGCGCTTGCGTGGTGTGGTGACCCGCAAAGCAATTATCGAGGCATTGAAAAAGAATGGTGGCGGCATTCCCGTGCTGGAGATCATGACGGCAGATGTGCCCATCGTGCCGCGTGAAATGGACCTTGAGCAGGCGCTTGCATTGCTGCGAAAGACAACCCCGCCTTGCGTCGGGGTGGTCGATCCTTCCGGCCGGCTCATCGGCTACATCACACCGGAGAACGTGAGCGAACTCGTTATGATCCGTTCCTCGCGCAGCGATAACAGCGGTCTGAAAGCGCAGCACTGATGCTGACCTTGCGGGAAAGACTGGCTCCGCGGGTAGGATTCGAACCTACGACCAACCGGTTAACAGCCGGTGGCTC
>CAYOPW010000023.1:0-5033 GCA_964405975.1 uncultured Hyphomicrobium sp.
ATGCGGAAGCCGCTCTTTTCCTTTGGTGAGATTTCAAGGACAGCAGTGCGCGTGCGTGAGCTCACCCAGGATGCCCGCGTTGCGATGACATTAACTTACGGCTTGTGAAAGTTTCAGTATTGGTGGAGCCGAGCGGGATCGAACCGCTGACCTCGTGAATGCCATTCACGCGCTCTCCCAACTGAGCTACGGCCCCGACCATTGGGAACAAGTGTGGGAGGAGCATAGAGCCTCCCGAAAACCGGGGCCCTGATTAGGCCCTGGTCGCAAAAACTGCAAGGACGAAGTTACCTTACTCTTTTGCACAAAGTACGTGCCAGATAACGAAGAGAATGTCTTAGGATTCCTCGCCCCCTTCGGACTTGGTGCCGCCGAGGATCTTCGATACGTCGCCACCGTCTTCTTCCTCTTCCACCAGGAAGGTCTCGTTATCGTCGGCGGTGACTGTCTCGTCAGCCTCGACTTCTTCGAGCGTATCCTCTTCAGCCGTTTCCTCTTCGTCGGCCTCTACCTGCGCAAACTCTTCCTTTTTGGGCTTGCGTGGTGCCGGCTCCTCAGGTTTCACGACGGCAATAGGGGTCGGTGAGGATGCGATAACGTACGCAGCACCGCAGATCGGGCAAGTGACGGGCGTACGATTCAAATCATAAAATCGGGAGCCGCACTCGCTATTCTGACAGGTGCGTTTTGTCCCGCGGTCTTGCTTGGTCGCCATGGAGCCAACCCTTAAGGTTTTGGGGGAATTGTAGGCGATCTGCCACAAGGCCCTCAGCTTGTCAAAAGCAAAGCTCCACTCTTGCTGCCCACAGTGAGGAAGCAGGCCCGTGCCGTTGACAGGGCTGCGATGGCTCGGCTCTATGCCGACCAACACTAGCCGATGCGGGCAGCGCCGCCGGCCCCCGCTGGAGCCTCGAGACCCGTGCGTTCCCAGAGCCCTACCGTTTTCCAGCCCCTGGCCGCTTCAAAAGCCGGACCGCTCACCGGCCGGGTCCGCGTACCAGGCGACAAGTCGATCTCCCACAGGGCGCTAATATTGGCGGCGCTGGCGTCCGGTGTCAGCCGGATCCGTGGTCTGCTAGAGGCCGCCGATGTCATCAATACCGCAAAAGCGCTCTCTGCACTGGGCGCATCTGTTGAAAAGGCAGGCAGCGAATGGCGCGTTGCAGGTTGCGGCGTCGGCGGCCTGCGCCAGCCGGAGGTACGCCTCGATTTCGGCAACTCAGGCACCGGCGCACGCTTGATGCTTGGCGTTATCGCGGGCCACGGCATTACCGTGGGCATGATGGGCGATACATCGCTCAGCCAGCGTCCTATGGGTCGCGTTCTAACTCCGCTCAAGAAGATGGGACTTCAGGTGGAAGAGGACCGTGACACGCTGCCGCTTACCGTGCGCGGTTCTTCTACTTTGGTGCCTTTGACCTACGAATTGCCGGTTCCCTCCGCGCAGGTGAAAAGCGCAATCCTCATAGCCGGGCTGCATGCGGCCGGTGAGACGACGGTCATTGAAAAAGTGGCAACGCGCGATCACACGGAGCGCATGTTGCGCTACTTCGGTGCCGATGTGCGAAGCGTTGTGCAGGATGGGCACACGCACATCACCGTAAGGGGGGATGCGGAACTCTCAGGCCACGACGTAACGGTGCCTGGTGATCCCAGCTCGGCTGCTTTTCTGGCCGCTGCGGCCCTCATCGTTCCTGGCTCGGACGTGACGATCGAGGGCGTTTTGGTCAATCCATCGCGCACCGGCTTCTATCTAACTTTGCAAGAAATGGGGGGCGACGTTGCCTTTCTCAACGCCAGAGAAGAAAGCGGTGAGCCGGTTGCTGACATTCGCGTGCGCTTCTCAAAGGTCAAGGGCGTCAGCGTTCCTGCGCAACGCGCGCCCAGCATGATCGACGAATATCCGGTGCTTGCCGTCGTTGCGGCCTTTGCCGAAGGAGCGACGCACATGCAGGGTCTTTCCGAACTGAAGGTCAAAGAAAGCGATCGCCTTGCCGCAACGGCTGCCGGCCTCATCGCGAATGGCATTGATGTTAAGGCGGAGCCCGAGGCACTCATCGTGCATGGCTCAGCGACGGTGCCAGGGGGTGGCACGGTGACAACGCATCTGGACCATCGCATCGCCATGGCTTTCCTGACTTTGGGTCTTGCGACGGAGCGCCCGGTGAGCGTCGATGATGCAACAATGATCGCAACGAGCTTTCCGGAGTTTCGCGGGCTGATGGAAGGCATCGGTGCTACGTTCACCGATCCGATCAGGCAGGCCAAATGATTATCGCGATCGATGGACCGGCCGCTTCGGGCAAGGGGACGCTTGCCAAGCTCGTTGCGCGGCATTGGGGCCTGCCCTGTCTCGATACTGGGCTGCTTTATCGCGCTGTCGCTCGCGATGTGCATGCGCGCGGATTTCAATTGCCCGACGCTTGGTCCGCGGTGGCATTGGCGCGCAGCCTCGATCCTTCGTCTTTGGACGATCCCGACTTGCGTAGCCCGGGGACGGGAGAGTGGGCCTCGATCGTCGCCAGCATCGCTGAGGTGAGGGCAGCGCTGCTCGACTATCAGCGGGCATTTGCGGGCCAGCCCGGCGGGGCGGTCCTCGATGGGCGCGATATTGGGACGGTTGTGTGCCCCGCCGCCGACGTCAAGATCTTCGTAACTGCATCGCCTGAAGTACGCGCCCGCCGCCGCTTCCTAGAGCGTAAGGCCCAATCGGAGACGGTGACGTATGAGAGTGTCTTAGCCGACATCCAGCGCCGTGACGCCCGTGATGCGGGGCGGGAAAGCGCCCCCATGCGCCCGGCTGCCGATGCCGCCTTGCTTGACACGTCGGAGTTGGATATAGAGGCGGCATTCGACGCCGCTGTCGGATTGATCAAGAGGAAGATCGGCCAATAGGGAGCCCAAAGGGTGTCCCAAATTTAGTTGGCGGGCCAGCCCCATCGCAGCGGTATCAGATCCAGCATTCACATGAACCGGCAGGAGACTGTCTGAACACGGTTGCCGTGGCGGGCGCTGTCTGCCGCATCCAAGGTCATCTCATGCCGCCAACGCGGCGCGAAAAACGCATCAAGGAGTGTTACGTCAAATGGCAGATGCCGCTGCTTCAAAAGATCTCAACCCAACGCATGAAGAGTTTGCAGCGTTGCTGGCCGAAAGCCTTTCAAAAGAAGATGTCTTCGAGGGCAGCGTCGTCAAAGGCAAAGTTGTCGGCATTGAGAAGGACGTCGCTGTGATTGACGTCGGTCTTAAGATGGAAGGACGCGTGCCGTTGCGCGAATTCGCATTGGCCGGTCAGCCCGCAGAACTCAAGGTCGGTGACGAAGTGGAGGTCTTCTTGGAGCGCGTGGAGAACGCGCTCGGCGAGGCGGTTCTATCGCGCGACAAGGCGCGCCGCGAGGAGAGCTGGACCCGGCTTGAGAAGCAGTTTGAGAAGGGCGAGAAAGTTTCCGGTGTCATTTTCAACAAGGTGAAGGGTGGCTTCACCGTCGACCTTGATGGCGCCGTCGCGTTCCTTCCCGGCAGTCAGGTCGATATCCGGCCCGTACGCGACATCGGCCCTCTAATGCATCAACCGCAACCGTTTCAGATCCTCAAGATGGATCGACGCCGCGGCAACATTGTCGTTTCTCGTCGCTCAGTACTCGAAGAAACGCGCGCCGAGCAGCGTGCCGATATCGTGGCCCGTCTTGAGGAGGGCCAAGTTATCGAAGGGCTCGTCAAGAACATAACCGACTACGGCGCGTTTATCGATCTGGGTGGTATCGACGGCCTATTACATGTCACCGACATGGCTTGGCGGCGCGTCAATCACCCATCTGAAATTCTGAACGTGGGTGATACCGTCAAGGTTCAAATCATTCGCATTAATCCTGAGACGCAGCGCATCAGCCTTGGCATGAAGCAGCTGCAGGCCGATCCCTGGCAATCGATCGAGACGAAGTATCCCGTCGGTCAGCGCGTAGAGGGTAGGGTCACGAACATTGCCGACTACGGCGCGTTCGTAGAGTTGGAACCGGGCGTGGAAGGTCTTATCCACGTTTCGGAAATGAGCTGGACCAAAAAGAACGTGCACCCTGGCAAAATCGTTTCGACGAGCCAGCAGGTCGAGGTGCAAGTTCTGGAAGTCGATCCCAATAAGCGGCGCATCTCGCTTGGCCTCAAGCAGACGCAAGACAACCCCTGGGAAGCCTTCCTCACCGTGCATCCGAAAGGGACGATAGTTGAAGGTCCCATTCGCAACATTACGGAGTTCGGCCTCTTCATTGGGCTCGAAGGGGGCGTCGATGGCATGGTGCACTTGTCCGATCTCGATTGGACAAAATCGGGCGATGAAGTCATCAAAGATTTCAAGAAGGGCGACAACGTCAAGGCGGTGGTCCTCGACGTCGATAGCCAAAAAGAGCGCATCTCTTTGGGCATCAAGCAGTTGGCCGGCGACCCGATCGACGCGCTTGCCCGTTATAAGAAGGGCGACGTCGTAACGTGCGAGGTCATCGCTGTTCAAGAGAACGGCATTGAGGTCAAGATTGCCGATGGCGAGATCACCGCCTTCATCAAGCGCTCCGACCTATCGCGCGACCGCTCCGAGCAGCGCCCCGACCGCTTCAATGTGGGGGACAAAGTCGATGCAGCAGTGATGAGCGTCGATAAGGCTGCGCGTCGCGTTAGCATTTCTGTCAAGTCGCTGGAGATCGCGGAGGAGAAGCAGGCGGTGGCACAGTACGGCTCCTCTGATTCGGGCGCTTCGCTGGGAGATATCTTCAAGGCTGCAATTAAGAAGCGCGAAACCTCCGACAATGGGGACGCTGACACCGAGGCTGCCGATGCCGACGCTGCGGATGATGCTGGCGCGGAAGTTAGTGAGCCTGACGCGGCTGAATCTAAGTCCGCAGAGCCGGAAGCAGCCGGGTCGAGTGCAGCAAACGCTGCAAGTGAGGACGCAGCGGCAGAGGCGGGTGACGAGACCAAGAGCAAAGGCAAGAGTAAGAGCAAGAGCAAGAGCAAGAGCAAGAGCGAAGAATAAGCCACCACTT
>CAYOPW010000023.1:5133-36855 GCA_964405975.1 uncultured Hyphomicrobium sp.
AAGAGCAAGAGCAAGAGCGAAGAATAAGCCACCACTTTGCAATGATGAGGGTGTTTGGCAAGCGCGGCGGGGCTTCTCCAGCCGCGCTTCGTCGTTTTATGGGTGAGCAGCGCGGTCGTGTGGTGACTATTGAAGGGCGGCGTAAGCTTGCCTAACCTCGCACCAACGACGGTGCTTCTTGATGACAGGTGTCCGTGGTGCCTGAGGCTGGAGAGCCGAGATGAGTTTGGAAGTCGATACGGTATTGGCACGGCGGCGGTTGCGCCGCAGTCGTGGTGTTTGGCGCGCGCTGGCTGTGGCGGCGATTGTCGTGGCGCTTGTTGCTTTTGGTGCGGCTGGTGATCGGTTGACTGTGATGCTGGGCGGAGATCAGATCGCAAGGGTTTCGATCGAGGGAACGATCACCGAAAAACGCAGCCAGCTTAAATTGTTGAGGCAGTTGGCCGACGCCAAGAAAGTGAAAGCCCTTCTAGTCTTTGTGAACAGTCCCGGCGGCACGACGACCGGCGGTGAAGCTTTGTTTGAAGCGCTGCGAGATGTAGCAAAGAAGAAGCCGGTCGTGGCGCAGTTCGGAACCATTGCAGCTTCTGCCGGCTACATCGTCGGACTAGGAGCCGACCACATCGTCACGAGGGCCAATACGATTACCGGCTCAGTTGGCGTGCTCATTCAATGGCCTGAGGTTAGCCAGTTGCTCAACAACATCGGGGTCAAGGTCAATGAGATCAAAAGCGGCCCCCTCAAGGCCGTTCCCTCCCCATTTGAGCCCTTAAACGAGGAAGGCAAAGTCGTAACCCAGTCGATGATCGACGAGGGGTTCCGGTGGTTCTTGTCGCTGGTCGAGGCTCGGCGTGGCATCAAGCCGGATGACATCCCGGGATTGGCGCAGGGCCGCGTCTTTACGGGTCGGGAGGCTGTCGAATTGAAGCTCGTCGACGAAATTGGCGGCGAGGACCAGGCGGTCAAATGGTTGCGCGAAAAGCACAAGATCGATCCAGAATTGAAGGTCATCGACTGGGAACCCAAGTCGACGAGCTCGTTTGGGTTGCTAAGTGCGATCAGGTTCATCACAGGGGGCTTGCTAAGCCATGGCGAAGCGCGCCTGGTCCGGATTCTGGGGCGTGATCCCAACCTATCGACACTTGGCCTTGACGGCCTCGTCTCCGTTTGGCAACCTTCGGAAAATTAAGAGATTACAGTAATTTGCTTCGGGGCCCGTCATGATCAAATCCGAGCTGATCCATAGGATCGCAAGTTCCAATCCTCATCTCTATCACCGCGACGTAGAGCGTATCGTCAACGTTGTATTCGACGAGATCGTCGAAGCGCTGTCGCGGGGAGACCGGGTTGAGCTGCGCGGCTTTGGCGCTTTCACGGTGAAACACCGGGCGGCTCGGCAGGGGCGCAACCCGCGCACTGGCGCGGCGGTACCTGTTGCTGAGAAGTTCGTGCCATTCTTCAAGACAGGCAAGGAGCTTCGCGAGCGACTCAACAGCACTAAAGAAAGCCACTAGTTCAATTTCTGAGGCTCTTGCGACGTGCGTCGGATTCTCTGGCTATTGATTGCGGTCCCTGCGGCAGTCGTGCTCGTTACGCTTGCTGTCGCCAATCGCCACGACGTGCGCCTTGTGCTCGATCCCTTCCGTCCTGACTCTCCCGTGGTCTCTCTGGTTCTGCCGTTCTATGTCTATTTGTTCGCGGCAATGCTTGTCGGAGTCATTGTTGGCGGTGTCGCGATGTGGGCTAGCCAGGGGCGTTGGCGCAAAAGTGCGCGCTTGAAGGGCAAAGAAGCCGCACGCTGGCATGCCGAGGCGGATCGGCTGACACGTGAGCGCGATGCGCAAGCGGCTGGCGCCGCTAGGCAGCTCGCCGCGCCGGGGGCTTGATTTTCGGCCCCTCAGAACAAGCTGAACGAGACGCCTCCTAAAGCCGCCGCCCGGCGCTATAGTGCCTTGGAGCGGCTCTGCTCTTTTCTGAATCAGTGCGCCAACTGGAAACATCGATGCCGGCAGACGTCAAAATTTGCGGACTGAAGACGGAAGGCGCGCTTGAGGCCGCGCTTGCCAATGGCGCTGACTATGTTGGTCTCGTCTTCCACGAAGCGAGTCCGCGCAACCTTGATTCTTCGACCGCGAGAAGGTTGGCGGACAAGGCGCGGGGGCGCGCAAAGATCGTCGCCCTTCTTGTCGATCCTGACGACAGCCGGTTGGATGAGGTGGTTGCTGCCGCCGACCCCGACGTGATCCAGCTGCATGGTGAAGAAACACCCGCGCGTGTTGAGGAGATTGCGCAACGCCTGGGCCGCCCGGTGATGAAAGCAGTCAAGGTCAACTGCGCCGAAGACGCCCAAAATGCCCTTGCCTACCAGGGCAAGGCCGATCTCATCCTTTTCGACGCCAAGGCACCCGAGGACCGGCCAGGCGCGCTGCCCGGTGGCAACGGCATCGCCTTCGATTGGCAAGCGCTCGAAGGTGTTCGCGGCAAGCTGGACTATATGCTTGCTGGCGGTCTTACGCCGTTGAATGTCGCAGAGGCGATCCGAATGACCGGCGCAAAGGCCGTGGATGTATCATCGGGCGTCGAGGTGGCGCCCGGTGAAAAGGACCCTGAGCTCATCCGCCGCTTTCTTCATGCTGCAAAGACCGCTAATCAAGCTCCATGATGGCAGGTAGGAGCCGGCTTAAGGATAGCGCTCATGGTGACAGCACCGACACAACCTAAGGGCCAGAAGCCCAATACGCTGCGAAGCGGGCCTGACGAGGGTGGTCATTTCGGCATCTTCGGTGGCCGCTTCGTTGCCGAAACGCTTATGCCGCTCATTCTTGACTTGGAGCGCGCTTACACCGAAGCGAAGGCGGATCCCGCGTTCCATGCCGAGCTTGCTGATCTTAATGCGAACTACGCGGGCAGACCGAGCGCGCTGTATTTTGCCGAACGGCTGACGGAGCACTTCGGTGGCGCCAAGATTTATTTCAAGCGCGATGAACTCAATCACACTGGCAGTCACAAGATTAATAACTGCCTTGGTCAGATCTTGCTTGCGCGTCGCATGGGGAAGACACGCATTATCGCGGAGACAGGGGCGGGTCAGCATGGTGTTGCTGTGGCGACCGTGTGCGCCCGTTTCGGGTTGCCGTGCGAGATCTTCATGGGCAAGACGGACGTGGAGCGTCAGAAGCCCAACGTGTTCCGCATGCGGTTGCTCGGAGCCAAGGTCAATCCCGTGACCAGCGGCGCCGGCACGCTTAAGGATGCCATGAACGAGGCGCTGCGTGACTGGGTCACGAACGTGCGCGATACCTACTACATCATCGGCACGGTGGCAGGACCGCATCCATACCCGGAGCTCGTACGCGACTTCCAATCGATCATCGGCAGGGAAGTGCGCGAGCAGATAATGGCATGTGAAGGGCGGCTGCCCGACACACTCGTTGCTTGCATCGGTGGTGGCTCCAACGCGATAGGGCTATTTCACCCATTTCTCGACGATGAGAGCATCAAGATCTATGGCGTCGAGGCAGGCGGCCACGGACTTGATGTAGCTAATGGGCACGCGGCCTCCATGAACGGCGGCAACCCCGGCGTTCTGCATGGCAATCGGACCTATCTTCTGCAGGATGATGACGGCCAGATCCTAGAAGGCCATTCGATTTCGGCGGGGCTCGATTATCCCGGAGTCGGACCCGAACATGCTTGGCTGAAGGACACCGGCCGTGTCACCTATGTTGCTGCAACGGACCAGGAAGCGCTCAACGCTTTTCAATTGTGCACCCAGCTTGAAGGCATCATCCCCGCGCTCGAGCCCTCGCACGCCTTGGCGTACGTTGAGAAGTTGGCACCAACGTTGCCCAAGGACAATCTGCTTGTCATGAACATGTGCGGTCGTGGCGACAAGGATATTTTTGCCGTCGCCGGTCACTTGGGTATGAAAATGTAGGCGGGAGTTACCTGTCGTCCGATTCTCAATCGCTTCGACCGTTACTCAGGAATCTTATGACGAAAACCACCCGTATTGATCGTCGCTTTGCCAAGCTGAAGGAAGAAGGTCGGGCCGGGCTCGTCACTTTTATCACCGCTGGCGATCCGGACCTTGAGACCTCAAAGAATATTCTTTTCGGGCTTCCAGAGGCCGGCGCCGACGTCATCGAACTCGGCATGCCGTTCTCCGATCCAATGGCGGATGGCCCCGCCATCCAGGCGTCCTCGCTGCGCGCCCTCAAAGGCGGCCACAAAATGCGATTCACGCTCGATCTGGTCTCGGAATTCCGCAAGAATGATCCAGACACGCCCATTGTTCTGATGGGGTACTACAACCCGATCTACGTTTATCCCAACGAGGCGTTCTTGAAGGACGCGACGGCAGCCGGCGTGGATGGCCTAATCGTTGTAGATTTGCCGCCTGAGGCTGACGACGAGCTTTGCATACCCGCCAAGGAGCACGCGCTGAACTTTATTCGGCTCGCTACCCCCACGACAGACGCCAAACGCCTGCCAACCGTCCTCACAAACACCTCGGGCTTCCTCTATTATGTGTCAATTACGGGTATTACGGGCACCGCGGCACCGGATGTTAACGCTGTTCACACCCATGTAAATCTCATCAAAAAGGCCACGACCCTTCCCGTTGCTGTCGGTTTTGGCGTAAAAACGGGGGATCAGGCCAAGGCGCTGGCCAAGGGCGCCGACGCTGTCGTTGTGGGTTCCGCCCTCGTTAGCGCTATAGAGCAGAGTCTCGACGCCGGAGGGCGGTCCACTAGCAAGACGGTGCCATCTGTCCTAGATTTGGTTCAGTCCCTTGCAGGAGCCCTGAGGGCGGGCTGATGCGCGTCCGACACTTCGAGACTGCTGCGCCGATTTGACGGTAGTGCAGACATTACGAAGAGTGGCCATATTCGGGATTCTCGCGGTTCGATATGCTACATTGGCGCCGTTCAGGCCAACGGGATCAATGCTATCGAGCGTGTAAGGCTGTTGAGAGACCAAAGAGCGTGAACTGGATCAACAACGTTGTCCGTCCGAAGATCCGCAGCTTTCTAACCACGAAGCGTGAGGTGCCGGACAATCTTTGGGTGAAGTGCCCGGAGACTGGCCAAATGGTCTTTTACAAAGACCTTGAGGCCAACCTATTCGTCGTGCCGGGCTCCAACTTCCACATGCGCATGGGAGCGCCGGCGCGCCTGCAACTGTTGTTCGATGATGGCGAGTACGAGAAGATTGCCGTCCCGGACGTTTCCACCGACCCATTAAAATTCCGCGACGGACGGCGCTATACCGATCGCCTTCGTGACGCAAAGTCATCAACCGAGCTTGATGACGCAGTGCTCATTGGAGAGGGCCGTCTCGATGGCCAAAACATTGTTGCTGCCGCCCAGGACTTCCGATTCATGGCAGGCTCGCTTGGCATGGCGGCGGGCGAGGCTGTGATAACGGGCATGCTACACGCCGTCGAAAAGAAGACCCCCTTTATTCTGTTTTCCGCTTCCGGCGGCGCGCGTATGCAGGAGGGGATCCTCTCACTGATGCAGATGCCGCGAACGACGATTGCCGTGCAGCGTTTGCGGGAGGCGCGTCTGCCCTATATCGTCGTACTCACCGATCCGACAACCGGCGGAGTCACGGCGTCTTATGCCATGCTGGGCGACGTTCACATTGCTGAGCCCGGCGCGCTGATCTGTTTTGCAGGGCCGCGTGTTATCCAGCAAACAATCCGGGAGCAATTGCCAGAGGGCTTCCAGCGCGCCGAATATCTCCTGGAGCACGGGATGATCGATATGGTGGTCCACCGCCACGAGATGCGTGACACACTTAGCAAGCTGTGCCACTTGCTCACAGTGAAAGATGGTCCGACCCTGGTTCGCGGTGACATCAAGAGTTGGAAGATCAACGGCAGCCCGTATCTCAACGGCAAGGCCGTCGATCCCAACGCCATCGAGGCACCTGTGCAGGTGTTGCCCGAAAGCGCAATCGAACCGGAGATTCTCGGTCCAGAGGAACGGGTCGATACGTCACGATTTGAGGGCCGTGAGTCGACGCACCGCGACGATGACACTGATGGCACGCCACCGTCATTGCCGAAGGATAGTTAGCGTACCTGACATCTGTTTCGCCAAGTTCCAGAAACGTCTCGAATCTCGGGCGTGGAATACAAACCGTCACGTCGCTGCCGCGGCTTGACAGAGTAGGTCAAGGTCCTGAGAGACGCCGGACGTTTTCCGCGGCGAGAGGGAAGGGCTGACATGTCGACGAGCGCTCAGCTCCTCGCCGAGTTGAAACTCTTGCATCCGTTGCTGATCGACCTATCACTTGGGCGTGTTGAGCGGCTTCTTGTCAAGCTAGGCGATCCGCATAAGCGGCTGCCGCCGTGCGTGCACGTAGCCGGCACCAACGGCAAGGGATCGGTAACGGCTTTCCTGAAGGCGATTCTTGAGGCGGCAGGTGCGCGCGTGCACGTCTATACGTCCCCGCACTTGGTGCGTTTCCATGAGCGCATCCAACTCGCCCGGAGCGACGGCAAAAGCGGCCCAATCGAAGAAGATGCACTGATCGATGTCTTGGTGCGAACGCAGGCCGTTAACGGCAACGACGACATCACACAATTCGAAATCACGACGGCGGCTGCCTTCTTGGCATTTGCCGAGCACCCTGCCGACGTGCTTTTGCTCGAGGTGGGGCTCGGCGGGCGCCTCGATGCCACCAATGTCGTCGCAAACCCGGCGCTTGACGTCATTACCTCGATCTCGCTGGACCACTCCGACAAGCTTGGCAGCACGCTCAGCAAGATCGCGTATGAAAAAGCTGGTATTTTGAGACCAGGCGTTCCCGTCGTCGTTTCTCAGCAAGAGCCGGAGGCGGGAGACGTTATCCGGGCGGAGGCCGATCGCGTAGGCGCAAGGCTGGTGGCATGGGGCGAGGATTTCGATGCCTATGAACAGAGCGGACGGCTCGTTGTGCAAGCCAAGGACGAGCTCTTGGATCTTCCTCTGCCCGCGCTGACCGGCCGGCATCAAATTGTCAACGCCGGCACCGCCGTCGCGGCCGCGCTCCAGCTGCGATCGTCGAGGCCCGCGCTGGGTCTAGACGAATGGGCGATGGAGCAGGGACTTGTACATGTGCGTTGGCCTGCCCGCATGCAACGGCTGGATCGAGGACCGCTACCGTCCATGTTGAAACCGGGCTCAGAGCTTTGGTTGGACGGCGGACACAATCCGGCCGCGGGCCGGGCGCTGGCGCAGACGCTGGCTGACCTAGAAGAGCGCGCGCCCAAGCCGGTCTATCTCATTGTTGGCATGATGGGGCTGAAGGACTCAGATGGATTCTTGAGTCCCTTTCGCGGACTTGTCCGCCGCGTTCTGACAGTTCCAATTCCACGCGCTTACGAGGCGCCGCACGCGCCTGAAGAGCTGGCGGCGACGGCCCGCAGTGTTGGTCTCGAGGCGGAATGCTCAAGTGATATTGAGAGCGCATTGCAGCGTATCGATCAGTTGGAGCCGGGAGCGAAGCGCATTCTCATATGCGGATCAATTTACCTGGCCGGAAACGTGCTTGCGTTGCAAGACGGTGTTGAGCCGCAAGCGAATTAGCAGCAACTGCTTGCTCGTTGGAAAAGTGTCACCAACTGGCCTGTGTATTTACGTGCGTAGCCGGTGGGCAAATGGTGTCTATGCAGCTGCAAGATGATGCGAGCCTTATATGATAAGGCCCCGCAATGCATTGCAGGGCCTTCGAATTAGGTCTCTCTTAGTGCTCGTCAGGCAGTCGCCGTGACGGATGTATTGATCCAATCTTCAAGCTTCTTCTTCTGCACCAGCGCGCCGGTGTGCTGAGCGGCGACCTGGCCGTTCTTGAACAGCAGAAGGGTCGGCATTGCCCGGATGCCGTACTCGCCTGTGACCTTCGGGTTCTGGTCAACGTCGAGTTTTACGACCTTCACCTTACCTTGCATCTCTTGCGCGACCTGCTCGAGCGCGGGAGCCATCGCCTTACAGGGCCCGCACCACTCGGCGAAAAAGTCCACCAGAACTGGCTCGGAAGACTTCAAGACTTCCTGCTCGAAGGTGCTGTCTGATACTTCGTTGGCCATATGGATGGTCTCCTGATTGATGCCAAATGTTTTTGTTGGGCCGGCACCGGTTAGAGCCGGAAGTTAGGAATGCGCCTCGTTAGCGTCAAGGTGACTTAGGTTGAGGTCCCATAGGCGCAAGCAATAGGTGTCGAGGATGTCAGAGGGGATTTGCATGATTCGTGGCGCTTCGGTCCAGAGCAAGGCGGTCCGTACGGTGCGTTCCGGGTAGATCGCACGCAACGCGAGTGAATAGGCGGCAAGTTGAAAAAGATAAGCAGGCGCAATGCCTTCGACCGTCGTCGCCGGTCGCCGGTTGGTTTTGTAGTCGACGATCAAAACCTCATCGCCGAGGTCAACCAGGCGATCGATTTGCCCAATGAGCTTGAGCGGTGGCCCCTTGGATTTTGGGTTGGGAAGGAGCGCCACAATCGGGACCTCGGGGCGACTGTGTGGCCCGAATAGCGCAGCGAACTCCGGGGCATTGAGAATTGCCAAGGTCTCCTCGACGATGCTGCGGCGATCACGCGCCGAGAGCTCGGCGCCACGCGTTGCGATGAATTCTTTTGCGGCCCTCTCCCAACTGGCTTGCGCAAGTGTGGGCAAGTGCTCAAGCAACGCATGCGCGAGCGTGCCGCGCAGATATCTGTGTTCGCTCGCTATTGTAGTGGGCGAGAGGGTTGCCGAATCATCGGCGTTGCGTGCGGCCGGTTGTGTCGGTAAGGGCTCGCCTTCGTCGTCTGGGGCATACGCCTCCAGGCGTGATGGTGCCAGCGGTATAGTGAGATTAGGTTCTCGCGGCGCCGGCTGCGTCGCCCAGGCTGGCAAGGGTTCCGCAGCAGAGTCGTCTATCAGCGCTTGTCTTGGGGCTACGGCGGGCACCGATTGCGTTTCACTCCAACGTAGGACCTTGGTGCCGCCGGGATTCTCGACTTCCTGAAGAATGGGCCGGAGGGCAGCGTCGATGAGATCGTACCAGCAGCCTGACGCGCGGCCCATTTTGCCTTCGAAGCCCGCGACATAGAGCCGATCGCGTGCGCGCGTCATCGCCACGTACAGCAGTCTGTGGCGCTCTTGGGCGTCAAGCGCTTTTTGCCGGTCGCGTGCAGCGGAAATTGTCTTGAGCCTACTCGTCCCTTTGATACTCCATACGAACGGCGTGGCTTCGATACCGCGCGGCAACTCGATGTCTTCGAGTTTGAGCAGCGTTGTTCCCGGACTGCTGGCTGCGGCGGTTGTGCAGGTATCCGGCAAAAATACGATCGGCGCCTCAAGTCCTTTTGCGCCGTGCACGGTCATGACCCGCACTTCGTTGCGGCCGTGCTCCATGTCGCGCTTCACCTCGCGCTCCGTCTCGCGCAAGTAGGCGAGAAAACCGGTGAGCGAGGGTGCCGCTGCATCATCATAGCTGAGAGCCAGGTTGAGGAACTCATCGAGTGGGTCAGCAGCCTCGGGACCAAGGCGTGCAAGAAACCTTGCGCGCGCATTCTCACGATCGAGAATACTTGCGAAAAATTCGAACGGCGGGATGAAATCTGCGCGCGAACGCCAACGCTTAAGGGTGTCGACAGCCGTCCTGAAGTGCGGTTTGGCGTCCGCATTGGCGATGAGTGCGGACCATAGCGTGCCTCTTCTCTTCGGTGCGAGTGCCAGAAGATCGTCATCGTCGAAGCCGAAAAGCGGGCTCTTGAGAACTTCGGCAAGCGCCAAGTCGTCCTCGGGCAATGTCAAGAAGTCTCCAAGCGAGACGAGGTCCGCAACGGCGATTTGTTCGCTCAGGCGCAATCGATCGGCGCCAGCGACAGGAATACCGCGCGACTTTAGAGCTGCCACCATAGGCCCAGCGAAAGGCTGCCGCTTTCTCAGAAGAATAAGTATGTCGCCAGGACGGATAGGCCGGTTCTCAGAGTGCAGCAGCTCTTTGGAGGCGAGCCAGCCTTTGATGGTTTCTGCAATGCGTTCAGCAAGACGGATTTCAGCCGCGTGCGAGGGTTCTTCATCGAGCGGCGACCAAACGTCAGCGCCCTCGTTGTCCGCTGCCTTCTCCGTCTGCCAAATTTCGACGAGACCGGCATGCCCGACCCGGTGAACGGCGTGCTGAATAGCCGATTGGTCTGTGGTGAGCCCCGGTGTGCGCTCATGATCGCTGAATACGCGATCGACGGCGGTGAGGATTGGTGCAACGGTGCGGAATGACAGATTGAGCCGTATGGGCCGCCATGGCAGCCGAGCAGCTTTAGTGGCGGTTGCAAACTGATCGCCCATCTCGGCGAACATTTTTGGCTGCGCGCCTTGGAAGCTGTAAATCGACTGCTTTTCATCGCCAACGGCAAACAGCGTGCGCATCTCTTCGCGTTGTCCAGCGCCGGTGAAAAACTCCTCGGCGAGGGCCTTAACAACGTCCCACTGCTCGCGGCTTGTATCTTGTGCCTCATCGACGAGGATGTGGTCGATACCGCGGTCGAGTTTGAAGAGAACCCACGCTGCGGATTGCCGGTCGCTCAGGAGTTTTGCGGTTTTGGCAATCAGGTCGTCATAATCGAGAGCCGCACGCTGTGCCTTGGCTTGGGAATAGCGTTGCAGCACCGCGCCAGCAAGACGATGAAGTGCGATGGTTGCCTGAACGACGGAGAGCGATTTGCGTTCATCGAGAAGTGCAACGAAGCGCCCTTGGGTAGCGCTCATGACGTCGTTAAGGTCAGGATGCTCGGCTGCGATCGCTTTTCCCATGAGGCGTGAACGTGCCCCGCCGGTGCCGGTACAAAAATAGCCCGCCAGCGCTTCAACCCGCGCAGCATCCGAACTGGCGTTAAGGGCAAGAATCACCTTGTCTGCATTTTTGACGTCGTCTTTCCCGCCCTTTAACAGCGCGTCGCGCAGACGAACGAGTTGTGCGTCTGGGACAAGGCCCGCGAGTTCGCCATCAAGATCTTTGCCGGTGATGTTATCACGCACACCGAGCGCCTTGCGATAGAGCCGCTCCACAGCAGCGAGTTCGTCGTCATCCTCGCCAAGTTCGATACGGCTCGCCTCTTGGAGCCATAAGCGTTCGCGCATTGCTGAGCGAAACAACTCGTCAAAGCGATCGTCGGTAGCGTAGCGAATGGCGGTTTCAAGCGCGCGCCCTTCCGGCGCATCCCGGCGCGCGGCTGCAAGGCGCAAAACCGCATCTATGGACTCGCGGTTGAGAAGATGGGCGGTCGCCTCGTCGAGGATGGTGAACCCGGGCGCGACGCCCGCCTCCAGCGGAAAGCGTTGCAGCAGGCGCTCGCAGAAAGAGTGAATTGTCTGCACCTTTAGGCCGCCGGGTGTTTCGATGGCGGTGGTGAATAGTGTGCGGGCGTCGTCAATCTCCTCGTCTGACGGCGGCTGTGCGCAGAGATTGGTGAGCGCTTGGCGGAGCTCGTCGCCCGGAAGCGTGACCCAGCCGGCAAGCGTGTCATAAACGCGCTTTGACATTTCAGCCGCCGCCGCCTTCGTGTACGTCAGACACAAGATGCGCTCAGGCTCCGTCCCGGCAAGCATCAAGCGCAGCGCGCGCTGCGTGAGAACGTGCGTTTTGCCGGTGCCCGCATTGGCGCTCACCCAGGCGGAACCTAGCGGATCGGCGGCCTCGCGTTGGGCGCGGCGCGTGCGCTCCAGTTCTGCTTTGTCATCGCGCGCGGTCACGATCCCGCCCCCACGTCTTCGCGCAGAGCGGCCCATTCGCGTACGCGCGCAAGGTGGGCGTAGTCGTCGTAGTCGTAGGTGAAGCGGGCGCGGCGCACAGCTTTGTAGGGCGTTTCTTCATTGTCGAATGACGCGACGAGGCGCGACAGTGACTCGACTGCGCCCTCGGCGAGCGCGGCAATATCATCGGCTTGGACCAGACGCTCCTCGCCGGGCGGCTCTCCACCCGATGCACGGATGTAGCGCAGCCCAGTCACGGCCTTCCGCGCAATCCCGGTAAAGCCGGTTTCACCGGCAGCGATCGCGGCCTCTAACAAGAGTTGCGGCGCACGGCCTTGCTTCACGTCGCTGCCACTTGGTAGTTGGCCCGTCTTGTAGTCAGTGATGATCAATCCGTCGTCACAAACGTCGATGCGGTCTGCGCGCGCTGTGAGCGTGAATAGTCCACCTGGTCCCGTAATGGCCAGTGTGCCGTCGATTTCGGCGGCGACGCGTCTTGTTCGATCGCGCCGCGCGGGTTCCGTCTGCGCAAACCAGTGCGCATAACGTTCAAATCGCGGTAGCCATAATGCGGCGACGCGCGGATGGCCTGCATATTGGGTGAGAACTTCCTTGGCAACTCCAAGCAGTGCCTGTTCTGCGTCTTTCGGCAGCGTCTCGGGAAACTCCTTTGCAAAGCGATTCATGATTTCATGGACGATGCTTCCGCGCAGCGCGGCGTCGGGGGCCGCGCCAAGCTCGGGCAGCTTTTGCAGCTTCAGGATATCCCGGGCGAAAATGGCATAGGGATTGGAAAGCCATGTTTCGACGCGCGTCACACTCAATTTGCGTGGCCGTAAGGCGATCGATGGGCGCGGTTCTGGCGCGGTAATGCGAACACGATCTACCACATGATCACGGGCACGCGCCCACCCCAGCCAGGGTGATTCCGGTTGAAGAATGTCTGAGAGTTTAAGCCCGGAGAGCAGCGCCTGCATTCGCATCAGCCAGCGCGATGGCACCGTGGGCACACCGTCGATTTTTTCTGCGCGCGTGAGGTAGACGCGTTGAGCGCCCAACAAGGAGGTGAGGTCGTGAGCGGCGTAGCCAATCTTTTCTTCAGGCGACGGTAGTCGGAGCAGAGCCCGCATTGGCCTATTAAGCCACGGTCCGGGATCTGCGGCTTGCGGCCACGTGCCATCATTCAGCGAGCCCAGGATCATCACATCGGTCTGCTGCAGGCGTGCCTCAAACGGGCCCCAGATCGAAAGCCGAGGATGAACGGGTATGTTGGGGCGCACGTTTTCTCCGACGATCAGGCCGCGGTAGAAGTCCGCATAGTCGGCGGCTTTGATACGCGGCGCAGGCAGGTTCGGCGCAAGCAGGCTGGTGAAAAAGGCAGACGATGTTGCGCCAGCCTCATTTTCCCAAAGAGGCGAAACGTTCTCGCCTTCTCGCGTTTCGGGCAAACGAGCAATGGCTTCTGCTGCTGCGACGTGTGCTGTCGCAACGGTCTGGAGCGGCTGAGCATCCAGATTGGCGAAAATGGTGAACAGCGGTGCGAACGCCTGCTTTAGGCGATCGACAAGTTCATGCGCGCCTTTCCAATCGTCATGCCGAAGGCGGCGGACGGCCGCATATCTTCGCAATCCCGACGCCGTTTCCAGTTCTGCTCGGGCAAGAGCTGCCGAGACACCTTCAAGACCGGTGCCCAGGTAGACGTCGCGAAAGGCGGCAATCTCCAGCGCGCGCGCGGCGCGGCGCACGTCGAACGCGTTGAGACCAAGCCGCGTCAATGGGTGCTTCAATAGAGCCATCATGTCGGCCGGTGCGAAGTCTTTGGCAATGGCAGAGATGACCAGATCGAGAAATGTGCCTGGCGGCGTCTTGGCAAAAGGGCGGCCGGCTGAATCATCGACACGAATGCCCCAGGCCTCAAGCCGCACGGCGACGCGCCGGGCAAGCAGCCGATCAGGCGAGACAAGCGCGGCTGTACGCCCTGGGGTCTCGGCTGCTTCACGCAAGATGAGCGCAATCGCTTCGGCCTCGTCTTGCGCTGAAGGTGCAGCAATGAGACTGACACCGTCCAATGCTTCGCGCACGGCATTGCGATCTGCTGAAGTCGCATAGGCGTGCCAGCGTCCTGTCGTTCCCGACGGCCGCATGGCCTCTGCTACGATCTCCGCCCGGGTCGCTTGGGCCGGTGCCGATTTTGTGCCGGGCAGAGGGTGGACGTCCTTGCGCGACAGACCGAGGCCGTCGAGGAGTTTCTTCAATCCGAACTGGGGATGTTCGGGATGTTCTGGAACAATGGCTTGCCAGCTCTCATCATCGAGATGGGGATCGAGCCCGGGCAGAACGATGGCGCCCATCGGCAGCTTCGCAACCCGACTCATCAATTCGACTGTTGCGGGGATGGAGCCTGTCACGCCCGCAACGATAACCGGTCCTTTGGGAGGGTTGGCAGCAAGGCGCTTGGCCTCTGCGATGATCGCCTTGTTGCGCCGGGACGACGGTGACAATAGCCCTCTTTCGGCCAGATAAGCTGGCCAGGTCGTTGTGACGATCCTTAGGAAATCGATTGTTTTTTGCCAGTGCTCGGAAAATTCCTCCGGCACGAGCTTGTCCAAGCCATCAAGCGCAATGTTCTCCGTCTCCACCATGTCCATGAGGCGCGAAAGCTCAGCGGCCAAATGGGCTGCTTGCGCCGGCGTATTAGCGCCCGCAGCGCCCGCATGTGGACCGAGAAAGCCGGCGGCGTCCACATCCTTGCGCATCACTTGCGACCACTTGAGCACAAGCTCTGTGAGAACCAGCCGTCGCTCGATCTCGCTGATGGCTGGCGGCAGATCCAGATCCGCCTGGCCCAATGTGCCGCCGACCGCGAAGTTGGACAGTAAAGTTAGTTCTTCCTCGGCTTCCGAAATCGGCCGGATGCGCGGCAACATCAGAGCACGTCCGCCGGCGGCTGTTAGAAATGCATCCTGCATCGCACGTGCGGCTCGCCGCGTCGGCAAAAGAAGCGAGATATCCGGCAGGTCCAACGGTTGCGGTGCGGGCCCACCGGGTATGGGCAGATCTCCGGCCAAAATCGCGTCGGCTAGCGCATGAAGAAACGGGCACCCTGGTGGCACCGTGTAGACGTGGGCGCTGCCCTGCGCGTCGCCATTCGCGCTGGGCTTTGCCGTTTCAAGCGACGTCCTCACTCTCGATCCACCTTTCGGCCTCTTTCAGCGCTTCCGGCGTGCCCACGTGCATCCACAGGCCATCGAGGCGAATTCCAAAAAGGCGGCCGTTCTCGATGGCCGCATTCCATAGGTCGTTGAGCGAAAAGCGCTCCTGCGGCGCTTCATGGAACATTCTGGGGTGTGCAATCGATACGCCGGTGAACACGAATGGGGCCACCTCCCGCTCACCGCGGCGCTGAAGCCGGCCATCAGTGCCCATAACAAAATCGCCGGCACCCTCGTAGCCCAAACTCGCCGTCGCAGACGCAAGTAGCATAAGGCTATCCATCTTGTCGCTGTCCCAAGCGGCAATCAGCCGCTCCAGGTTGGCGCCCACACCCTCGATCCACACCGAGTCGGAGTTGTGGATCAGGAAGGGTTCCGGCCCGAGCTGGGGAAGGGCATGCATAACGCCGCCGCCAGTGTCCAGCAGCAGCCCCCGCTCGTCCGATATCGTGATTTGTGGCGCTTTGCGCTCGCCCACGTGCGCTTCAAGCATATCGGCAAGATAGTGGACGTTGACCACGGCCCTAGCAATGCCGGCGGCGGCCAGGCGATCGAGCACATGGTCGATAAGCGCGCGCCCCTTGAGGCGGACAAGCGGTTTGGGAATTTGCGCCGTTAATGGCCGCATGCGCACACCACGGCCGGCGGCCAAAACCATCGCCGCTTGCGGGCGCCAGCGCGTCGATTGGCTCATGGGTGAAGATCCCTATCAGGCGAGCTTCCGCTGGCGAACATCGGCGGGCATGTAGCGATCGTACCAACCCCGCAGGGCGCTAAGTTCAGGATGCGCAAGATCTCGCTCCAAATAACGCCAAAGCCGCGGGATGTGCCGCAGATACGTCGGCTTGCTGTCGCGCTGGGCCAGACGCGAGAAGATGCCGAGAATCTTAGTATTGCGCTGAGCACCGAGCGCGGCATAGGCGAAGGTGAAAGCGTCACGGTCGAACCCCGTCTTTCGCGCGGTGACGTTCGCACAGTAGTGTTGGAAGAGGCGGGCTTCAAGCTCGGGGGCCACATCAGTACGCGCATCCTGCAGGAGTGAGACCAGGTCATAGGCCAGGGGGCCACGCATCGCGTCCTGAAAGTCGATTATCCCGACTCGTGCAACGCCTTTGCGCTCGGGGAGCCAGACGAGATTGGGCGAGTGATAGTCGCGCAACACCCAGCCTTTGGGCAGGATGAGCAGCCGGTCGAATATCGCCTTCCATAATGCAGCAAACTCGGCGCGCGCATCTGGAGGGACAGGCACGCAAAGCGCTGTCGGCCAGTACCATTCGATCAGCAGCTCGACTTCGATGCCGAACGCGTGGTGACCATAAGCCGGGAGGTGATGAGTGGCTCCGCTGACAACGGGCAATCTGTCGGCTGGAGGATTTTCTCGCAGCGCTATGAGAACGTCTACCGCGGCGCGCCAGAGCTCGGCTTGGTCTGACGCACTCCTGTCTACCACCTGTCCGAAAACGCGATCGCCAAAGTCCTCGAGCAAGATCAAACCCCGGTCGAGATCTTGAGCGTAGATCTCAGGTACACTGAGACCGGCTGCACGCAACGCACTTGCGACCGCAACGAATGGGCGGACATTCTCAGCCAAGTGCGCGATGCGGCTATAAGGCAGATGTCCGCGAATGGGCGGACCGTCCGTCTGGGGCGCCCAGTCCATCATGATGGCGCCTGGACGGTTTGAACATACAAGCCGTGCATAGCGGCGCACCGATGCGTCGCCTTGCAGATAGGTGAGGGTGCAGCCTTCACCACCCATACCCGCGTCGCGGATCATGGTGTGCGTTGCGACGAGCCGCTCAAGTCTTGTGGCAAAATCGCCATGACCGGTAAGTGTGATGCGCCGCCTTCCACTTTCGGTCATCGTGGCCTCGGGGCCCTCGTCCTCCAACAGAACGTCAAGCCGGTTTTCGGGAAGTGACCCGCAGACGCGCTCTGGCCATTCGATCAGCGCTAGTCCGGTTTGTAGCGCGTGATCAAGCCCCAGCTCCTGGAGTTCGGAAGGATCGTTCAGGCGATAAAGATCAAAGTGCGCAACCGTCATGCGCGGAGTTGCGTATGTCTGCACCAGCGTGAACGTCGGACTTGGCACTTCCTCACTCGCACCGCCTTGCAGCGCGCTGATCAGCGCGCGTGCGAGTGTCGTCTTGCCGGCACCGAGATCGCCGCTTAAGGCAATGAGGTCGCCCGGCCGGACTGCAAACGCGATTTCCTCGGCCAAGCGGACGAGTTCGGGTTCGCTAACACTGGAGATGACGTGAGAAGCAGGCATTGAGTAATTACTTTACGCGGCGTTTCCGCTTGCCGATATCAGGCCAGAAGGGCCGGCTTGTGATGCAGGAGGTTCGCCAGCGTCGGCCGGGCGGCTGTCCTCAGGCAAGCTTACAGTAACGCTAGTGCCGCGGCCGGGCTCCGATTCAAGTGACACAGTGCCGCCGTGCAGCTCGACGAGGCTTTTGACGATTGACAGCCCAAGCCCCGCTCCGCGATGGCCGGAACCTTGGCTTCGGCTTTCGAAACGCTCAAACATGCGCCACTGCTGATCCTTGGGGATCCCGACTCCTTGATCTGCGACTGTAAAGATCATCATGCCGCCGGAGCGCTGGCACGTCACGTGGACGGCACCACCCGGTCTGGAAAAACCAACAGCATTTGATAGCAAATTGTAGAGTACCTGGCGCACGCGGGCCTCGTCGGCGAAGAATTGCTTGGCGTCCTCGGCAACCGCAATGTGCAGCGTAAGCTGTGAACGCAACGCCGCTTCGCGTACACCGAGGATCGCAGCTTCCAGGACCGCCCGCACGTCGACAGGGCCGAGTTTCAATTCCATGGCGCCAGCATCGATTGTTGCAAGATCGAGAATGTCGTCGATGATCGCAAGTAGTGTCTTGGATGATGAGGCAATGTCGTCGAGGTACTCGTGCTGCTTTACGTTGAGCGGACCGATTTGAGGGTTTGCCAGCAGCTCGCTGAAGCCAATAATGTTGGTGAGGGGCGTCCTTAGCTCATAGGAGACGTGGCCGATGAAGTGATTCTTCATGCGGTCAGCGGCAACGAGCGCTTCGTTGCGCTCCTCCAGTGCGCGCTCGTAGCGTTTGGCATCGGTGACGTCGGCAAAGGTGAATAGTATGGCGCCATCGGGAAGCGGCATGGCCGCGTAGTCGATGACCGTACTATTTGGTCGCACCATCTGGCCTTCGAATGCTTCGCGTTCAACCGAAAACGATGTAACGGCCCGGCTGATGCGCGCCCATGTTGGCGGATCGTCATACAGTTTGCGCGCTTGTGCGATGACTTCGTCAATGTGCGGCTCTTCTCCGAGTGTGCGTCGAGAAAGCTTCCAAACCGAAGCAAATGCCGTATTGAAGAGCTTCAGTCTGCCATCAGTTGCAAACACGGCGACGCCTTCCTTGAGGCTGTCAAGCGTTTCGCGCTGCACGTCGATCAGGGCATTGTAATCGCTTTCGAGCGCAAACCGCTCCGTCTCATCGACGAACAGATATGTAACGCCGCCGTCGGAGCGCTGCTCGGCCATGAAGTGCAGCATGCGGCCATCAGGAAGGTGCCACCAGTCCTCGTGGCTTGTGGCTGCCCCATAGCAGGACAACGCCTTCGCCTTCCACTCGGGATAGCTGACGACCTCCGGTAGCCGTCCCAACTCGCGCAGCCGGTCGAGCACCGCTGCGTCAGTCGGCTGGGTCTTGAGCCAGTCCGTATCCAGCTTCCAAAGTTCGCGATAGGCCTGGTTGAAGAACGCTAGCTGCTGGTTGCGATTGAAGATGGCAACGGCGGTCGCGACTCTGTTGAGCGTCCTGTCGTATGCAGCGATTTGCCGGTCAAGCTCGCCTTGTGCGCTTTCGACTGCAGCGACATCGATGGCCGCGGCGGCTGTCGCGTCTTCGAAAGGCAGCACGGTGATATCGTGCGGTTTGCGGTCTCCGCCAATGATCAGTGGCATGCGCCCGCGATAGCTTTCTCCTTGCTCAAGTGCACGCGCGACGACCTTGCGCTGGCGTTGTTCCAACAGCTCAATCTGGCGTTCTTGCACTTCTGCCCGGCTGATCGCTTCGACGGCCTTCACGTATGCATTGTTGACCCAGGTAAGTCGGCCATCCCTGCCCCGGAGCCAGATTGGCATCGGCAGCGTATCGAGCAATGTGCGGCTTGAGCGAACGTCGCGCGCAAGGATCTGCTGCTGATTGAGGACGCGTGCCACCTCGTCCCTGTGGCCGGCAATGTCTCTGAGGCGGAAGAGAGCCCGTCCGCCCGCAGTGCGTCCCTCGGCTTCGGCGTGGCCGTCGGCAATGGTCCTTACAATAATATTGAAGGATTGGCCGCGCGCAAAAAGCGCATCGAGTGCGCGCTTCAGGCTTTTGGCAGAAGTCGGTTCGAGCCATCTGCCAAAGCGAAGGAAATCATCCATATTGCTGGGCACGCCCGGTACGTCGGTCAGCGTTTGGCTCACGATGCGCACCGGTTTGTCTTGCTCCCAAATGAGCAAGATCTGCGGTTCGGAGCGGACGACGGCATCAGCGGATGCGAGATTGTCTTTGAGCTTCGCGTTCTCTTGCTGTGCGAGCTTTGCCTTGCGGTGGGCCGTGCCTGTCATCATCCAAATGAAAATTAGCGCAAGGACGCCGGCAGCCGCGAGCAGCCCCAGCAGTGGCAATCCCTCAAGCGTGAGAAGCGAGCTGGGCAATCCTCCGGCGGAAGTGACCCCAGCAATAAGCACGAGAACGCAGGCGACGCTCGCCAGGAGGAGCGCGATGAGCTCCTGCCGTGCTCTGCCAAATCTTCCGTTCTGTCTGGTTGCTTGCATCGGGATCCATTGAAGGCGTGTGGGAACCCGAGACCAAAGACGCAACGCGCAGGAGACAAAGGCCCGGCGACCATCGCCGCCAGAGGCGACGAATCAAAGTAATTATGGGCAGCTGTGGCAGGGCTGACCAGAGCAAGGCGGGCACACACCACCGGTACCCGGCCAGTTTTTGTTTAAATGCTGCCGCCAAGCCGCACGGGGCTTAGTAGCGGTAATGGTCGGGCTTGTAGGGCCCCTGCTGGCTGACGCCAATGTAGGCGGCCTGTTCGGGGGTCAGCTCCGACAGGTTGACGCCGATCTTTTTCAGATGCAGCCGGGCGACTTTCTCGTCGAGGTGCTTCGGCAACGTATAGACCTGCTTGTCGTATTTGCCCGCGTTGGCCCAAAGCTCCATCTGTGCCAGCGTCTGGTTGGTGAAAGAGGCCGACATTACGAAGGAGGGGTGGCCCATGGCATTGCCGAGGTTTACCAGACGCCCTTCCGACAAGAGGATGATGCGCCTGCCGGTGGGGAACTCGATTTCATCGACCTGCGGCTTGATGTTGTTCCACTTGTGGTTTTTGAGCCCCGCAACGTCGATCTCGTTATCGAAGTGTCCGATGTTGGCGACGATGGCACGATCCTTCATGCCGCGCATGTGGTCGACCGTGATCACGTCTTTATTGCCAGTCGCGGTGACGAAGATGTCGGCCTGCGGAACGGCATCTTCCATTGTCACGACCTCATAGCCTTCCATGGCGGCTTGCAGGGCGCAGATAGGATCAATCTCGGAGACCATGACACGGCAGCCGGCATTGCGTAACGAGGCAGCTGAACCCTTACCGACGTCGCCAAAACCGGCGACCATCGCGACCTTGCCAGCCATCATCACGTCGGTGCCACGGCGGATGCCATCGACCAAACTTTCGCGGCAGCCATAGAGGTTGTCGAATTTCGACTTCGTCACCGAGTCGTTGACATTGATTGCGGGGAACAAAAGCTTGCCTTGCTTGGCGAGTTGGTAAAGGCGATTGACGCCAGTGGTGGTCTCTTCCGATACGCCCTTGATGTTCTTGGCAAGCTCGGCGAACCACCCGGGCTTCTCAGTCAGCAGTTGCTTTATGAGAGCAAAGAGGACCTCTTCCTCCTCTGAACCGGGCTTCTCGAGAAAGGCGGTATCTCCCTGCTCGGCGCGCAAACCCAAATGTACGAGCATCGTTGCATCGCCACCGTCGTCCAGGATCAGGTTAGGCGTGCCACCGTCGCCCCACTCCAAGATTCGCCGCGTGAAACTCCAGTACTCCTTGAGTGTCTCGCCCTTGAAGGCAAAGACTGGAATGCCGGCTGCTGCAGTGGCGGCGGCCGCATGGTCCTGGGTCGAGTAGATGTTGCAGGATGCCCAGCGAACATCTGCTCCGAGTGCAACGAGCGTTTCGATAAGCACGGCCGTTTGAATCGTCATATGCAATGAGCCGGCGATTCGCGCACCTTTCAGCGGCTTCTCATTGCCGAATTCTTCGCGGGTTGCCATCAGCCCGGGCATTTCCGTTTCGGCAATGGCGATTTCCTTACGGCCCCAGTCGCTGAGGCTGATGTCCTTGACGACGTAGTCGGCAACTCCACCCATCGATTGCTCCTTACTTCGGGGGCGGTGGCGCTTCCGGCCGCCGCGGTTTTTCGAACGCTCTTAGCGAGTCAACGCGTCTTTTGGGGACGTTCTATCGAGCTGGCGAGGACATCGCAACAAGATATAAGCAAGTCCTTATATCTTAATGCTCGACGGCCGGGTGGCGAGAGCATTCAGGCAAATCCGTACCTCCTGGGCGCAGCCCGCAGCAGCAACAAGTATTCGTGGTTAGCAATTCATGAATAGATGCCAGGATAAAGCGCTGTATCAAGTAGTGCTGCATTAAGTAGAAGTAAAAGAACTTATCAATTTTACGATTCTTAAATTACTGCGACTTCATTTTACAAAAAACAAATCCGATTGTATGCGGGAGTTGCGTATCATGAAGACGGTGCTTGTACGTCGCGTTCGGGACAGCTTTAAGCGAAAGCCTTTTGTTGGCGGGTTTGTCCGTTTCGCTGCGGGTCGCTCCGGCAATGTTTCAATGATGTTCGGCCTGATGGCCATTCCGCTCTTTCTTGCAATCGGCGGAGCTGCTGATTTTGGCCGGTGGATGCATGCCCGCGATCAGACCATTGCGGCGATGGATGCCGCTGTTCTACGCGGTGGCCGCGCCTTGCAGACGAACCCCGACGACACAGCCGCAGCGATCACCGCAGCCGAGACGTTCTATCGAGAAAACGTCACGTCGCGTCTCACTCTCCTAAGCGACACGATCGCGTTCGAGATTGTTGACGACGGGACCTCAATGACTGCTGGCGGCCAAGCCTACATCGAAACGCCGTTCCTGCGTCTTGCCAACATCGACAAGTTACCGCTGCTCAATTCCGCCAATGTCGATTTCTCAAAGGCCACAATTGCAGTCGGCGGCAACGGCGGCGAGAGCATTGAAGTTTCCATGATGCTCGACGTGACGGGGTCAATGTGCAGCCCGTGCACCAAGCTGGAGGACTTAAAAGAGGCGGCAAAGGATTTGATCGACATCGTCGTGTGGGACAATCAAAGCGAATTCACCGCGAAGGTGGCGGTAGTGCCGTTCTCAGAGGACATCCGCTTGCCGCTGAGCGCGCTGGACGCGGCGCGGGGCACGGGATTGCCTCAGTATAAGACCGTCACATATTGGCGGGATGGCAGATTGCGGTCGAGGAAATACTGGCGTTCCGATTGCGTCGTCGAGCGTACCGGGTCAGAGAAGTATACTGACGCCGCCCCCGGTGCTGGTGACTACGTCATGGCGCACTACACACGCAACTCTACCGGCGAGGGAGCGGACAGAAAAGGTGTTTGCAGCATTCCTTCCAGTGCAGAACTTGTCCCACTGAGCGATGACAAGGAAGCACTGAAAGAAAAGATCGATGCGCTAACTGCTGGCGGCTACACGGCGGGTCATCTCGGAACCGCATGGGCGTTCTACACGCTGTCACCAAACTGGTCTTCCCTGTGGTCAACGGAAAGCCAGCCGGCAGCCTACGGCACGGAGAACGTGAACAAGATCGCTATCCTGATGACCGACGGCGAATACAATACGCAATATGATGCTAAAGGTATTTCCACCCGCGACGCAGGTTCTGGATCGGCGGCCAACGGCACATCGGCCACGCAGGCGCGCGCGATCTGCGACTCAATGAAGGCTCAAGGTATAACGGTCTATACGGTGGGCTTTGAGCTCAGTGGCGAAGGCAGCCAGTCCTACCAGACGCTCTATCAGTGCGCGACCGACCCCGGCCACTTCTATAACGCCGAGAACGGCGAGGAACTCAAGCAAGCGTTCCGCGACATCGCGCTCAAGCTTTCGTCGCTGTATCTATCAAAGTAGCGGCACGTTTTACGGACGGTGGCACTTAGGAGGGATGCTCCAGCGGCATCCCTCTTTTTTGCGCAAGGTGGCTGCTAAGCGTCCTGGATGCAGTCTTCGTCAAAACCACCCTCGACCAATGCGATCAACGCTTGCAGCGCTTCGGGTCCTTGCGGGCCTTCTGCTCTGAGGTGCAGGGTGGCACCAGGGCCTGCTGCCAACATCATGAGTCCCATGATTGAGGTGCCCCCGACCTCCTGGCCTTCGCGGATCACCGTGATTGTCGCGTCAAAGCTTTCAGCACATTTCACAAACTTGGCCGAAGCGCGCGCATGCAGCCCTTTCCGGTTGCGAATGGTGACGACGGCTTCCGGCCGTACGCTATCGTGAATTTCTGGCATTCGATGAAGTTCAACCCTCGCCCGACAATTCCTGGCTCGCGACCTTGATATATTTACGCCCTGCCTCTCGCGCGCTCGCCACGGCATCGGCAAGGTCGAGTTCGCCCCTGACGCTCGCAAGCTTTACAAGAATTGGCAGGTTAATGCCCGCGATGACTTCTACAGGTGCCTCGTCCATTACTGAGATCGCAAGATTGGATGGTGTGCCACCAAACATGTCGGTGAGTATGATGACGCCGTCGCCGTTGTTGGTACGGCGAACCGCATCGAGGATTTGGCCGCGACGCACGCCCATATCGTCGTCAGGACCAATTGAGACTGTCTCGAGCTGCGTCTGGGGTCCCACGACGTGCTCAAGCGCAGAGCGGAATTCAAGCGCTAGTCCGCCGTGCGTGACGATGACAAGTCCAATCATCGATTAGCGCCGATCTCGTCTCTTGCCCGTGACGCTGCAGCGGCCGAGCGCGGCCGTTGGGAACACTGTTTCAGTTGTCGTCGGTTCCCGCCCGAGCCAAGCGAGGGGCGGTCTTGCGGCGGGCCAAAATTTACAAGTGTTCGCCGTGGGCGCAAGGGGGATTGTGCTGCCGTTGTTAAGTCTGTGCCCTGTCTTACGGCGTTTGTGCCAGCGCAAGCAGCAACTTTAGCGGCGCTGAGGCCTCAAAAGGCGCCAAGAGCAGGAGTGGAAAGCTTAGCCCCAACAGGTCAGCCTGGGGCTTAGGATCTGGAAAACGGGCGATTTTCTCTGGGGTGGTGAGGTCCGCAACCAGGGTAAGATTGGCGCTCGCTAGGCTGGGAACGGCAAGTATCCCAAGGCCCCGCACCTCCAGCATACCGCTTATAGTTGCAGGGGCCTCCGCTTTGAGGGTTTCGCCAGTGCGGGTGATCTGAACCTGGTCATCGGCCACGAGCGTTGCCTGGCTTGGGATGAGGGCAGTTGGGGCGAGGCCGATACATCGTAGTGCGAGGTCGGATTTGCCCGATCCTGCCGGGCCGCGAATAAGCACTGCGCAGTGACCAAGCGCTATTGCCGTTCCGTGATGGATCTCAACCGCGCCGTCCAACCAGCCCCCCTCCGCGCTGTGCTTGGCCGGCCAACGGCAGTTTCACAATAAAGCGGGCGCCGAGAGGCGTGTCATCTGGACCAGATCCATCCTCAAATCGGTTTTCGGCGTATATCTGACCGCCATGAGCACGCATGATTTCTTTCGAGATGCTCAATCCTAGCCCTGAATTCTTGCCGTCCTTGGCCTCCGTGTCCGGCCTGTCGGTATAGAACCGGTCAAAAATGACCTTGAGCCGGTCCTCGGGGATGCCGGGTCCCTCGTCCTCAATGCAAATCTCCACATAGGGTGGCGCCGACCGCGCGCGCACCGTGACGGTGCCAGTCTTTGGCGAAAACGAAATGGCATTGTCCACAAGATTGGTGAGTACCTGTCCGATGCGGCCCTCATCGCCTTCGACAACGTAGGCCTCTTCGAGCGGGGCATCGTCGACGACAAGGCGAACCTGGCGCTGATCCTCGCCGAGGATATCGCGAAAGATGGTAACAACGCCCCGCAACACCGTCGTTATGTCGACGGGGCGCATCTCTTGACGTGCGAGTTCGGCATCGAGTCGGGAGGCGTTGGAAACATCCGTTATGAGCCGGTTCAGCCGCTTAAGCTCGTTTTGAATTTGTTCGACGAGGTGGTGACGCTCCTCTTCATTCTTGGCGAAGCTCAAAGATTCGGCGGTGCTGCGTGCGGCCGTCAGAGGATTCTTCAGTTCATGCGCCACGTCGGCGGCAAACTTCTCGCTTGCCTCGATGCGCCTGTAGAGCGCCTTGGTCATGGCGCGGAAAGCGCCGGCCATTTGTCCAACCTCGTCAGGCCGGCCGGCATATTCAGGAAGCTGGGTGCGGGCGGCGATGTTGTGGCTGGCTTGCTCAGCCGCCTCCGACAGCCGGCGCATTGGGCCGGCAACAGTGCGTGCCAGTAAAAGCGACGTAACGATAGAAGCAAAAAGCGCGATCGCGGCGAGCGTGAGGATGACAGAACGTTCCTCCGATAGAATCTCGTCGATTTCGCCGGGGCGTGTCGATAGCAACAGCACGCCTTGAACAGTATTGAAGCGGCGGATCGGCACGGCCAACGAGACAATCTGCTCGCCCTTATCGTTGAGCAGAAGCATGCTTTTTTTATCGCCGTTGAGCGCTTGGCGCACCTCTGCGTAAGCGGTCCCGTTTGCCGATCCGATTTCCTGGTAAACAGGCAGTGGCTCGTCAAAGAGGTAGCGTGTGAGGCGTGTCCAGAAGTTCTGCGTGGAGGTCGCCTCGCCCGTGTTTTCCGTAGGTTCATTGCGCAGAGCCGCTCGCCAACGCCTCAGAGATCGCGCCGTGTCGACGATCAACGTTCCATCGCGCGCATAAATACGCGCGCGTGTATTGGTTGGCTGGATCAACTTGCGCAGAATAGGTGTGACCTGTTCGGGGCTGATCGAAAGCTCAAGCGCCGCAAAACCATCGTCGCGGTAGGAGCGCATGGATCTGCGTTGGCTGGGCACGACATCGCCATCAAAAACGATACGCTCACGCTCTACCTTGGCCTTGGACGCAATCGCATCAGCGATAATCTTGCCTTGAGTCTTTAGCGCGTCCACCTTCGCGTCGATCAGCCAGGTGTGATACCAGCCGAGATAAAGGATGCCGAGCAACAGGACGAAGAAACCGATGAGGTTAGAAACGAGAATGCGTCTTAAGAGGCTCGCGGAGACGAAGCGCACTAGCGGCTGACGATAAAACCAGCGCCGCAATGGGTTGAGCACCACGGGCGCCGCGGCGCCAAAAGCGCCTACTTTTTCTGTGGCAGTTCGCGTATGTGTTCCTACCTGCGCGGCCGCGGACGCAGCTAGCGTCGTGACGCCGTTTAGGGTCGTCCGCGAACCTTGCGCTATGCCGCTCGCGAGTGCTGCAAGCAGGCCGGCACCTTCGCCTGCGATGTTTCTCAGTCCCGCGAGGGCGCCAGTGGCAAGTCTTTCGGATCGCTCGGTCTCGAGCGCCATTTCCCCTCCGCGCCTCAAGCTTCCTTGAAGCGGTATCCCACACCGTACAGCGTTTCGATCACGTCGAAGTCGTCATCGACTTGCTTGAATTTCTTTCTCAAGCGTTTGATGTGGCTGTCTATGGTGCGATCATCGACATAAACTTGATCATCGTAGGCCGCATCCATGAGTGCGTCACGCGTTTTAACGACGCCCGGCCGCGCGGCGAGCGCCTGGAGTATTAGGAATTCTGTGACCGTAAGCGTGACCGGCTTTGCATCCCAGTGACATGTATGGCGTTCGGGATCTAGCTTGAGCATACCGCGCTCTAGAACGCGTGCAGCCTCGGCCTCGCCGCCCTGACCTTCCTTTGGAGAGAAGCGCCGCAGTACGGCCTTGACGCGCTCGACCACGAGCCGCTGCGAGAACGGCTTTGCGACATAGTCATCGGCACCCATCTTGAGGCCGAACAACTCATCAATCTCCTCATCCTTGGATGTGAGAAAGATGACCGGCATGTCCGACTGTTGGCGCACGCGCCGCAGAAGCTCCATGCCGTCCATGCGCGGCATCTTGATATCGAAGATGCCCAAGTCGGCTGGGTCTTCTGAGAGAGATTCCAGGGCCGAAGCTCCGTCATTGTAGGTCCGGACCTTGTACCCTTCGGCCTCGAGCGCCATGCGCAGCGAGGTAAGAATATTACGCTCATCGTCGACAAGCGCGATTGTGCTCTTTTCCTTCATCATTTCCCGACCCTGCGGCAAAAAAAACCACCCTGCCGCGCTTTATGGCTCCAAGGTGTATCAATTGTGGCGAAGCCAACTTTGTAATTTCTGCCTGAACGTTATCTGAATAGTCTAGCGGCCGATAGAGGGACGAAGACGCATGGCTGTTGAAGACGAGGGGAAAAGTCCAGCTTTCCCGGAGGTTAAGGCGGCTGCAGCCGACTCCCGGGCGCTTGTTCGAACGGCGCTGAAAGGGGCTCTGGCGACTGTTCAAAAAGGCTCCGGGCACCCCTACGCTTCGTTAGTTTTAGTTGCGACGGAGCCCGATGGAAGCCCTGTCCTCCTCATCTCGCGCTTGGCGCTCCACACCAAAAACCTTCAAAGTGATTCGCGGGCGACCTTGCTTATCGACGGGACGGGCGACGCCGGCGATCCAATGACAGGCGCGCGCGTTACCTTGATCGGGAACGCGCAACCGACGCAAAGCGCCACGGCGCGGGCGCGCTTCCTTGCTCGCCACCCTTCGGCTGTGGGATATGCCGACTTTGCTGATTTTAGTTTCTACGATTTGCAGCCCGAACACGCACATTTCATCGGGGGCTTTGGGCGCATCGTCGATGTGGATGCCGCCAATCTGCTGCTGTCTTTAGAGGGAGCTGAACCCCTTGTTGCCTCCGAGCCGGACATCGTGTCGCACATGAACGCCGACCACGCGGACGCGCTTGAGCTTTGCGCAACCAACCTTTTGGGAGGCGTTGGTGGAGCGTGGCGCATGACCGGAATTGATCCGGAAGGCTGCGACCTCGTACTGGGTGCGCGTGCGCTGCGGCTGCCATTCGGCCCGCGCGTTACGTCGCCAGCGGAAGCACGCCAAGAATTTGTGCGTCTGACGAAAGCAGCACGCGGTAACGACATTAACTCTTGAAATCAGCAAGCGTTAAAATTGGCGTTAGCGACAGGCCCGCCGCAGTAAACGCGTCTGCCGCACCCTCCTGACGGTCAACCACTGTGACGACGCGCACGACGTCGGCGCCTTCTGAGCGGACGGCTTCGGCAGCCTTGATGGCGGATCCTCCCGTGGTCGTTACGTCCTCGACGATGACAACCTTCTTCCCCTTTAAATTATCGCCGTTCGCCAATCCCTCTACGAGGCTGCGCGTCCCATGATCCTTTGGCTGTTTGCGCACAAAGAATGCCGCGATCGGCCTGCCATGCGTTTGGCTAACCGCGGCGACCGCAGACGCGATTGGGACCGCGCCCATTTCAAGCCCGCCAACAAGATCAGCATCAAGGTCATCAATGGCATCAAGAATGAGCGTTGCAATATGATGAGCACCTTCTGCATCCAGCATCGTCGGCTTCATATTGAAGTAGTACGAAGACGTGCGACCTGAGGCCAGTGTCACCTCCTTGCCCGACTGAAATGAACGGGTCTTGATGATTTCGATGAGCCGTTCGCGCCGGCGCGCGGCATCTTCGGGCCTTGAGGCTGCGGCACTGTGCGGCATCTGTGCTTCTCTCCGTCTTACTCGTGCTGGTTTGCGCAATCGCCCGACTGCGCTATCAGTGTCAAGTCCGCGGGCCGTGGCCCTTTATAAGGGGACCTATCGAGCGCGCTGCATGACCGAAGTTTCCCCGACTCTTGCACAGTTTGAGCAGAGAAGCGCCCGCGCCATCGACGTGGCCGCCAAGCGTCCCTGGCTCGCTGCCGCACTGCTCATCGCGATTGGGCTCATTTGCTTGCTGCCGGGGCTCTTGGCGCTGCCACCCGTCGACCGTACGGAAGTCATCTACGCAGAAAGCTCGCGCGCCATGCTGGAGCGCGGCGAGTTCCTGGACGCGCGCTTTTTGGAGCAGCGATCCCCGATTCGTCCTATTGGGATCTATTGGCTCCAGATTGCGTCAGGCAAGCTCTTCGGTGCAGGTGCGTGGGATTCGATCACGACTTACAGGATTCCATCACTTCTAGCCGGTCTTCTGGCCGTTCTCGCAGTTTGGTGGCTGCTGCGTCCGCTGCTCGGGCCGCAGGCGTCTCTGATTGCGGCTGCGTTCTACGCTGTGACACCGATCGTGGCGTTGCAAGCCCAGCTGGCAATACCCGAAGGACCGCTTCTGCTTGCCATGGCTTTGGCCCAACTCTCACTCCTGCGCATCTATTGTGCGGGAGAAAGCGAACGCCATACGGGGCTGGCGATCATGTTCTGGTGTGCACAGGGCTTCGGCATCCTGCTCAATGCGCTCGCGGTGCCGATCCTGTCGCTATCGACGATCATTGCGCTCTTTATCTTCGACCGGAGGCTTGGCTGGCTCATGCGGCTGCGTCCGCTATGGGGGCTGCCGCTGGTGATTGTGATCGCCGCGCCCTGGCTTTTGGTTCGCGCGCATTTTGATGGCGGCGTCCCCTTTCAATCTTTGACGTGGTGGAAGTTCTTGAAGGCGCTGGGCGGCGCACAGGACATGAAATGGCAGGCTGCGCCGTTCACCTTCACGCTGGCGCTCATTTTGGGCTTCCTTCCTGGCGCGGTGTTGCTGGTTCCCGCAGTCAAGGGGCTCTGGACGGACCGGGCCGCAGCCTTGCAGCGCTTCCTCTTCGCTTGGCTTATTGGCTATCTCGCGTACCTGGAGCTCGTAGCCAGCAAGCCTGCGCTTTACACCGTGCAAGCAGTTTTCCCGGCCGCAGCCGCTACTGCCGCCCTTGCGTTGGGACGCAATGGGAACCTTGAGATTCCGGCCGGGATGTTGCGGCTGCCTTGGTGGCTTATGCTTGCGGTGATGGTGGTCTACTTTGCAAGTGTGCTGTGGCTTGCGGGAACACCGCCCGGCGTATTTATCGTCACTGGTGCAATCGTAATAACGGCACTGTTTACGTTGGCGGCGATCACTGCCGGCCGCAACCTTGCTGCGGCGTGGCTGGTTTCCATCGTCGCGGGCGTCGCGTTGTTGCTCGGGTTCACGTTCGGCGTCTTGCTGCCTCATTTGGAGAGGGCATGGCCCGCTGCACGCATTGCCGAGGCCACCGCGCCCCTGCAACGTTGCGTCTCCGGGCCGGTCCGAGTTGTCGGGTTTCGTGAGCCCAGCACTGTTTTTGTGCTCGGCCGGCAAAGCATCGTCTTTCCGGACAAGCTCGCCGCTTGGATTGCAGGCGGAAGTGAGGGCATCGCCGTCGTCGAGGATCGGTGGGATGGGGAAGTTCAAGCAGAACTACTAGCCCGCGGCGCAAAGCTGGGGCAGCGCGCCGGCTGCATCGAAGCCTTCAATATCATGCGCGGCTGCCCATTGTCCTTCTCGATTTACGTAACGGGGAAGCAGACGCTCGATGACTCCTGCTCTGTTGCGCCGGCCAACGTCTGCAAGGGCTCTCCCCCACCGCACGGCACGAATCATAACTCTTCACGCTGTTATTGAGCGCAAACGACTTGTTTATGCGCCACCCGGCGCCTTCAATCCGCCCCCCGAATCGCGTCATGGTAGCCTGTGCAAGTCGAGCCGGGGAGCATATCCATGGTCGCGCGAAATTCTGGTGGCGAAGGAGCGGGCAGTGGGCCGCGCCCGCGCGGGAAAAAGCGCAAGTCCTCCAAAGCGGTCTTTGAGAAAAAGACCATAGCGCTCGTCTACGATTTCGACGGCACGCTCTCACCGCGCCCCATGCAGGATTACGCCTTCCTGCCTCAGATCGGCCAGGACGCTCGCGCCTTCTGGAAAGAGTCCAACCGGCTGGCAAAAGAGCAGGGCGCTGATGCCCTCATCACCTACATGCACCTGCTCTACAAGAAGGCGAAGGATGCCGGCGTGCGCATCGACCGCAAAGATCTCGTCGCGCAAGGGCGCAACGTCGAGCTCTTCCCCGGCGTGGAGGACTGGTTCGATGCCATCGGCGACTACGTGCAGGGGCACGCGGAAACGCATGGCGTCAGCTTGCGTCACTACCTTATCTCATCGGGGCTCACCGAGATCATCGAGGGCACGCGCATTTACAAGCGCTTCCACAACGTGTTCGCGTCTGAATACTGGTTTGAGGCCTACGATCTGCCCTACCCCAAGCGCGTCATCACCGATACCGGCAAGACGCAGTACCTGTTCCGCATCAACAAGGGCATTGAGGACTTGGGCGACACCATCAACGAGCACATGCCCGAAGACGCGCGGCCGATTCCCTTTTCCAACATGATCTATTTCGGTGACGGCGACACCGACGTGCCCTCGATGGCGGTGACGCGCAAGAACGGCGGGCATGCGGTCGCGGTCTACCCGCCGGGCAAGGCCAAGAAAAAGTGCGTTGATCTGTTCAAAGCCGGCCGCTGCGATTTCTTCGCGCCCGCCGACTACCGCCGCGGCTCAGATCTGTTCAAGCGCACATGCTTGCTCATCGACCGCATCTTGGCGGACATCCGTTTGCAGGAGGAGGTGTGGCGGTTGGG
>CAYOPW010000024.1:0-31433 GCA_964405975.1 uncultured Hyphomicrobium sp.
TCCCGGCCGTCATGACGAAGCATGGCTGCGCCATGACGCCGGGATGACAAAGGGGCCTACTCGGCCGCAACCGCCTCCTTGGGCGCGCGGGCGGCCGTGTAGCCGGCATAGCGCAAGACCATAAACGTGAGTGCAGGCAGGAACGTCAACGTCACGATGGCCGAACCCAGAATGCCAAAGAGAACGATCACGCCCACGCCGCGATAAAGCTCTGTGCCGGCACCGGGAATGAAGACGAGGGGGGCAAGGCCGCAGATCGTCGTAATGGTGGACATGACGATCGGGCGTAGGCGTGCAGCAACGGCCTCGGTCACGGCGGCGTGCGCGCCTAGGCCCGCGTGGCGCACGTTGTAGACGGCGCGGTCGACGATGAGGATGGGATTGTTCACGACGGTGCCCATCAAGATCAAAAAGCCCAGCATGGAAATCATATCGAAGGGCTGCTGGATCGCATTCAGCCCGGCGGCCGGCAGCGCACCGCCGACGACATTCAACAGATGCAACCCAACGAGCCCGCTGGCCACGCCAAGGGGGATGGTCGTCATGATGAGGATCGGGTAGCCCCAGTGACTAAACACGGCAACCAGCAGCAAGTAGATAATGATAACGGCCACTACGTAGTTGCCGGCTAGCGCGTTTCGTGTGGCTTCAAGCTGATCGCTGGCGCCTGAGATCCCCATTGTGACGCCTTGGGGAACCTGACCTGTTTCATTGAGGTAATCCACGATTTTCTCGCGCACCATCTCCACGCCGGTTTCAAGTGCAATCGCGGGCGGCGGGATGATGTTGAGCGTCACCGTGCGCTTAGCATTGATGCGCCGTATGGTGCTGGTATCGACGGTTTCCTTCACCTCGGCAAGCGTCGAAAGCGGCACCACAGTGCCCTGCGGCGTATACACGGGCAATTGACCCACGGAGTCCAGCGAGGTGCCGAAGCGCTCGCGGCTGTAGAAGAAAATGTCGATCTTCTCATCGTTAAGGTAGAAGTAGCCGGCAAAGGCACCGTCGGTGAGCGCTGCAACCGTAAAGCCCAACTCCTGGGCGGTCATGCCAAGTTCGGCGGCGCGATCCCAATCAGGGCGGATTTCGATTAGCGGTTGCGAGAGCGTAAGCGTCGGCGGATCAGGTTTGATGCGCGGATTGTCGAAGACCTCGCCGGCGCGCGCATAGGCGGCCGTGGCAACTGCATAGATGTCCTCTAATCGCGGACCCGAAATGTCCAGACTTACGCTGCGGGTGCCCGCGTCGTTGCTGGTGATGATCGATCCGCGCGTGGCAAAGGCTCGCATGCCTGGATACTTTTGATACTTGGCTGTGAGCACGGTCAGAAGGTCGTTTATGTCATCTGGATCGACCGTCTCGGAAATGATGCGCAAGCCCTCCGGGTCGACTCTCAAGAACATATACTTGAGAGCGGGAACGTCAGTCTCGCCGCGTTTGAAGCGCGCAGGGTCGTCGTTGACGAAGGGCATGAGTTCATCTTGAAGCTCTTTGCCGATCTGGCGCATGGTCACCAGATTGTAGCCCGGCGGCGCATTCATTCTGGCGAAAACCTTTGGCTCCTCGCCTTCGGGGAGATACTCGGCCGGTGGTGTGAGATAGGCGATAACGGCGGCGCTCGCACCCGCAACGGCAATGATGCAGACCAGCGATCGCAAGCCGCTGCCCAAGAGCCAATTGACGCCGCCGACGACCAGCCCGCCGTCCTCGGTTGGCAACTTGGCCCCCCTCTTGTGACCGTTAAATTCGATGCGCGCGGATGCGGTCGGAACAATCGTAATAGCGACGATCATCGACGCCAGGATGGAGGCGGAGACGGCGATAGCAATGTCGGAATACAGCTGCCCCGCCTCTTCTTTGATAAAGACAATGGGCACGAAGACGAGCACGGTGGTGAGCGTCGAGGCCACAACGGCAGGCCAAACCTTGCGCACACCTTCTAGCGCTGCACGGAAACGATCGAGCCCGCGCCGGCGCTCTAAGTCTATGCTCTCCAAAACGACGATGGAGTTGTCGAGCGTCATCCCAATGGCAAAGGCGATTCCCGCCAACGAGATCACGTTAATGGTGCGCCCCATCATGTAGAGGCCGATGAAGGCTGCGATGGTGCAGATTGGA
This sequence comes from uncultured Hyphomicrobium sp., assembly GCA_964405975.1. Classification (GTDB taxonomy): domain Bacteria; phylum Pseudomonadota; class Alphaproteobacteria; order Rhizobiales; family Hyphomicrobiaceae; genus Hyphomicrobium_A. The sequence goes on from CAYOPW010000024.1 coordinate 2,119, forward strand.
ATTCCCACGACGCCGACGAGCGTTGCTCTGAACGTTCGCAAGAATAAGAACATCACGGACGTCGCGAGCACGGCGCCAATCAAGAGATTGGTCCAAACGTTTCTTATGGAGGCTTCAACATAGACCACGTCGTCGGCGGTGAGCTGCATCTCCATGCCGACGGGCTTGAGCACATCGCGGTTGATCTCCGCGACTTCGGCCAGCACGTCTCTCTTGATCTCGATGACGTTGGAGCCGGCTTCGCGGCGAATCCCTAAGAAGATGACAGACTGACCGTTTACGTATGCGTTGCTTCGAATCTCGAAGTGATTGAGGCGGACGTTAGCCACGTCACGCAGTTTGATGATGGTATCGCCTTGCCGTGCAACGATCAGGTCTTCAAGCCCTTCGATGTCATCGAAGCGCCCAATGGTGCGCAAGAGATAACGGCGCTTTCCGCTTTCGATCTCGCCGCCCGACGTATCGCGGTTGCGATCGGCAAGGGCACGGCGAATGTCCAACGTGGTGAGGCTGCGCTCAGCAAGGGCAGGGGCATTTATCAGGATCTGAATCTGCTTTTCAGCCCCGCCGCCAACCCAAACGCGCGAGACATCCTTCACGCTTTCCAGGCGAGCACGGACATTGTCGTCGATGAAATCGCGCATCATGGCCATGTCGAGCTGGCGGGGATTGCCCTCCAGCGGAGCCACTCGGAAATACATGAATGAGTTGGCGCTGAAGGAGCTTGCGAAAATGCGTGGCTGGTCGACGTTCTCAGGGTAGGAGGGAACCTGACTCAGCGCATTGTTGATGCGAATGAGCGTCTCGTTGAGATCGATATTGTAGGGAAATTCCAGCTCGATCTCGGCTCTGCCGCTCGATGCGCGCGAGACGATGCGTTCAAGACTCGGAAGGGAGCGCAGGTATTCTTCCTGCTCGATGATGATTTCTTTTTCGATGTCTTGAGGCGTTGCTCCCGACCACCGCGTCGAAACCGTCACCGTGCGCACTTCCAGATCGGGTATCATTTGCACGGGGATGCGCATGACCGCGACGATCCCCAATACGCACAAGATGAGCGCGGCGACGGCCGTCAAAGTGCCGCGTTTGATCAGCGCCTCAAACACAAAACATGCCTTCTGTAATGCATGAGGAAATCAACTGGCCAGCCGGACCACTTGTCCTTCACGCAAGGATTCATTGCCGCGAATGACGACGCGCTCGCCTTCTTTCAAGCCGGAGCGGATCTGCACAAGCCCATCGAACGACAAGCCGATATCGACCCTGCGCTCATTGACGTGATTGGCTTCACCGTTGCTTTCCAGAACCCAGACCGTGACGCGGCCATCGGGATAGCGCACCAACGCATCGCGGCTGACAACGATGCCACGCTGGCCTGTCGCAAGACGCACCGAGACACGGGCCGACATGCCCGGTGTGATGGCGACATTCTCACGAGTGGGTACAACGCGCAGCGTGAAGGTGCGAACCTTTGGATCGCTGACGGGAATAAGGGCCTGGATTTTAGCGGGCAAAACCGCGTCGGGAAGCGCGTCGAACTGTAAGGTAACCTCGGCTCCCGTCTGGAGCTGCGGATAGTACTGTTGAGGCACGGGGACATCGACCCGCAGGCCATGCATCTCAACAAGCTCGAATACGGTGGTGCCGGGCACAACCCATTCGCCGACCTCGGCCATTCTCTGCGAGATAACGCCGGAATAGGGCGCTTTCACCAAATGACGCTCCAGGCGCTCGGCGGCTGCAGCCTCTTGCGCCTTTCGAAGCGCAATCGCAGCGGCGTCGATCTGCAATTCGTTCTTGAGGGTATCGACCGTGTTCTGAGGCCCATAGTTTCGTTTGGCCAGACCCTCGGCAATTTTCAACCGCCGCTGTGCATCGGCAAGCTCAGCCTCGGCCTGTTTGGCCTGCGCTTCAGCTTGCTTAAACGCCTCCTCTTCCAGCTTGGGATCAAGCTCAAGCAATAAGTCGCCGGCTTCGACATTGGCGCCGCTGTCAAAGTGAACGGCTTCAATGAGACCAGGCACAGACGTGGAGATCTGCGAAACGCGCGGAGAGGTAACGGTGCCGGAGAGTTCCAGCCGATTGACAAGGTCCTCTGTACGCACGACTTCAACGGTAACGGGCGTCGCCTTCTGTGCATACGCGGGCACGATTGCGCTCGCGCAGACGAGCGCCCCAACAAGCGCCCAGGCGGGCTTGGAGGCATTCTTTACCCAATAAAAGTCTGCAGGTCTGGCGACCGGGGTCATAGCACCAACTCTTGCGGGCGAATGCCCAACTGCCCATCAATATTTTCACGCTGGGCTAAGAAACAATAGTTCGAGCACAAAGTATCAGGGTCAACAAGAAAGTTGACCAGAATTGAGGCTTCTGGCAGGCACTGAATTCACGATTATTACAATTCGTTAAGGCCGGCCAATTGGCGGATGGGGGTTCTGCTGCGTGCCGGTTGTGACGCGCCATCCATTAAGCATGGGGCCGTTGGGGTCAAATAATTGCGCGGCGCACGCGCGCGGTGATCCATTCGCTGATGATGACGGTTCCAAGGATCATCAGCAGGATGATGGTAACTTGCGGCCAGGCCAGTGTATTGAGAGAGGCCTCAAGGGCCAGGCCAAGACCGCCGGCGCCGACAAGACCCAGGACCGTCGACTCGCGAATGTTGATGTCCCACCGGAACACCGAGATGGTTGCAAACGCCGGCAGGATCTGCGGCATGATCCCATAGCTCATGACCTGGGCTTGCGTTGCTCCGCTCGCGCGCACGGCTTCGGTCTGCGTCTCGTCAATTTCTTCGATTGCTTCATAAAGGAGCTTGCCGATGAAACCGATCGACCGCAGTGCAATGGCTACGATACCGGCAAGTACACCTGGCCCAAATACAGCGACCATCAACAGGCCCCAGATGAGGGCATTGATCGAGCGCGACGCGACGATAATGAAAAGCGCAACGGGGCGGACCAGCAACACGCTAGGTGTCGTGTTGCGTGCAGCCAGGAAGGCGAGAGGGACCGCGATCACGATCGCTATGAGTGAGCCAAGCGTGGCGATGTTGATCGTATCCCACAGCGGTAGCCAGAGTTTGTTGGCGTAATCCCAACGCGGCGGCAACATGCGCCCGAATATATCGGCCGCTTGGCGCGGGGCATCGCTGACAAAGGCCCAAATGGTGCCAGCCGTCATCACACGCCAGCAAAACACCGTCAGCGCGATGAGAGCGAACCAACCCAGCCAACGCAGAATGCGTTCCTTGCCGGTGAGAGGTTGCCAGCCTGCGGGGCGGCCGTCTGTGCTCAAGGAGACCGGCATGTCAGGCGAACCTCCTGCGGATGACGCCGGACGTGTATTCGCACGCCATGACGATAGCGATGATGATCAGAAGGATTGCCGCGGCGCTGTCGAATTCATAGCGGTCGAGCGCGGTGTTAAGTGTGGCGCCGATGCCGCCGGCGCCAACGATGCCGATAACAGACGACTCGCGGAAGTTAATGTCGACCTTGTAGGCGGTCAGTCCGACAAGGCGCGGTATCACCTGGCTTGCAACCGCAAAATCGATCACCTGCCAGAACCCGGCGCCCGTTGCGCGGATAGCCTCGACTTGGGCTGGATCAATCTCCTCGATGTCGTCAGCCAGCAGCTTGGACAGAAAACCGATCGTTGAAAGGGACAGGGTTAGGAATCCGGCAAACGGCCCAAAGCCGAACATGGCGACAAAGAAGATCGCTACGATAATTTCGTGCAGTGCACGAGAGACGGCGATGACACCGCGGCAGAATCCATAAAGCCAACAAGGAGCAAGGTTGCGGGCCGCGCCGAGACCGAATGGAATGGCGAGCGCTACGCCCGCGACCGTCGCAGTGACGGTCATCGTCAGGCTTTCGATCATGCCATGTTGGATGTCGCTCCAGCGCGCGGTGAAATTCGGCGTCAGGAAACCTTCAAACAGCCGCCCGGCGCGTCCCATGCCGTCGGACATGCGGGCCCAATTCACATCGATCGACGCGAACGCCAGGGCGAGGTAGGCGGCAACGCCAAGAGCGACCGCCCACCGTACCCAAGTGGCCTCGATCAACCGCGGCGGTGTCCAGCTGCGTGCAGGGTCGTACGTGCGGGAGATGTCTCGCGTTGCCGTGGTCATGGATACTGCGCTGCAACCTCAAGGTCAGGCGGCTGGTGCGCGCCGTGCCCGTCGAGATCATCATCGTCGTCCTGCATCGTGCTCTGCGTCCAATCCTCCTCGCCGTAGATGGTTGTTAGAGCCTCCGGCGACAGGCCGTCGGCGGGGCCGTCATAGACGATCTCACCGGCTCTGAGCCCGACGACGCGGGGCAGGAACATTTGCGCAAGCGCAACGTCGTGAATGTTTACAATCGCTGCGAGGTGCTGCTCACGACACAACTCCGTCAGCAGTCGCATCACTTGGCGCGACGTCTTTGGATCTAGACTGGCCGTGGGCTCATCGATTAACAGCAATTCGGGTTCTTGGGCCAAGGCGCGCGCAATGCCCACCCGCTGACGCTGACCGCCCGACAGCGCATCGGCGCGTTTGTCGACGTGGTCGATAAGGCCAACCCGTTCAAGCAGCGCAAACGCCCGGCTAATGTCTGTTCCGGGAAATCGGCGAAACCAACTTGACCAAAACCCCGTGTAGCCAAGCCGCCCGGAGAGCACGTTTTCCATCACGCTTAAGCGCTCAATCAGCGCGTACTCTTGGAAGATCATTCCGATGCGCCGGCGCGCGTGGCGTAGGGCGCTGCCTGCGAGGTTCGTGACTTCGGTGTCGCCCAAATAGATGCGCCCTGATGTCGGCTCAACAAGACGATTGACGCAGCGAATGAGTGTCGATTTCCCCGCACCCGAGGGGCCAATCAGGCCAATGATCTCACCCGAAGCAACCGTAAGCGATACACCGCGCAGGGCGGCATCTCCTGTCCTGTAGCGCTTGTGCAGTTGCTCGATGCGCAACATGTTCTGTCCCCAGTGGCGTCATTTGCACTGGTAGCTGACGCCCATCGCCTTGTCGACATCACGCACCACCGCCCAGTGGTTCTTGTATGTAATTGGAATAAAGGTCTCCTGCGGCGGCTGGGTCTTTGAGAACTCTTTCAAGAGTTCTGAGCCCTCCCAGTCAAACGAGAAGAAAGCCTTGCGGATCCTATCGGCAAGTTCGGGTTTCAGATTGTAAACGAGGCCATAGCCCGACGTGGGAAAAGTCTGCGACTTGTAGAGAACTTTCAGCTGTTCAGGCTTCACCACGCCGCGTGAAATCATGCGCAGTTTGACCGAGTTGGCAATTGCGGCCGCCGGATAGTCCTTGTTGGCGACGCCAAGGATCGAATTGTCATGCTTTCCCGAGAACACAGGCTCGTAGTCCTTGCCGGGCTCCAGTTTGAACTTGTCGCGAAGAATTGCTGACGGCGCCTTATATCCGGAGTTCGAGGTCTGCGACGTAAAGGCCATCTTCTTTCCCCTGATGTCCTCCACCTTTTCCAGGCCCGAACCGGGGTAGGTGACAATCTCCATTTCATAGCCGAACGAGCCGTTCTTATCGGCCATCATGGCGAAGGGTACGAAACCGGCGCAATTGACGGCGAGCGGGTTGGAGCCGGTGTTGAATGCTGCAATGTGCAGGCGGCCGGCGCGCATGGCCTCGATCTGCGCGGCGTTCGACTGTACGGGGAAGAACAGGACCCGCCGGCCTGTTTCTTTCTCCAGATGATTGAGGAAACCCTCCCACGCCTTGGCATAGACGGCTGGATCCTCCACCGGCGTGTAAGCGAAGATCAATGTGCCCGGATCGATCAGCTTGCTGGCATCGCTGGGCGCATCGGCGACCATGTCTCCGTCGGCATCCTTGAAGCGCTGATCGAGTGCTTGAGCGTTTGTTGCGCAAAGCGTCATCGCAAGCGCCAAAAATGTATTGAAAACGTGTTTCAGTGCGGCTGGCATCAATCGTCTCCCCGTGTGTGATGGAATGGGGGTAGTCGCCAATTATGACAGGTGACTAAAGCACCGGCAGGGCAGGCATTTCTTTGCGATTCTGAGGGCAGTTACTACGCGCGGAGCGCAAAGCGCACCGCTTCCTCAGCAGCGCGGAAAAGAGCGGTGGCCTTGTTGATGCACTCCTGCTGCTCCTTGGCTGGAACGGAATCGTGCACGAGCCCTGCGCCCGCCTGAACGTGCATGACGCCGTCTTTCACCAAAGCCGTCCTCAGCACGATACAACTGTCCATCTGGCCGGACGCGGAGAAGTAGCCAACGCATCCTGCATAAGGCCCGCGTTTTGATTTTTCCAATTCATCGATGATCTCCATGGCGCGCACTTTGGGCGCGCCTGAGACGGTGCCAGCGGGAAAGCCTGCCATCAACGCATCGACCGGGTCGTGCTTCTTACCCAGCCGGCCGATCACATTGGAGACGATGTGCATGACATGGCTGTATCGCTCGATAAAGAATTGGCCAGTGACCTCAACGGTACCTATCTGCGCCACGCGACCGACGTCATTGCGGCCGAGATCGAGGAGCATCAGATGCTCTGCGCGCTCCTTGGGATCCTTGAGCAGAGCTTCGGCAAGCGCTTGATCTTCTGCCTCGCTGCTTCCGCGCGGTGCCGTTCCTGCGATGGGCCGGATCGTCACCTCATCATCGCGCACGCGCACCAGAATTTCAGGGCTAGAGCCCACCAGTGCAAATTCGCGGAAGTCGAGGTGGAACAAGAATGGCGAAGGGTTGGTTCGCCGTAGCGCGCGGTAGAGCGCAAATGAGGGAAGCTTGAACGGCGCGGAGAAGCGTTGGGAGAGCACGACTTGGAATATGTCGCCGGCGAGGATGTAGTCCTTCGCACGCCGCACCATCGCCTTGTATTCGGCCGGTGTTGTGTTGGAGGTAGGCTTGGGCGGCGCCAGCTTGCGGCCAGAGAGCGAAGGCATGTGCGGCAGTGGCTCGTCGAGCGCTGCGACAATACCTTTGAGACGCTTGCAGGCTTTTTTGTAAGCCTGCTCCGCGGTGCTTTTGGCGTCGGGCCGAACCGGCGTCACTATGGTGATCTCGTCCTTGACGACGTCAAAGATCAACATGGTGGTCGGACGCATAAGCACGCTGTCAGGAATATTCAGCGCGTCGGGCGGCACATTGGGCAGCCTTTCGATCAGCCGCACCGTGTCGTAGCCCATATAGCCGAAAATTCCCGCTGACATCGGCGGCAATTCAGGCGGCAACGTCAGCTCTGACTCTGCAAGGAGCGCACGCAGGGATGCAAGCGCCGGTTTCGGCTCGGGCCGAAACGCATCGGGCTTCTTGATGGGGTTACGATTGATCGCGGCTTCGTTGCCGTTTGCCCGCCACACGAGATCAGGTTCCAGCCCGATGACCGAATAGCGCCCCCGTGTTGCGCCACCCTCCACCGACTCCAAGAGGAAGCTCATGGGTTGGTGCGCGGCAAGCTTCAAGTAAGCGGAGACAGGCGTTTCCAGATCGGCGACGAGACGTGTCCACACAACCTGAGGGTCGCCGGCCTTATAACTCTTGGTGAAGGCGGCGAGCGGTGGCTGCGCCTCTAAGTGGCCGGGTCTGGGTCCTTTTTTGCGCTCAAGCGTGCTCAAAGGCTTCCCCCGGCTTGGACGTCAGCCAATTTGGTTATTGTTCGGTGTCGGCGCCGGTCGCACGCCTGTACTCTTGTTGATTGATGGTCGCACCAAGACGCGTTTGCAGGGCGGCAACGTATTCCCCAAGTACGTCGTTTGTGATTTCGGTGCTGATCTCTCGGCTAATCGTTTCACGTTGCTGCTCAGTGGGAGGCTTTGCCGCCTGGATATTCGTTAGCTTGAAGATTGTGCGCGAGTCGTCATGTACGCTTGTGGTCGAGCCGGTTTTGCCAAGAGGAAGCGCGAAAGCCTGCTGAACCGCCGCCTTGGTGAGCCCTTGGGGTTCGGTTTTGCGGGCGAAGGGCGGAGTGGCTTCGACCTTAGGATCGCCTGCTTCCTTGGCAAGCGCGGTGAGAGCTTCGCCGCTGTTTGCCTTGTCGACGAGCTTGGCGGCTAGTTCATTGAGCTTGCGTGCGCGCTCATTGTCCATGGTGAGCTTCTTTGCCTCGTCCTTCACTGCCTCGAAGGGCTTCAGCTTCTTTTCAGTAATGTCGACGACATCGACCCAGGCGTAACTCCCGTCAGCGAGCTCGACAGAGTCGTTTTCGAGACCGACCTGGCTATCAAATGCGGTCTTCATGATGCCGCGCACGTCTTGCAGTGGGATGGCCTGCTTGTCGTCCTTGTCCTTGTTCAAGGAATCGGTTGCGGGAACGTCGTAGTATTGCAGCTTTAGAAGCTCGGCGATTTCCTTGAGCGTTTTGCCAGCGCCGCGATTGTCCTCGATCTCATCGTGGAGATCTAGCATTTTCGCTTCGGCCTTCTGCTTGGCGAGGTTGTTGCGCACCTCGTCCTTGACCTCATCAAACGTGCGCACGACGGCGGGCTGGATGTCGGTAACGCGCAACAGTACCGTAGCGAACCGGCCCTCCACCACGTCGGAGATAGAGTCTTTGTCGAGCGCGAAAGCCGCATCAGCGATCTTGGGATCAATCAGATCGCTTTTCTTGACTAGGCCAAGATCAATGTCGGTGGTCCTGGCACCGCTCTCTTGGGCGATCGTGCCGAACGATTTGCCCTCGGTTATTGATTTCTTTGCCGCATCCGCCGCAGCCCTATCCTTGAAGGGGATTTGCTGCACCCGGCGTCTTTCCGGAGTGTTATAGCTTTCTTTGGTGTCTTCGTAGCTGGTGGTGATTTCTTCTTCGGAGACATCCATCTGCTTTTTGAGGTCGTCAGGTGAGAGCACAAGAACGGCAAGCTTGCGATACTCCGGCGCCATGAACTTGCTCTTGTTCTTTTCGTAGGTCTTTTTGATCTGTGCCTCGTCCGGCTCGGGCACGGTGATCACCTTGTCCGCGTCAATCGTGAAGTACTCCACCTGACGCGTTTCTCCCTGCCACGCGTTTGTGACATCGACCATCGTTTCGGGAATGACGATGGACTTGGTCAGGGCATCAGTCAGCTGTTTACGCAATTCATCGTCGCGGCGCAGGGCGAGGTAGCCGCGCTCTGTAAAGCCAGATCGATAGAGAGTGTTCTCAAAGCCGATACGCGAGAACGTGCCGTCAGGTCCCGCAAAGGCTGGATCTTTTTTCAAGGCTTCGAGCAATGTTGCATCGGACAGTGCCAGATTAAGCTCACCGGCATGTTCACCGACTGCGGCCCAGGCCATCAACTGGGACAGAATTCGGTTATCAAGGCCGGCAGCGCGGGCGTCCTCAGTTGAAATACGCTGGCGGGATCGGCTTTGAATAGTGCGCAGTTCGTTTTGGAAGGCCCGCTGGAAATCGTCCGCCCGGATCTCGCGGTCGCCGACCTTGGCAATTGAGCCGCGGCCCCAGCCGGTGAACACATCCGCAACGCCCCAGATGGCGAAGCTGAAGACCAGAACGGCGAGCAGAATCTTGGCTACCCAGCCGGTGGAGCCGCGTCGTATGGCGTCGAGCATGCAGGGTTCGTTCCGTTAGTTGGGCGGCGTTAACCCGGTCCGGCGCCAGGCCGGCCGCTCGAGCGCGCCGCATGCGATGAGGCGAAATTCCTGCGCGTCAGGCAGGGTATCATCATGATATGAAGCGCAGCCCGACCGTTATTGCAAGGGTGGCCATGCCTTGGCGGTTTGACCCCACTGGCAGGCCCCTAAAATTTGACAATTCTGGGAGCTCTTATGACCAAGGCCGCCCGCACCATTCGACCGTTGGTCGCTGGAAACTGGAAGATGAATGGGCTCAAGGCCGACATGGCGGAAGCCCTTCGGGTGCGCGACGCGGTCTCGGGGCCCGGTCACGACGTTGGCGCAGACGTCTTAATCTGCCCCCCTGTGACGCTACTTCTCCGTCTGGCTGAAGCGGCCGCGGGCTCCAAGTTGCTCGTTGGGGCGCAGGACTGTGCCGTGGCGGCTTCGGGGGCCCATACCGGCGACCTATCTGCCGAGATGCTGCGCGACGCAGGGGCCGTCGCGACGATTGTGGGGCATTCGGAGCGCCGGGCGGCCCACGGGGAGCTGGACGCCATTGTGCGACGCAAAGCACAGGCCGCGCACGGGGCCGGCCTTGCCGCCATCGTGTGCGTCGGCGAAACGGCCGGCGAGCGCCAATCCGGGCTGACACTGGAGGTTGTAGGCCGCCAGCTTTCTGGCTCCCTGCCCGACCATGCCACCGCGGCCAACACTATTGTCGCCTACGAGCCCATTTGGGCGATTGGAACGGGCCTCACACCGACTCCATCGGACGTCGCTGAAGTGCACTCGGCAATGCGCGAGGTACTCGTGAAGCGGTTTGGGGCCGAGGGGGCAGCGATGCGGTTGCTTTATGGGGGGTCCGTCAAGCCAAATAATGCTGCTGAAATCAGTGCCGTGGAGAACGTAAATGGGGCGCTGGTCGGGGGGGCGAGTCTCAAAAGCAACGACTTCCTCGCAATCATTGCGGCGTATAAGAATTGATCCCGCGGAATGGTATCGAGACGGCCCAAAATAATGTTAGCGTTCCTTATCAGTGCTTCGCGGATGCAAACCACAGGTTATGGAGCAATTCGGGGAATGCGCGGGGAAGCAAAGGCATCTCTGGCTATTCTGCTAGCAGCTTTGAGCGTGGCGTGGGCACCGGCCGTTCATGCTGGCAAGCTTGGTACCCACGCTTGCTATGAACTTCGGGTTGAGCTGGGCTTCTTGCGGGCGGCTGGTGCTGAGGAGGACATGAAACGCGGGCCGGATTGGGCGAAGGTCAACCTCACCCGCGAGGAACTGGAAAACATCCGGCGCCTTGTCGAGGTTGAGGAACAGTTGCGTTTCAGGTGTGGAAGTCTGCGGGGCAAGCTCATTGCCAAGAAGCCGAGGATTCCGGATCTGCCTAAGAGAAAACCGGCATCAGCCAAGGCACAGGCGCAAAAGAAGGCCGACGCAGTCAAGAAGGCTGATGCCCAGACGCCCGCACGAAAGGCGACGGCGTCCACCGCGCGAAAAAGGTCAAGCTTGCGCCGGAAAAAGAGGCGCGCCAGGGCCTACGCTAATTCACCGAATGACACGGTTACGAATGGCTTGTCGCCCTATTTCGGCTTCTAATAGGGCCGTGGCGGCTATATGAGGCCGCCTACTAGCGGGGCATGACCATCTAGTATAAAAGCCCTGGCAAACTGACTGAATACGAGCCCAGAGAGTTTCATGCTCACCGCACTTCTTGTTCTTCATCTGATGATCGCTACCGCGCTTGTGGCCGTTGTGCTGTTGCAGCGCTCAGAGGGCGGAGCGCTAGGCATTGGCGGCGGCGGCGGCGGTGCCGGCGGTCTTTTGACCGGGCGTGGCACGGCCAATCTTTTGACGAGGGCTACGGCACTTTTGGCCTTGGCATTTTTCACGACCAGCATTCTTCTGACCCTGGTCGCGCAGCGGAATGCACCCAGCCGTTCAATCCTTGATGCCGGCGGTACGGCTTCGCCGAGCGCGCCAGCGACGACCGACAGCAAGCCCGTAGAGGCGCCGGCCGACAGTGGCCGTGGCGGCATCCTCGATAAGCTACAGCAGGGCCAAGGCGGCGCCCCGGCAGTTCCCCAGTCGCGATAGGCTTAACTCTCAAGTACACGGGCAATTTCAGCGGGAGCGCTGCGCGGCCATCGCTTGCGCACGGGCCACAGTTCGGTCAGCAACTTAGCGCTATTCACCAAGCATCGGGGATGAGGCGATAAAGATGCTTCGAATCGCGGCCGTGTTCGTGTAAGCGTCAAAGCCCATGCAGCGGTACATCTTCATTACCGGCGGCGTGGTGTCCTCCCTTGGCAAAGGCCTAGCCTCAGCCGCCCTCGGCGCGCTCCTCCAAGCGCGCGGGTATTCGGTCAGGCTTCGCAAGCTTGATCCCTACCTGAACGTAGACCCCGGCACGATGAGCCCCTACCAGCATGGTGAGGTTTTCGTCACGGATGATGGGGCGGAAACGGATTTGGATCTAGGGCACTACGAGCGCTTCACAGGCGTACCCGCGCGCAAGTCGGACAACGTCACCACAGGGCGTATCTATCAAGACATTCTCGCAAAAGAGCGGCGTGGCGCCTTCCTCGGCGGGACCGTGCAGGTCATCCCGCACGTGACCGACGCCATCAAGCAGTTTGTGACGAGCGGCAACGAGGGCATCGACTTCGTGCTGGTCGAAATCGGCGGCACGGTAGGCGATATCGAAGGCTTGCCGTTTTTCGAAGCTATTCGCCAGCTCGGCAACGAACTGCCCGCCGGCAGCTCTATTTTCATCCATCTTACGCTGGTTCCCTACATTCCTTCGGCTGGCGAAATCAAAACCAAACCGACCCAGCACTCTGTCAAAGAGCTGCGCTCTATTGGCATTCAGCCCAATATTCTTTTGTGCCGCGCGGATCGCGAAATACCTCAGGGCGAACGCCGGAAAATTGCGCTCTTCTGTAACGTGCGCGAAGAAGCGGTCATCCAGGCTCGCGACGTTTCTTCCATTTACGAGGTTCCGCTCTCTTACCACCGTGAGGGGCTCGATGAGCAAGTGCTGCAAGCGTTTGGCATTGCCGATGCGCCCAAGCCCGATCTTTCCCGCTGGGAGACTATTGCGCAAGGCGTCGCTACACCTGAAGGCGAGGTTACGATTGCCATCGTCGGCAAATACACGGGCCTAAGGGATGCCTACAAGTCGCTGATGGAGGCTTTGGTGCATGGCGGTATCGCCAACCGCGTCAAAGTAAAGCTTGAGTGGATCGAGAGCGAGATCTTCGAGGGCGAGGACCCTGCGCCCTATCTGGAGGGCGTCAACGGTATTCTGGTTCCCGGCGGCTTCGGTGAGCGCGGCTCGGAAGGCAAAATCCTTGCTGCCAAGTTCGCCCGCGAGCGCCAAGTGCCTTATTTTGGCATCTGTTTTGGGATGCAGATGGCCTGCATCGAGGCCGCGCGTGATCTTGCTGGTGTGGCTGAGGCAAACTCAACTGAGTTCGGGCCGGTATCGGAGCCGGTTATTGGCCTGATGACGGAGTGGATGCGTGGCAACGAGCTGGAGCAGCGCCGCCAAGGGGGCGATCTAGGCGGCACTATGCGGCTCGGCGCCTATCCTGCAGAGCTTATTCCCGGAAGCAGGATTGCGGAAATTTATGGGACCACCCAGGTCTTCGAGCGGCACCGCCATCGCTACGAGGTGAACACCAAGTACCGCGAGCGACTGGAAGCCGCGGGACTGAAGTTCTCAGGGCTCTCGCCCGACGGGCTGCTCCCGGAGACCGTCGAGTACCCGGATCACCCCTGGTTTATCGGAGTCCAGTATCATCCCGAGCTTAAGAGCCGGCCCTTCGATCCCCACCCGCTATTCCGCTCCTTTATTGCAGCGGCAGTCGAGCAGAGCCGGTTGGTCTAGCTCTTGCCATTGCGCTTGAGCGCAGTTGCACCGCACGCTCAAACGCATTTCTTCGTCTTCGGCTGCTCGAAATTTGTGCAAAATTCGCGACGCAAAACGTACGACAACAACACAGTTGAGTTGCTGAAGTTACGTTTCTCCTCGCGTTCTCATGCGCTTGTGCGCAAGCTGCCAATCCTGGCACGGCTCTTGATTGCTATGACGGCGTTAACCATACGCCGGCCGGACGAAGAGACCGGCGGTGATGCCCAAGAGGGCAAGGGACAACACAAGGAGACGCTCCCATGAAACTCATCGCAGCCATAATTAAGCCGTTCAAACTCGACGAGGTCCGCACTGCCTTGATCGGGATTGGCATTGACGGAATGACGGTCACGGACGTCAAAGGCTTTGGTCGCCAGAAGGGGCACACGGAGGTCTATCGCGGCGCCGAGTACGCTGTGAATTTCCTTCCCAAAGTGAAGATCGAGGTAGCCGTATCGGATGACAAAGCGGACGCAGCGGTGGCGGCCCTGGAAGCGACCGCTAAGACTGGCTCAATCGGCGACGGCAAGATCTTTGTTTCATCGCTGGAGCAACTGACGCGTATCCGCACAGGCGAGACCGGCGACGCAGCACTTTAGTTTGGGCAATTTGATGCGGACCACAAAGCCGCCGGGATGTAGGGTGCGTTGAGACGCGCTCGCCCCGGCGGTTGTCTTTTGGTGCGGCACCGCACTATAGGCCAAACGGCGAGGTGTCGTACTGTGGCAACCTGGTCACAAAGCAGGCCGGCAAGGGCGCGCTTGGCCGCGGACCTGCACTTGATCCGCACTCGAATCAATTCGTCACCGCCGAATCGCGCCATAACGAGAAGCGGAGGACATTGTCAATCGGGGCAGTGCAGTCGTGTCCTTCTGAACGAGACTGCGGGCCAGCTTTGGCTGGGCCAGCAGAAAACCAATCGCGCTCAGGGGAGTCACAAACATGGCAATCGAGTCTCTCATCATACTGCTGATCGTTGGTGCGATCGCCGGCTGGGCGGCCGGTCAGATCGTCAAAGGGTATGGGTTCGGTTTAGTCGGCAATATCGTCGTTGGTGTGGTCGGCGCCTTCATCGGCAACTGGCTCTTTCCCATGTTGGGAATGTGGGGCGCTGACATGATCGGCATGATCATTTCAGCCATCCTCGGTGCCGTCATACTGCTTGTCGTTATTGGTCTTGTAAGACGAGTGGCTTAGCGCTCAGGCAGACCTAAGATTGCGGATGACCGCGCCTGCTAATGGTGCGGTCATTTGCGTTCCGGGGCCGCATCTTCGGCGCGTACGGTCAGTCCTCATGCTATAAGGCCGCCATGACAAAGCATGAATCCTTGAAGCCAAACCCGCGCGTTTCGATCGGCGGCATGACGGTGGCCAACGATGCGCCGATCACTGTCTTTGCGGGCCCGTGCCAAATGGAAAGCCGGAGCCATGCACTGGAGTTGGCGACTGCGCTGAAGGAGATCGCAGAAGATCTCGGGCTTGGGCTTGTGTTCAAGGCGTCCTTCGACAAGGCAAACCGCACGTCACTGTCAGGCAAGCGCGGCATTGGGCTTGAGGGCGCGTTACCGGTGTTCGCTGAAATTCGCGAAACACTAGCGCTGCCTGTTATCACCGATGTTCACGAAAGCGACCAGTGCGCCTTGCTTGCTCCGGTCGTCGACGTTTTACAGATCCCCGCCTTTCTGTGCCGTCAGACGGACTTGTTAGTGGCGGCGGCAAAGACGGGATGTGTCGTCAAGGTTAAGAAGGGGCAATTTCTGGCGCCTTGGGATATGAAGAACGTCGTGGCAAAAATTGTTGCCTCAGGAAACCCGAATGTGCTTCTCACCGAACGCGGCGCGTCCTTTGGCTACAACACGCTCGTCACCGATATGCGCGCGCTTCCCATCATGGCTGATATTGGGTGTCCGGTTATTTTCGATGCCACTCATTCTGTGCAACAGCCAGGCGGACAGGGCACGAGTTCGGGTGGCGATCGGCGGTTCGTGCCGGTGCTGGCTCGCGCGGCCGTCGCTGTCGGCGTCGGTGGATTATTTATTGAGACGCACGAAGACCCCGACCGCGCACCATCGGACGGCCCTAACATGGTGCCGTTGAAAGACTTCGGGCCGATGCTGAAAGACCTGATGGCGATTGATACGCTGGTGAAGGCGCAGTTGAGCGCGCAAAAAGCCTTTTAGGTTCGAGGGATCCAATTAAGGCGCTTTTTTCAGTCGAATGGCAGGAATGCTGCCGCCATCCAGACCGGCTCGTAATTTGACCCCAACGCCGATTGCCGATCGCTAGCAAGCGATACGCAACCCATTTGTCCGCACGTAGGCCCAGCCTTGTGGCTGACGGCATCAAGTGCGGCGACGCTCATGGATGTCACGAAATAAGCGATTGCATAAAGGCAGACCAAGACCCCGAGCGAACGCAGGGCGATATCCGAAGACATTTTATGATCCCTCTCGTTTCGTATCGCTGCGTAACGGCTGGCTCTTAGCGTTCCCCTATGTTGCGCGAAGACGAGTATAAGCCAGCGCGCCCTGATCGATTTGAATGCGAGTGTGACGCGTCGCTTTGGTCAGGTGTGTGCCAAACCATTACATCGTACGTACAACGCACTCGCGTACGCTGAAATACAACGCGCCTTGACACTATCGCTGATTCTTAGAGGCCAGACGAGGCTTTGAAGCCGTTGCGTCGAGCATCTCGAAACTGCTCGCAATTTGTCAGGACTGGGTAGATTTGGCGCAGGTCCGGCCGTCCGGTTGCATGCCACTGTGGCGTTCGCAGCTTTTTGGCCGAGGTACGGGAAGGGGACGTTATGGCCGGCGTGTCGCTGGAGGAACTGGCGGTCCTGTTAGCCGCTCTTGCAATTGCGGGCCCGCTATCGCGCTGGCTCGGCATTGGGACAGTGCTTGGTTATCTCGCCGCGGGTATTTTGCTCGGTCCATCCACAATCGGGTGGATCCGTTCCGACTACGAAGCCAAGGAGCTTCTCGAATTCGCCGAGTTCGGCATCGTGCTCTTGCTCTTCGTCATTGGGTTGGAGCTGCGGCCCAAACGTCTATGGGCGATGCGAAATGCCGTTTTTGGATTAGGCAGCGCCCAGGTGGGCGCAACAGGCCTGATACTTGCGCTCATTGCTCTACTCTTCGGGCTGCAATGGCAGACAGCCATCTTCGTCGGGTTTGCCCTGGCGCTGTCATCGACGGCGTTCGCCCTGCAAGTTATGGAGGAAACGGGCGATCTGACCGCACGGCACGGCCGGTTGGGCTTCGCCGTTCTGCTGTTTCAAGACCTGTGCGCCATTCCGCTTATAGCGCTTGTGCCGTTGTTCGCCGTGACGGGAACAGACACTGCCTCGACGATGGATCTTGCGGAGGCCGCGAAGGGTCTTTTGATCATCGCAGCTGTGATTGTCGGCGGGCACTTTCTTCTCGATCATCTCGTACGGCTGGTGGCGCTGGCACGCGTGAAGGAGGCGATGACGGCGGCGGCACTGTTGACCGTCGTTGGCTTTGCCATCCTCATGCAACAAGCGGGCGTGTCCGCCTCGCTTGGCGCTTTTATCGCCGGAGCACTTCTGGCTGAATCGTCTTATCGGCACCAGTTAGAAGCCGACATAAAGCCCTTTGAGGGGCTGTTGCTGGGCCTCTTTTTCACGGCGATCGGCATGACGATCGATCTACGGCTGCTATGGAACGAGCCGGTCCGCATTCTCATGCTCGTCGCTGGTCTTGTCGCTATCAAGGCGCTCGTTCTTTACGCGCTAGGGCGCTGGCAAGGATTGCAGCCCGGACCGTCTCGCCGGCTTGGATTGGCACTTGCGCAAGGTGGAGAGTTCGCTTTTGTCCTCTTCACTGTCGGCTTTAGCGCAGGCGCGTTGTCGTGGGAAATGACAGAGCTGCTCACCATCGTCGTGACGTTATCGATGGCTGCGACACCGTTGATGCTAAAGCTGGAGGAGTTCTTCTCGCGCGCTAGCAAATCGGCGCCAAGCTACGATGCGATGCCTGAAAACGAGGGCCATGTGATCATCGCCGGCTTCGGCCGCTTTGGACAAATCGTGGCGCGCATTTTGAGAGCGAAGCGAATTGCCTTCACGGCGCTCGATATAAGCGCGGAACAGGTGGAATTGGTGAAGCGTTTTGGAAGCCAGGCATTTTATGGGGATGCGAGCCGGCCCGAGATACTGGATGCCGCCGACGCCCACTCGGCGCGGGCCTTTGTGCTGGCCATCGATGACGTGGACGCCTCCATGCGCACGGCCGAACTTGTAAAAAGCCGCTATCCAAACCTACCAATCTATGCGCGGGCACGTAACCGCGCTCACGCTCATCGTTTGCTCGATCTGGGCGTGACGCACATGCAGCGTGAGACGTTTCTCTCTGCTTTGGACGCCACTAGTCAGCTCCTACTGGGCCTTGGATTGTCGAAGCGCGAAACGGAACGCATGATCCGTGCGTTCCAGACGCATGACGAACGGCGCCTAATCGAGGACTACAAGCACGCAAGCGACATGGAGAAACTGCGCGATAGGGCGCGTAGCGACGTTGCGACGCTTGAGAAGCTTTTTGCCGAGGATGCTGCCGAGGAGAAGCGTGCGCGCGAGGATATGGATGCGGAGGAGGGCGCGCGGTGAAGCCCATCATCTGCGTTGGCCATGCGGCACTCGATCACGTTTACCGCATCGAGGCTTTCCCTGCCACGCCGACCAAGGTGCGATCGTTGGAGCACATCGAAAGCGGCGGCGGGATGGCGTCCAACGCGGCGGCCGCCATTGGACGGCTTGGCGCGCCCGTGGAGTTGTGGGGTCACATCGGTGCAGACGAAGCAGGCGTCAAGATTCGCAAGTTTCTGGAGGGCGAGGCTGTCGATGTAAACTGCCTCAAGATGTACCAAGGGGCGCGCTCTTCAACGTCAGCGGTCATCGTAGATGGTAAAGGTGAACGCCTCATTGTCGGGGAACGTGATCATGCCATGCCGATGGACGCAGGTTGGCTGCCGCTTGATCGCATTATTGGCGCGGGGGCGGTGCTGAGCGACCTGCGCTGGGTGGAAGGGACGCTAGCGACCTTCACGGAAGCGCGCGTGCGCGGCATCACCACAATGCTTGATGTCGATCTTGGCGGTGGCGACGTGGTCTCCCAATTCTTGTGCATGGCCGACTATGCGATCTTTTCAGGCCCCGCCCTGGATGACTTTGCGCCCGGACCAAGCGATGAGCAGCGTCTCGGGCGCGTTTTGACCGCTGGTGCGGGACATGCGGGCGTGACACGGGGCCGTGAGGGCTATTCCTGGGCCAGCAAAGATGGGACTGGCGGCCATCAGCCGGCTTTTCGGGTGGATGCCGTCGATACGACGGGGGCGGGGGACGCATTTCATGGCGGCTTTGCCTGGGCACTTATGCAGGGATGTGAGCAAGCCGAATGCGCCCGGATTGCCGCCGCAGTGGCGGCACTTAAATGCCGGCGTTTGGGCGCACGCTCCGGCCTGCCGACGCTTGCGGAGCTCAAATCCTTCCTCGCTACCCAGAAATGAGGCTGTGGGGAATTCGCCCACACGGTTCTAGGCATGGACGCCGGGCAGCAGCCTCGCTAAATGTGCGCCTCACACTGGGGAGGCACGCACTGGCGGCCCGAAACAATGGGCTGTGTCGCGCGCGAAACAAGGAAGTGGCTAAATGAACGAGGCGCAAGAAATGAGCACCCCGGCACAGGCCATTGGGCATCGGGAGATGGCGAACGCCATTCGGGCGCTGTCTATGGATGCCGTGGAAGCTGCTAAGTCGGGTCATCCCGGTATGCCCATGGGCATGGCCGATGTGGCGACCGTGCTCTTTAGCGAAGCGCTGCGCTTCAATCCGGAAGAACCGCGCTGGCCGAACCGCGACCGTTTCGTTCTGTCGGCGGGCCACGGTTCGATGCTGCTCTATTCGTTGCTCTACCTCACTGGTTATCCGGGGATGACTCTCGATGAATTGAAGAACTTTCGTCAGCTGGGATCCAAGACGGCCGGTCATCCCGAATATGGCCACGCGGCCGGCATCGAGACGACGACCGGTCCGCTCGGCCAAGGCCTGGGTAATGCCGTCGGCATGGCGCTCGCAGAGCGCATGCTGAATGCACGGCTCGGTGACGAAATTATTGATCACCACACCTATGTCATCGCCGGTGACGGCTGCCTGATGGAAGGCCTCAGCCACGAGGCGATTTCGCTTGCGGGTCACTTGGGTCTTGGAAAGCTGATCGTCTTTTTTGACGACAATGGCATTTCCATTGACGGTCCAACGAGCCTTGCGGTGTCCGATGATCAGATCATGCGCTTCAAGGCCGCTCACTGGAATACGTTGAGCGTTGATGGCCATGATCCCAAAGCAATCAGCGACGCGATCAAGACGGCGCGCAGCGACTCCTCAAAGCCATGGCTCATCGCCTGCAAGACCGTCATTGGCTATGGCGCACCGACGAAAGCAGGACAGGCCTCCACGCACGGCGCACCCTTGGGCGAAGACGAAATCAAAGGGGCGCGTAAATCTCTGGGATGGCCCTACCCGCCGTTTGAAATCCCTGACGGCGTCAAGCAGGCGTGGCGCGCAGTTGGACAGCGGGGCACAAAGGAGTGCGCAGATTGGAAGGCGCGCCTTGCCAAGGCAGGAGACTCTGCCGCGGTAGCGCTTGCTTATCCAGCGGGTGAGTCGCGTCTTCCCGCCGTGGCCGACGCCATTGCCGAGGCGAAGTCCGCCTTTGCGGCGGATGAGGCAAAACGGGCCACACGCGTGTGGTCGCAGATGACGTTGGAGCGTGTCGTTCCCGTGCTGCCGGAGCTTATCGGCGGCTCTGCCGATCTCACCGGTTCGGTTGGAACGCGCACGAAGGAACACCACACGGCAGTTACGGGTGACAATTTTGCCGGCAACTACATCCATTATGGTGTGCGCGAGCACGGCATGGCCGCGGCCATGAACGGAATGGCGCTGACCGGTGGGCTCATTCCCTACGGTGGCACCTTCCTTGTCTTCACCGACTATTGCCGTCCTGCCATTCGCTTGTCGGCGCTGATGGGGCAGCGCGTCATCTACGTCATGACGCATGACTCCATCGGCTTGGGTGAAGACGGCCCCACGCACCAGCCAATCGAACATTTGGCAAGTCTTCGCGCCATTCCAAACCTGCTGGTGTTGCGTCCGGCCGACGGCGTGGAGACGGCGGAGTGTTGGGAGATCGCGCTGAAGCATACCGACAGGCCGTCAATACTCTCCCTGTCGCGTCAGGGCGTGACGCCCGTCAGGCCGTCACCCACAAATGAGAATTTGAGCGCTAAGGGCGCCTACGTCCTCAGGGAACCAGACGGCGGCCGCGACGTTACGCTGCTGGCCACCGGCGCGGAGGTAGGGATGGCGGTTGCCGCCGCTAATGCACTTGCAAGCAACGGAGTGAGCGCCGCCGTCGTTTCCATGCCGTCATTCGAACTCTTCCGCACCCAACCGGAGGCTTACCGCACGCAAGTGTTGGGTGATGTCCCCAGGGTGGCGGTCGAAGCCGGCGTCGTACAATGTTGGTATGAATGGTTGGGGCCAAAGGGTACCTTTGTCGGGCTTTCGGACTTCGGCGCATCTGCGCCGGGGCCGAAGGTGTTTGAGTACTTCGGGCTGACGGCGGCGAAGGTTGCGGAGGCCGCACAACGACTTGCCAAAGGCTAGGCTGACACAATAGCCGCTACATGGCCCAGCAACTTTGGATGCCTTCTGAATGGATCTCGACAAACTCAAGACGATTGCCAACGTTGACGTGGCGGGCAAGCGGGTGCTCGTGCGCGCCGACCTCAATGTGCCTGTCCAGGATGGCGCAGTATCAGATGCCACGCGTCTTGAACGATTGCTTCCCGGCCTCAAGGACCTGAGCGCGCGCGGGGCGCGCGTCATCGTGATCTCTCATTTCGGACGCCCGAAGGGGACGCCCAACCCTGAGATGAGCCTACGGCCCGTGGCGGCAAACCTAGGCGAACTCTTGGGCGCTTCGGTTCAATTTGTCCCCGATTGTATTGGCGCGGAAGTGGAAGCGGCCGTTGCCGCGCTCAAGCCGGGCGAAATTGCTGTTCTGGAAAACCTGCGCTTCTATCCCGGCGAGGAAAAGAACGATGCTGAGTTCGCTGCCAAGCTTGCACGCAGCGGCGATATCTTTGTCAACGATGCCTTCTCCGCTGCGCACCGCGCTCACGCATCGACCGTTGGGTTGACGCACGAGCTTCCTAGCTATGCCGGCCCAATGATGATCGAGGAGATAAATGCCCTGCGATCGGTGCTGGATCACCCGCTGCCGCCAACGGCGGCACTGATCGGCGGCGCCAAGGTATCGACAAAGATTCCAGTCCTCAAACATCTGATCGGTAAGGTCGACAAACTCATCATCGGCGGCGGCATGGCCAACACATTTTTGCTGTCGCACGACGTGGTGATCGGTAAATCGCTGGCGGAGCCGGACTTTGTTGAAACGGCACGCGAGATCATGCGCGCGGCAAAAGAGCATGGGTGTGCGGTCGTGTTGCCCGTGGATGCTGTGATCGCGCGGGAGTTCCGTGTGGGAACAGCGCACGCGGTCGTTCCGACGCTGGCGGTGCCGGCCGACGCCATGATCCTCGACGTTGGCCCCAAATCGGTGGCGCATATGGAAGGGGTCCTGAAGGAGTGCAAAACACTGCTTTGGAATGGCCCGCTTGGCGCCTTCGAAATCCCGCCATTTGGCGAAGGTACATTCGCGCTAGCACGTGAGGCTGCAGCGCTCACCAAGGCAGGTGCACTTGTCTCAGTTGCCGGAGGCGGCGACACAGTGGCCGCACTCAATGCCGCTGGCGTTACGAACGATTTCACCTATGTATCAACTGCGGGTGGGGCGTTCCTTGAGTGGCTTGAGGGGCGCGAATTGCCGGGTGTTGCCGCGCTCTCCAGTGCGCACACTTGAGCCAAAGGATCAGGTGGCGCGATTCCATGTTTGGTGATGCACAGATTTACCTCGGCGTAGCGCTTGCAGGATTTGTGAGTTTTCTCAGCCCCTGTGTCTTGCCGTTGGTGCCGCCCTACCTTGTCTATCTAGGTGGCACGACCATCGACGAGTTCGCGGCCGAGGGCGGGGTGGAAGGCCATGTCTGGAGGCGGGTCGTCCTGGCGTCATTGCTATTCGTTCTCGGTTTCACGACCGTGTTCATAGGGCTCGGGGCAGGCGCCTCATTGTTTGGCCAACTCATCCAGACCTATAAGCGCGAGCTGGAGATCATCGCTGGCCTGGTTATCATTATCTTCGGTCTGCATTTTGTAGGACTTTTTCGCATTGGGTTTCTGTATCGCGAGGTGCGCTATCATCGCGCGCATCATCATGGTGTCAGCTACATTGGTTCCTACGTTATCGGCCTCGCGTTCGCCTTCGGCTGGACGCCATGCATCGGACCGGTGCTGGCGACAGTGCTTGCGCTTGCGGCCAACCAAGCCAGCCTGACTATGGGTGTGAAGCTCTTGCTCGCCTATTCGCTAGGCCTGGGCATTCCCTTTATTTTGGCCGCGGTTGCAATCGGGCCGTTCTTGAGCTTCATGCAAAAGTTCCGTGGCCACCTCGATAAGGTGGAGATGGCCATGGGCATTATTCTTATCATTACGGGCATTCTGTTCCTCACGGGATCCATCAACTGGTTTGGTAGTTGGCTGCTCGACACCTTCCCCGCGCTGAGTGAGATCGAGGCTTGGGTGACGCCAGAAGGTCTGGGGACGGAAATCATGGAACGGGGCACGAGAGAATAGGTCAGCGCATGATTGAAGACGCTGCCGCCGATCGCACACCAGTTGCCCTCACTATCGCCGGCTCCGACAGCTCCGGTGGTGCCGGCATCCAGGCAGATCTCAAGACCTTCACGGCGCTAGGGGTTTATGGGGCAAGTGTGCTCACCGCGCTAACTGCACAAAGCACTCAGGGCGTGAGCGGCATCCTTGCTGTGCCGCCGGAGTTTGTGCGAAAGCAAATCGATGTCGTCGCGGACGACCTTGCAATAGGCGCCGTGAAAACGGGGATGCTCAACGATGGCCAAACCATTGCGGCCGTTGTCAACGCCCTCAAGCATCATGCGCTGCGTCCGCTTGTCGTCGATCCTGTAATCGTTGCAACAAGTGGCGACACATTACTTCAACCCGGTGCTGTGCGCTTGATGCGTGATGAGCTTATTCCCCTTGCAGACATTCTCACGCCCAATCTGCATGAGGCGGCGCGCCTTCTCGACCAGCCGGTTGCAAAGGACGAGTCCAGAACGATTGCGCAAGCTCAGGCGCTTTTGCGACTCGGCTGCAAAGCCGTCGTGGTCAAGGGCGGGCACGGAGAAAGGGCCGAGGCCGTCGATATCCTCGTAGATGGCGATGCGGTGTTCCGGCTGGCGCTGCCACGAATCCATACGCGCAATACGCACGGTACGGGCTGCACATTCTCAGCGGCCATAACGGCCAGCTTGGCACAGGGTGTGCCATTGAAGCAGGCCGTGTCGGACGCTAAGCGCTTTGTTCATGAGGCATTGCAGGCCGCTTGCGGGCTTTCCCTCGGGAAAGGTGCAGGGCCGGTCGATCATCTTCATGCCATACGGAAGAGGCCTCATCCGCACTAATGCGCTGATTGAAGATATTCGCGGTTGGCAAAGAGTGTGGCCGCGATGCACCGACAGGCGGCTAATCGAAAATCTCCCACTTGAAGCGATCGCGTGGTTCTGCAACAAAAATGCCCAACGCGATGCGCAGGCATCGACTTCGAGCTCCGGGGGGAGCACTGGGCTGGCGATATAGGGGCGCCGCTCAGTTTGGCTGAAGAACCGGTCCGGTATTCCGGGCCGGTTTCTTTTTGTCCGTGTTCCGAGCGATTGTTGTGTTTATGAGGTTGCGCTTTGACGCCCAAATGCGTGGCGGCGCAATTCACCACTGACGCCGACAACGGTCGTCAGGGAGTGGCTATGGCCGACGACACAACAAACGGAAAGCCGTCATCTGAGCTCGCATCACGGAGCGGTGAGGATCAATTCCTCGGCGCGCGCGTGTCGCTTTTCTTCGGCGCTCTGTTCTTCGTCTACGGCATGTTCGTGCCCTATCTGCCGGTATGGCTCGACTTCTCGGGTCTCACGGCGACAGAAATTTCGATCGTTATTGCGACGCCTTTCTTCATTCGCATTGTTGCGACGCCTTGGGTGACCTTCTTTGCCGATCGAATTGGCAACTATCGCCGCGTCGTGGTTGTGCTGGCGTGGAGCGCTTTCGCGTTTGGGCTGCTGCTCAGCCAGATGAGCGGATTTGTGGCGATCCTTGTCGTCGCGGTTGCCTTCTTGTTGGCGACAACAAGCATGATGCCGCTCACCGAAACCATAGCGATTGCAAGCGTGCGAACGGCGGGTCTCGATTATGGGCGTATGCGTCTGTGGGGCTCAGTCACGTTTATCATTGCAAACCTCGCCGGCGGCCTGCTCATCGATAAATTCGGAGGCGGTGTCGGCATTTGGATGCTCGTGGCGGCCGCGGCGTTCGCCGTTATATCTGCCCATCAGCTCCCTGGGCCAACGCCGCGCAATGCACTGGCGTCGTCAGCTTGGACCTCTTGGCGCACGTCGCTGCCCATGCGGTTGATAAAATCGCGCCTATTCGTGATTTTTCTCATAGCGATCGGTTGTCTTCACGGCGCGCACGCCACGTTCTACACGTTTGGCGCGGTGGAGTGGGAAGCGCAGGGCCTTTCGGGGACGTGGATCGGAGCGCTTTGGGCCATTGGCGTCACCGCGGAGGTGATCTTGTTTGCCTACTCGGGGCTACTCGGGCGGCAATTTGGCGCCGTCGGGATGATCGTCACTGGTGCAGCTGCCGCGGTGTTGCGGTGGACGGCGATGGCCTTCGATCCCCCGCTTGCACTCCTCATTCCGTTGCAGGCACTTCATGCACTGACATTTGGGGCGACCCACGTCGGCGCCATGCTGTTCGTTGCACGCGCCGTCCCACACAAGGGGACCGGCGGCGCCCAGGCACTCTATGCCGTCGTTGCAGCCGGCCTCGGCGTGGGGGCGGTTGGCCTCGTATCTGGACCGCTCTATGCGGCGTATGGCGGTCAGATGTACTTCTTACCCGCAGTGCTATCGCTGACTGGCTTTGTTGCTGGCGTTACGCTCCTTAAGGGGTGGGATGGGGGTGCGTTGTGGTCGGAAGCAGATATCAGCCCCATAGATCAGGAGTAGGCGGGGCAACCCAGCCATTGTGGATCGAAAGGCACGGTTCGCGATCGCGAGCGAGCAGCAACGGCCCATCAATGTCGACCCAATCGGCCCCTTGAGCGAGTAATACGGCCGGGGCGACGGCAAGTGAGGTTGCGACCATCGAACCGATCATGATCTTGAAACCGTGCGTGCGTGCAGCACGCGCCATAACGAGTGCTTCGGTGAGACCGCCGGTCTTGTCGAGCTTAATGTTGACCGCGTCATAGCGTTGCTTCAATGCGGCAAGGTCGGCGCTCGTATGCGCACTTTCATCAGCGCAGATTGGAACGGCATGGGATGTGCCGCAGAGAGGCTGATCAGCGCCGGCGGGAAGCGGCTGCTCTATGAGTTCCACGCCGGCTGCTGCTGCGGCATCGAGAAAGGGCTCCAGCATATCGGGTGTCCAGGACTCGTTGGCATCGGCAATGAGCCGGGCGTCAGGGCGGGCTGCGCGTACGGCGGCAATGCGTGCCGGGTCACCTGCGCCGCCGAGTTTAAGTTTGAGAAGCTTAAAGTGAGGGGCGTTACTGGCAGCGATTGCCATTTCGGCCGGTTCGCCCAAGCTCACCGTGTAGGCCGTCAAGACCTGCTGGGGTTCACTGAGCCCGGCAAGCTGCCATACCCGTTTTTGGGTTCGCTTGGCGTCGAGATCCCAAAGCGCGCAATCGATGGCATTACGAGCGGCGCCGGGAGGAAGAAGCCCCGCTAGCCGCGAGCGCGTAATTAAGTGTTCGATGGCCCGGATTGTTTTAAGAGCATCGTCGATAGTCTCGCCGTAACGGGAATAAGGCACTGCCTCACCGCGCCCGGTATGGGTCCCATCATTGACTTTGACGACGACGACGTGTGCCGTCGTCTTGGCTCCACGCGAAATGACAAATGGATTTGCAAGCGGCCAGGTCTGCGCAGCGGTCTCGACCAGCAGAGCTTCACCGTTTGACATGGCGGTCAATGATCTAGGGCGCGACCGGTCCTATTGAAGCCGGCCGCATGCGTGCGCCAGGAACAGGTAGACGCGACCGGTATCAGCGATGAGATGGCTCTGCGTGAGGCGACCCGATGAATCGCTCAAGTCGGATTCCGCAATCCTGTGCTCAAAGTCGGCCAGATAGCGGCTGATGGTCTGAGCGAGGTTTGTGTCCGACTGGCAGCGATGGCTCACCTCATCGAAGAGTGCGCGGCCCTCATTGCCGTAGATGCTACGCGCCATGACGCCGCGGTGACCCGCCCTTAGGCGCTGCCAGATGGCAGCCGCGGTCGCCGCATCGAGCACGCGGGCCATAGCCGGCAGGTCAAGATTGAAGGTCTGCGCCGGCTGCGCTGCGCCCGCTTGTTGCGGGCTGCCATCTTCGTCCTGCGAAGCTCTGGCCAAAAGATCGCCAAGGGACCAGCCCTCTCGTGCATCGCCACCTCTGCGGCCCGACTTTTGTCCGCCCGGACGTGGGCGCTGTTGGCGTTTCCGATTGCCCATCTCCTGAGCGATCGTCGTCGAAAGTGAGCTTAGCGCGCGTGTGGTTTCGCGTGGCGGCGGTTTGGGGTCACCGGCAGTGGGCTGTGCGCCTTGAGCCAGGGTTCCGCCGTCGATGGGCTCTGGCGGGTTTACATCGCGCTGCATAGCAGTGCGGGTGGTGAGCTGCGAGAGCTGATCGAGCGCACTAAGCTGGTCCTGCAAGGCACGTCGCATTGTGTCGGCGCTCTCTTGTGTCGTGACGGGCAGTTGCTCCATCTGCTCCTTCAGCCGCGCTTGCTCGGCGGCAACCTGTTCGGCGGCCCGCGCGGCCTGCTGGCGCAACTCCTCGGAGGAGGTCGTGACTTGGCTGGTCAGCGAACCCAGCTCGGACGTCATCTCGCTGGAGACAGACGTGAGGCGCTGCCTGATGTCCGAAAGTGCACGCTCGCCCTCAGCAGAGGTTTCGGCACGCATTCGCTCTAGCTCGCTGCGCGCGCGGGTCTCGGCATCGGAGATCGAGCCTTCGATGGAGGAGGAATACCCTTCGACAAACTGGCCGAACTCGTCGGCCTTGCCCGACAGGCGATCGAGCGTGCCGGCGAGCTCAGCATGACGGTTGCGCAGGGTGGAGTCGATCTTGAAGTTGGCCCCCTCAAGCGAGTTGGCAGCCTTCATGATCATCTGACCTTGGCTTTCGAAGCGGCCGGTGACGGAATTTATCTGGCCCAGCAGGTTCTCCGAGACATTCTTTAAGAGATCAGATTGGCCGGCAAGACCTTCCATTGCCTTGATGGACTGGCGCGTGATGTTCTCACTTGAACGGCGCACCGAGTTGATGCCGTGCATGAGTGCTTCGTCAAGATCGGCAGATTGTTTTCCGATGGTATCGCGGAAGGTCGAGGCGTGTGAATCAAGTGCGGTCGTAAGCGCTTGCGCTTTTTCATCAACGGCGGAATCGATAGCGGCAGTCGATCGCCTAATCGACTCATCGAAGAGCCGAAGGCGCTCAGTGAAGGCGTCGTCCAAAGATTTCGTGCGTTCGACCAACTGGTAATCGAGCGCTTGGGCGCGTCTAGCAAGGGCGGCGTCGAAGGCCTCCATATAGCCTTCAAGCGTTTGCTGCATTTGCTGAGACCGGTTGTCGAGGGCACCGGCGAGCGCGCCTGTATAGTTTTCCAAAACGTTTTGAAGCTTTTCCGTACCGCCGCCGAGCGACGTCTCCAATGTCCCAACGCTGGAGGCGATCGTTGTCTCAAGCGAGGTCAAGTTTTGCCCGGCTCCTTGGATAATCTGCGCAAGCTTGATCTGCTGGTCGGAGAGCTTGTCGATCAACGAGGGGATCTCGCTGCCAAGATCGCGCAGGGTCCCAGAGACGCGATCGCTTGTGTTCACAAGTGCATGGCGCTCTCCTGACAGCTCTTGAATGAGGCTGCGGATCTTGCGTTCGTTGTCCTCATATGAACGCTCCAGCACCGCCACCTCGTTGTGAACGAGCGCTTCGAGTTCACCGGCGCGGCCAAGTGCACGCGACACGGCATCGTTCATGAAGGAGACCTGACGGCGCACAGCTTGGCCAAGCGAGGCGATCGACTCCTCGGCCATCTTTTCAGGTTCTGCAAGCCGTACGGCCACCTCGGTCATGGTGGAGGATCGCAGTCGCAGCTCTTCGGCGCGCCAAGCCAGCAGCGCCAAGAACCACAGCACCGCAACAGGTACGACGATTGCAGCGATGGTCAGGAACACTGCGGGATGAAATGCGATTTGGAAGAAGCTCAGCCCGTCGGCCTGTGAGCCGATCATCACAATGGTGAAGGCAACGCCAATGGAGCCCCATATCAGGCTCGCAATCCCAGCTATTTTGAATGGCTTGCTCGAAGGCTTCTGCTGAAGGGCATAAATCAGGCCGCCCATGCTTGGAGCATCGTCGTTGGCGGCAACCCGTTGGCGCACCGGTCCTGTCGGACGGCGGCGTGCGATCCGGCGTGGCGGTGCTTCGGGTTGCGATTCTTGTGGTGGGTCGGGCAGCGGTTCGGGCGCTTGGTCCGTTTTTGCTTCTTTGTCGGCGTTTGCTGGCGATGGCTGCTTGGGGCCAATATCAAACAGCTTGGGCGGTTCCTTCGCTTTGGAACTCGCCAACGAGGGCGGCTCCTTGACCTTTCT
>CAYOPW010000024.1:31533-36455 GCA_964405975.1 uncultured Hyphomicrobium sp.
GCAGCGGCGGCGGCTCCTGGGATTTCGAGGCGGGGATTGGTGGTGGCTCCTTCGCTGCAGAACCGGGCAGCGGCGGCAGTTTATCGGTTTGCGATGGGGTCAATGCGGGTGGGAGTTGCCCCGTGTTCTTAGCTCTCGGGGTGGCTTTTGGCAGAGCTGGACCATCGCCGCCGCCATTTTTGTCTGGCAGCGGCAGGCTCGGTTCGCCCTTGACCTCAGCGACTCGCGCGCTGAGCTTCTTCTTTTGGTCTTGAGCCATCAACCCGTCCTACGAAGCCGCAAGAACGCGGCCATTCGTCCCCCGAAGCGCGTCAACCGCTGACGGGAAATGGAACTCCAAGCGAACAGGGCTCACCTGGTGGTGAGCTCAAAATCACTATCGCGCAAATTGGTATTCCACCCGTCCATCAATGGTTTGGCCCGAGTTTGGGGCAAAAGAAAGGTTCCCCCAACGCCCCGATTCGCAGCCTATACCAAGATTAAAGCTCAAGTTGAGAGACTGCAATTTACCCCTGCTTATTATCTGTGTGCGACCGTCCCCAGCCTATTGGTGTGTATAGGGTTATTTCAGGGCCCGGACATCGAAGAGGATGGAAGACGAGGGGTCACATGAATCCGGGTGTGAGCAGGGCCCGACGGCAACACAAATCCCCAACCGCTGCACGTGCAGCGGAGCCTGTCGATCTGGCCCATCTTCGCCGCTTTACGCTCGGCGACAAGCACCTGGAAGAAGAGATTCTTGGCCTGTTCTTAAGCCAAGTCCCCATAACAATTGCCACTCTTAAGCGGGCTGAAACGGACGGGGCCTGGTATGTGGCAGCGCACACTCTTCAAGGATCGGCGCGCGCTGTCGGTGCCCGGCGCCTCGCGCTACTGGCTGCGCAGGCAGAGCGGCTCGGGGGAATTTCCGATCCCGGCGCGTGCCGCATGATGGTTGGCATGCTTGAGGAGGCCGCAGAAGAGGCGCAATCGTTCCTGGGCTCGCTTAAACACAAGGCCCGCAGCACGAGTTAGCCGCGATTCTGTGTCTCTGCGCCCGGTCTTGAATTTGCGGGCCGCGCCGACTAATGCTGCGGGGCCGTTGGCGGCCCACTCTGGGCCTGATCGCCGGCGTGTCGCTGCCTAGTCCCCCATTTGCCAGCATAAGGAGCTCCACGCGAGCGCATGGTTAAGATCATCTTCATTCAGCCCGATGGCCAAGAGCAGGCGGTCGAGGCCGAACCCGGTGTGACGCTCATGGAGGCAGCGAAGCTCAACGACGTGCCAGGCATCGAGGCCGAATGCGGCGGAGCTTGCGCTTGCGCCACTTGCCACGTTTATGTCGATGACGCCTGGCGAGAGAAAACAGGGTCCCCCAGCCAGATGGAAGAGGACATGCTCGACTTCGCCTTCGACGTTCGCGAGGCAAGCCGGCTGAGCTGTCAAATCAAGCTAACGCCGGAACTGGACGGCATCACCGTTCGCGTGCCGGCAAAGCAATTTTAAAAGGCATGTCGTTGACAGAAAGGTCGCAATGAACATCGAGGGTTTTTCCGGACAGCCAGCCGAAGGGGAAGGTCCTATCGAAACCGATGTCGTGATCATCGGCGCAGGCCCGGTCGGCCTGTTCGCCGTGTTCGAGCTGGGGCTGGTCGACATCAAGGCGCATGTGGTCGATATTCTCGACAAGCCCGGCGGCCAGTGCGCCGAGCTCTACCCCGAAAAGCCGATCTACGACATCCCAGGCCTTCCCATTGTCTCCGGCCAGGAACTGACTGATCGGCTCTTGCAGCAGATCAAACCGTTTGGAGCAACTTTGCATCTGGGCGAGCGTATCGACGAGCTGGAACGGCTTGCCGACGAGCGTTTTCGTCTCAAGACCGACGTTGGCAAGGAATTCATTTGCAAGGTTGTAGTGATTGCAGCCGGCGGCGGCTCATTCACTCCCAAGCGGCCGCCGCTCGAAGGGATCGAAAACTTCGAGGGAACCTCCGTGCACTACTCTGTAAGGCGCATGGAGCAATTCAAGGACAAGGTTATTCTGATCGTCGGAGGCGGCGATTCCGCGCTCGATTGGACGTTGAATTTGCAGCCGCTCGCCAAAAGTCTCACGCTCCTGCATCGCCGCGACGATTTTCGCGGAGCGCCCCACTCGGTCGAAAAGATGCGCGGACTTGTTGACCAGGGAGCTATGCGTCTCCTCATTGGGCAGGTCACCAAGTTGCACGGTGCTGGCGGGCAACTCGAGGCGGTGACGGTGAAAACGAAAGAAGGCGAAGAGCAGGTTCCGGTCGATGTCATGCTCCCCTTCTTCGGATTGACGATGAAGCTTGGACCGGTTGCCGATTGGGGCCTAAATCTCAACGAAAACCTCATTCCAGTCGATACGGAGAAGTTCGAGACGAGCGAGAAGGGCATCTTCGCTATCGGCGACATCAATTGGTATCCGGGCAAGTTGAAGCTCATTCTTTCCGGATTCCACGAGGCCGCCCTCATGGCGCAGCAGGCGTATAAGTACGTCTACCCAGGCAAGAAGCTGCTGTTCCAGTACACGACGTCGTCCTCAAGCCTGCAAAAGAAGCTCGGTGTCGCGTAGCTTGCCGGGTTCGCGTTGCAATCGAAATTGTTCGCTCTTCGCCTTCGCTTCGCGCGGCCAAATCTGATGCCGCCCGCGTTACGAACTGGTTAGAGGGCGGCCAATTCAAGCACGCTGAGCACCAGCAAAAAGATGACCAACAGCCACAACAGGCCGCGTCCGCGTACCGAAGGCGGGCCGGCGTCCACAACAAGCAGCGCTGCCATCATGGCCGCTCCTGCCAGGTTCACCACGGCACATCCCGCAAGCCCTAGGCCGTGAGAGCCAGTCACGCGAGCTTCCAGAAACATAGCAGCCGCAAGACCAATCAATACGGCACCCAGTAGCCGCGGCCAAAAGCTGGTGCCGGTCAGTGGAAGGCCGAAGACCTTGACAGCGCTCATGGGCGCGATTGCCAGCACGAGCCCGCCAGTCAATTTCAACAGTGTTTCAATCCAGAGGAGCTGCTGCACGTCGGCTTCACCCGTGCGGCTAATGTGAACAAACGTCGTAGCGGCGCTAATTTGTGTGCAGCAGTGTCAGCGGTTATCCATGGGATGCTTGGTCATCGGGCCTCTGTCCTCTTCTGAAGCATCGTCGCCCCAGCCGGAGAACAGTCCCTCCTCGACAGGCTTGGGCCGTGGCCGCGGCGTGTAGTCTCCCTGGAGGTGTCTATTGAGATCGGCCTTTACGATTGTTGTCTTTGCGCTGGTGCAATAGTCGGACTGCTCGGCTACGGCTTTGGCAACGCCGTTAAAGGAGACATCGTAGATCTTCTCGATTTTGGCGAGATTTTCCGCGCCGCCCGGCTGTTTGCTTTCATACATCAAGTACGACGCTTTGAGCTTGGCCGGATCAAAATTGAACCCGCATTTGACACCGCGTGCAGAAACGGTGCCCACTTGGAAGGCGCG
The DNA here is from genome assembly GCA_964405975.1 of uncultured Hyphomicrobium sp. Lineage (GTDB taxonomy): Bacteria > Pseudomonadota > Alphaproteobacteria > Rhizobiales > Hyphomicrobiaceae > Hyphomicrobium_A. The sequence continues at coordinate 35,002 of CAYOPW010000024.1, forward strand.
CGCCGTTGGGTCGTTGACGGGACCAGCCGCTTCTGGCTTTTCGCCCGTGCCGAACAATGACGCGGTTGAAAGACCGGATGCGCCCGAGCACCCAGCAAGGGTCACTGCGCCAAGCGCGAGCACCAAGCTTGCGGCCTTCATGCTGATCTGCCCAGTCAAGCTGCCCGAGGCCAATCTCATGACAATCAGAACCCCCCGTCAATCGAGAGCGGAGGCGGAATCGCCACGACTCTCGCTGGGGAAGGGTTTCCCGCGAAAAGGCAACGAAATCAAGGCAAGTGCGGACTTATCTGCAACCTTTTGTTGTGCTCCAAGCCGTGGCCTCAGCGCATCAGCTCACGCATGGCGGCATCGAGACCTTCCAGATTAAGGGGATACATGCGCCCGGCCATCAAGTCGTGAACCATGCCGATCGAAGGGGTCCAGTCCCAATGGTCCTCCGGAATGGGATTAAGCCAGACGCAGTGCTGGTAGGTGTCGGTGACGCGTTTTAGCCAAACAAGACCGGCTTCCTCGTTCATGTGCTCCACCGCGCCGCCGACGTGCGTGATCTCATAGGGGCTCATGGAGGCGTCTCCAACGAAGATCACCTTGTAGTCGGCCGGGTAGGTATGGAGCACATCCCAAGTGGGAGTTTGCTCGGTCCGGCGGCGCACGTTCTTGCGCCACACGTTCTCATAGAGGCAGTTGTGAAAGTAGTAGTACTCCAAATGCTTGAATTCGGAGCGGGCGGCGGAGAACAGCTCCTCGGCGCATTTGACGTGCCAGTCCATCGAGCCGCCAACATCGAAGAACATGAGCACCTTTACCGCGTTGTGGCGCTCAGGCACCATGTGGATGTCGAGGTAGCCTTTCTCCGCGGTGCCGCGAATGGTGCCGGAAAGGTCAAGCTCCTCTGCTGAACCCTGTCGCGCGAATGAGCGCAAGCGGCGCAAGGCCACCTTGATGTTGCGCGTGCCGATCTCGACCGTTTCGTCAAGGTCCTTGAATTCGCGCTTATCCCAAACCTTGATCGCGCGCCGGTGGCGGCTTTCCTTTTGGCCTATGCGCACACCCGCCGGGTTATAGCCATAGGCGCCAAAGGGTGAGGTGCCGCCGGTCCCGATCCATTTGTTGCCGCCCGCATGACGTTCCTTTTGTTCGGCAAGGCGTTTGGCAAGCTCCTCCATGATTTTTTCCCACCCGCCAAGCTCAGCAATTCTCTGCTTGTCTTCCTCGCTGAGATGAAGCTCGGAGACCATGCGCAACCAGTCTTCGGGGATCTCGGCCTCAATCGAATCCGGCAGGGCGCTGAGACCTTTGAACACGTGGCCAAAGACACGATCGAAGCGATCGAGGTGGCGCTCATCCTTGATGAGGCACGCGCGCGATAGATAATAGAAGCCTTCGACGCTGCGGTCGGGAAGGCCGGCGCTGACGCCCTCCAGCAGCGTGAGATACTCCTTCAGAGTAAC
>CAYOPW010000025.1:0-35695 GCA_964405975.1 uncultured Hyphomicrobium sp.
GCATCTGGATCATTTGAAGCGCGACGTTGCGTTGTGCACGCGGCGCGGAGGCGCTAATGAGAGCGCCGCCGCGGAGATTGGCCGATACGTCCGAATTTAGGGCGCGCGAATGGTGCATGGAGACTATCAAATGATGCAAGAAAGTAGCCCTTATGACTTGCTGCCATTTGGCCGTGGGGATCTCCTCCCGGCCAAGCTCCACACCTGCATGACGGCACGCGCCGTTTTCCCGCAACCACCCGCGTGAGCTTTGATCCATGAAACTAGTGCGCTTTGGTAACCCCGGCGAGGAAAAGCCAGGCCTCGTCGATGCGGAAGGTGCGATCCGCGATCTGTCCGCCCATGTGACTGACTTCGCGGGTAGCGCTCTGTCTCCTGCCTCGCTCGAGAAACTGAGTGCCGTCAATCCGGTGTCGCTGCCGCTTGCAGCAGCCGGCGTGCGGCTTGGCGCGCCTGTCGCTGGCACACGCAACTTTATTGCCGTGGGTCTGAACTTTGCAGACCATGCCAAGGAAACGGGTCAAGATATTCCCGCCGAACCTATCCTTTTCAGCAAGGCGGCCAACTGCATCGTCGGACCCAACGACGACGTCATGCATCCCAAAGATGCTTTCAACATGGATTGGGAGGTCGAGATTGCTTTCGTCGTCGGCACGCGTGCGCGCTACGTCGAAGAGAAGAACGCCATGGCCCACATCGCGGGCTTTTGTATCTGCAATGACGTGTCTGAGCGCCGTTTCCAGGTGAAGCGCGGCGGGCAGTGGTTGAAGGGAAAATCGGCTGAGACGTTCGGGCCTCTGGGGCCATGGCTTGTCACGCCCGATGAGATCCCCGATGTGCACAACCTTTCGATGTCCCTCGACGTCAATGGTGAACGCAAGCAGACGGGTTCCACCAGCACGATGATCTTCTCGATCCCGTTTTTGCTGGCCTATGTTTCGCAATTCATGGTTCTCGACCCCGGCGACGTAGTCACCACCGGTACGCCGCCGGGCGTGGGCTCGGCGCGGAAACCGCGCGAGTACCTGAAGGCTGGCGACGTGATGACACTGCGCATCGACGGCTTGGGCGAGCAGCGCCAAACCGTCGTTCCATTCAAGATGTGATGAAGATAGCGGGTGTCTGACCTCGAAGATCAGACCCCGTCGGCTTTGCATCAGTAGCTTTGCTGGACCTTGGACTTGTGCTGGTCGTGACGCATTGATTTGCGCGTGCGCGCCCAACTGTCAGCGTCAAGGCTATTGGCCGCTTCCCGGTTCTTCTTCTCAAGCTGATTAAGGACGCCAATTGAAGCGGCCGGAGCTGCCGAAGCGCCCGAGCCATACATCTCGTAAGACCGCTTTATGTAGGCAGCGTTCTCATTCAGAAGTTTGCGCGCACCGGCGATATCACCCTTGTCGCGCAGCTTGACCGCCGTTTCACTTTGCTCGGTCGCGATCTGCTCAGTGACCTGGCTCATGACGGTCTTGTTGAGGCTATCGTCAACCTCCTTCTCATTCGCGGAGAAACGCACCCGTGAACGCGTTTCGACGCGAGCCGGCGCGCCGTCCTGGTCAAGATCAAGGTATTCGACCTTAACGTCGGCGATGTCGGCGTCGCCCTCACTATGATTCTCAGGAGCGGCAAGCTCGACAACGACGTAGCGCTCGTTCTCAGCTTGCAGTTGGTTAAGCTTCACCTTTATTCGGTTGCCCTCAATCTCACCGTCGCGGCCGAGAATGCGGGTGGGTTTAAAGCCTAGCTTGCATTCGATGATGATGGTGATGTCGCGGGCCGAGACCGATAGGGCGTCGCCGAACTCCCGGTCGAACACCTCCGCCAGGTCGCTTGGGCGTTCGACAAACACGTGGTTGCCGTCGCTGGCGGCGGCAAGCCGCTGCATCAGGTCCTCGTTGTAGTCGAGGCCAAGGCCAATAGTGCTGACGGAGATGCCCTTGGAGGCGAGCTTGCGGCCCAGCCTTGCAAGCTCGCCCGGCGAGGACGGCCCGACATTTGCCAGGCCGTCAGACAACAAAACGACGCGATTGACGTTGTTATCGGAAAGGAAGGATTCGATTTGACGGCCGCCCTCTTTCACGCCGGCATAAAGCGCGGTTGTGCCGCCTGAGCGCAGTCCGTTGATGGCGCGCTTCAACTTTGCGTGCGAACTCCCGAGCGGGGCAGCAGGGCTGAGAACGTCGACGTCATGATTATAGGATACGAGCGCCAGCGTATCGTCGGATGAGAGGCGATCGAGCGCAACCCGTGCACCCTCTTTCGCGGCAGCAATACGGGGGCCATTCATGGAGCCGGATCGGTCGATAACGATCGCGACATTGACAGGCGTGCGCCGGTCGCGATTGGCGGCGGCCAAGCTCTTGAGGCTTAGGCGTAGGTAGACGTGGCCTGCGTTCTTCGTCGGTAATACGGCCTGACCAACCTGGGCGTCGAGCTTGATTTCGGCGGCCGCGGCGGGCGGGGGCAGCGTTGCGAAAGCCATGGTTGCAGCCAGACTGAGCGTGACGGCTGCATGGCGGATAATAGACATGCTGAGAAGGCTCCTCATTCAAGAATGGAGGAGGACACTACCTTATGTGCGCGGCGGAAGCGGGCTCATGGCGTGGCGAAAACGCGATTGTCTCGTGACCGAAAAGAGAAGAAGTTTGCCGGCCGCATCAGCAACCAGAGGAGGGAGGCGAAACGATTGCGGTGAATTAGTTAATCGTCCGCTTGCCGTCGCCGAAGGGGACGACTGTATCACTGTCATGCAATGCGCTTCCGCCATGCAGAACCTGCTTGAAGCCACCCTTCAAACGATCCCACGAGAAGTCTCTGCCGCGGCCATTGCCCCTGAAAGCGCCGACAAGCCTGCGCGCAACTTCAAAAAGCCTGTCGTTTTCCGGCGACAGACGGCCGTCACCTGCATCGGGCTCCAGCCTCTCGACCAGAGCTCGAAGATCCTGCTCGTAGGGACCGTTCGGGAACAGCATCAGCACCGGCCAATTCTGCTCAATCTCTTGGTACGCCTGCCTGAGTAGCTGGTGCTCACGCTCTTGATCGGGTCGCAATTGGTTATTTCTCAGCGAGAATGCTTTTTCAAGCGACTCGCGCGCTTGTACGTCACGTGCGGCGAGTGTCCTGTCGAGTAGTTGGTTGCTCCTGCGAGCACGTGAGAACTCTTCGTTCGCGGCTACGGCGGCGCTGAAGGCCGGCCCGGAGAATTGTTCGTACGTTTCCAGATCAACGCCCAAGGCATCGAGAAGTTCGGCGAGGTACTGAGCTTTTTGGTCAGCGGCCGCCATTTCATCGAGTGCATCTAACCGGGTCACAACAGGTTTAGCCTCAATGTCCTCATGGCGTTTGTGTTCGATCGCTTTCGACGGTTCATTGAGGGCGCCACCAAAGGTTTGTTCTGGCGCTGACGACTCGATTTGCCTTTGCCCGTAGTCGCTCATCAGCGTGCGTGCGCGAATAACGGCAAGCGTCCGATAAAAATCTCGATGTACGAAGTAGTGCGTCGCGTCCTTGCCAGCGCGTTGCACGCGGTCGAGTGTTGCGCCGGCATTCAACGTGCTGCGAACGACGCGAATGTGCTCGGGTGTAACCTCATCGAGCTTGATTTCACCAGTGAAGCCCCGATCTTCGCTGATCGGGTGAATGTAGTGCAGCACCGTGTCTGCGTTCCGGTTCAAGTCGGGAAGCAGTGCCACGCCGACGATCTTTTCCAACTCTGCCAAGTTTACGTGATGGTCGCTCGCCTCAAACGCCCTCTTGGCGACAACTGAGAGAAACTCAAACAGTTCCGAGCGCACGAGGTAGCGCTGTCCGACATCATCATATTCGACCGCGTGTATCGTGGCACCCGCATTGAGAACAGCGAGCACGCGCCCGGCTGAATGCGGGTCCAGCTGCTCGGGACGCACCTCGGCCATGAAGCCCGAGACGTTGGTGATGGGGCGCAACGACTGCAAGGTGAGACGGGCCGTTTCGAAAGTATCGGGCAGTAGTGCATTCTCGATGATCGCTTCGAGCTGCTGGGCTGTGCGTGCTTTGTAACTGGGCACGTCTGACAGCGGCGAGCGCACGGCATTGGCGCCGAAAAGACCAGACATGAACACGAGCAAGTCGATTGAGATGGCGATTCCAAGTGCAAGATAAGCGAGACGATTGCCATCCTGGAAGGCGTTCCACGTCACGACAAAGCGGTGGGCTTTGTCGTCGCGATTGAGTTCAGCGCCGTTGATCTGGGTGCGCAGCTCGTCTGTCTCTTTGCTTGGCAGCCCGGAATCGGCAAGGCACTTGCGCGCAAAGCCAAAGAGTTGATCGGCGCCCTTGTTGGCCTCAAGCCGCTCACCGCCGGCACAGTTTGTGTTGAAAACCTTGGCGCCCGCATTGAGGGTAAACATCACGGCAGCGGCTTCGCTTGCCTGTTTGGGATCGCAATCTATGCCGCCGATCTTGGCTTTCGTGACTTCGGTGCTGGCCATGGCGCCAAGTAGCTGCGAGCACTGCTGATGCAGATTGGCGAGGTGCTCCACGTCGGGTTTCTGGCGAAATTCGGCCTTTGCTTTTTCGAAGTCGGCAAGGATCCGCGCTGGGTCGATTCGCTGAGCCTTGTCTTCGTCGCTTTTGCCGCGCGCGAGTTGAATGCGCTGCTCAGCGGTTTGCGTTTCGGCGCTGAAAGTAGCCAGGTCGCCGTCAATCGTGGCGAGCTGGCGGTCGATCTGCGCAATCCGTGCTTCGACAGTGTTCAAGCGTTTTTGGGCATTCTTGGTGCGCTCCTCGGCAATCTTGTAAGCGGCTCTCAGCTTCGCCAGCTCTGCCATGCGCTCGCGATAGATTGGCCCTTTGCCGACCTTGCCGGTGCCCTCCACGCCCTTGTCTTCGGCCATCGCCTCCACACGCTTGGCGTCGACCTCGCGAGCCTTGACGTCAAGCTCGGACTTCTTTTCCGCATAGATGGCAGCAAGCTCAGGGCGTTCTGCGGCGAGCCGTGACTTCTCTTCGACAAGGGATGTCTTCTTGGCTGCGAGCCCCGCCTGGCTGCTCTGGGCCGTCGCGATGCGTTCCTGCTGCTCTTTAATCGTGCGGTTCTTGGCTTCGACCTGTTGGCTAAAATAGCGTTCGATCTCGCCTTCGGCACCCTGCGCGGCCGTGGCGAGTTTGGTCAGCTGTTCGTCATAGGCATTCCAGCCAGGATTTGTGAAAAGGGCTTCAGTTTCGTCAATCCTGCGTTTCTCGATCGTCTGGCCGATGTCGGCAACGATGCCAGCCACCTGATTTTGCGCACGCAACTCGGCGGCACGTATGCGCTCCGAAGGGGGGAAGATCGCCGAGAACAACGAATCGAATGAGAAAAACACCGACGTCGTCATGCAGGCGAGAAACATCAGCCAAAGAACCGCGTTCTTGAGTATGACGCGAGAGCCTTGCAGATAAGGTTTGATGATGTCGCTCGTCGCGTAAACGACGACGAGCGCTATAATCAGCAGGCCGGCCGCCGCTATCAGCAACTTGTCGCCGAAGTTGCCCCAGCTTAGGTCTGACGTGGTGGTTTCGCGCAGGTCAATATTGCCCGTGCTTTGCAGGACGATGCCCAAGAGAGCGAGAAACAGCAAAACGCCGGCAATGCCGCCAAGAAATCCTTGCACGCTCTTGCTCAAGCTGCGCGGTGCACCGGCCGTTTGCAAGGCCATGCCAGTGGCGAAGGTCTCACCAATGAGCCAAGCCGCGATCAGCATCACACCTTGGATGCCGAACGTGATCATGAAGGACAGCAGCGGCTCTTGCGTGAAATTGCGCATGCCGTCCCAGGTGGTCCACCCGGAGGCGAGCGACAGCACCACACCCGTCGCACCAAGCAATGCGAGACGCCAATTGGAGAGAATTGTCTCTTCGATTTTTCGCCAGACGGGTTTTCCAAGCTTGGCGGTAATGAACCACCCAAGCAGGATCAGCCCCGTGTAGGTGAGCACGTCTTTCCAGTGCAAGCTGAACCAATCACCAAGCGATGCGGCACCGGCCGACACGCTGCTGACCCCTTGCACGACATCCATCCGCCTTCCTCCACCTGGCTTGAGTCATTGGGAAACGGCGCTTTTTCGCCGATTCGCGAAGCATGTTTACCTTACGCTGGCATTTCGTAATTTGCATATGCGGCGCGCGAGCCACCACTAGGTGCAAGATGAACACACCACCGGGCCACATCGCGGCAGCAATGAGGCAATCGCATGCTCATGGAGAGGATTTAATCAAACGAGCGGGGCCTTAGCAGCGCGTCTTGACGAGTCTGTGCGCTAGACGGATTCAAACAATGCCGCTAACCCCATGCCGCCAAACACGCCAAGTGTCGCCACGCCAAACTCAGGACCATTGCCGTCTTTACTGCGGGTCATGCGTGTGAAGAGGCGCGCAACAAGAACTGCGCTTGCTGCACCGAAGGGATGGCCGCGCGCCACAGCGCCGCCGTCCGGGTTTATGAGATCCTCATCGATGTCGAGGGTTTGGGCCAATGCAATGACCTGAGCCGCAGAGGATTCACTCATTTCAATAACGCCAATGTCTGCGGGTGTGTGACCGTTGAGTCGATCTTTGAGCTTCTTCAAGGCTTCGATGGGCGCTGACGGTTCGTTATCGGGTCTCATACCTTGAGCCGTACTAGCAACGAGACGCAGTGCGCGTGGCTTTCCAAGCGATTTCCAAGTGCGTTGCGATACGACGATGGCGAAGGCTGCTCCGTCATGCATAGCACTTGTATTGCCCGGAGTTAGCGTTCCGTCTGGCGGCAGGTATGGAGCCAGTTGAGAAAGGTCTTTGAGGTCAGGTTCGATTGCGCTTTGGTCGCGCGTCTCTTGAGGGTTGGCGCGCAGCGGTACAATCTCGTTGATGAACCGCTTCGCACTCCTGGCAGCTTCTGCCTTGAGGTGCGAGCGCAGCGCATAAGCGTCTTGCTGTTCGCGATGGATGCCAAGCCGGGACCAGAGCGCTTCGGCGGCTTCGACCAGGTGCGGTCCATCACCGGGCTCGCCTAGCTCCGACTGTAAGCGCGTAAAGTGCGGCATCTGGTAGATGCTTTTCGGTTTGGCGATCCGCCAAGGTGCCATTGAAACAGCTTCCGCACCACCCGCGGCAACGACCTCGACCTCACCGGCGGCGACCATGCGAATGGCTGCCAGAATGGCATCGAGCCCGGATCCGCATTGGCGGTCGATCGTCGAAGCGGAAGCCGTCTCCGGCAGGCCGGCAGCTAGCGCAATCAGACGAGCTGGGTTGCCCCCTTCGGAGGCATTTCCAATAATGATTTCCTCAACTTGCGCGGGCTCAAGGCCGCCATCGCGCACAGCGGCGGCAATGACGGGCGTGCACAGCTCCTCAACACGCCGATTCTTGTGTAGGCCGCCAACACGGCCTATCGCGGTTCGGCGGGCCGCGATGATGTACGCGGGAATGGGGCGCATCTTCTCGCTTGGAATACTTTGAGTAACGTTGCTAAACGCGCTGCCTCGTGGCACGAGCGCGCTTCACCATTTGTTCTTCAGCGGGCTAGGAACCATATGATGGTGGCAGAAAAGGGAAGGCGTGCCTCACGCTTAAGAAGGACTCTGTTCGTAAAGATAGCCCTGCTGTCCCCTCTAGCCGCGGTGCTAGGCTCCAGGCAAGTGGTGGTGTAAGCTTGGAAAAACACAAAAGCTTGGGAAGGAAAATGACCGAGGGCACAGCCAAACAATCGTTTCCCAGCTCGGGCATGCTCAGCGAACGGCGTCTGGCCAAAGCCGTAGAGAGGGCATGTCAAGCATTTGACGAGAAGAACCTGCGTTTCACCAAGCTTCGTCGGGATGTGTTCGAGGAGATTGCGGCCACCCATACCTCGGTCGGTGCTTATGACGTGCTTGCGCGCTTGGCCGAAAAGGGAACCCGCCTAGCGCCGATATCAGTCTACCGCGCGATAGACGCTCTGCTGGAAGCAGGTGTCATACACCGGTTGGAGAGCAAAAACGCTTATTTCGCATGCCGCAGGCTGGATCATACTCCTGGGCGAAGGCCGATCGTCCTCTCTTGCGAAAAGTGTAATGCAGTTGCCGAAGTCGATTCCGAAGGCATCTTCGAGACCATCGACCGAGTCTCCAAGGGCGCGTCATTCCAACCGCGGGTGAGGTTCGTTGAGGTCTTAGGCACTTGCCGCAACTGCGCGTCTAAGAAGGACTAACGTATCTCATGGCCGAACCGGAAGGGCGAATGCCGCCCGGCGCTGAGGGAGCGCATGGCCACACCCACGTTCAAGGCGATCACCTGAGTTGCAGACCAGTTGCGCGGTCAAAATGCATCTCTCCTTTCGATCCCAATGCGCTCATATCTGCACGTGGGCTTGGCATCACCCGCAACGGCCGTGATCTGTTAAGCGACGTCGATCTCGACATCCACGAGCGAGAAATCGTAACGCTTATTGGCCCCAACGGTGCCGGCAAGACGACACTTGTTCGTGTTTTGCTTGGCCTGGAGAAACCTGATCGCGGAGACGTGCGCCGGCGCAAGGGTCTGCGCATTGGGTATGTTCCGCAGCGTTTCGACGTCGATTCGGTCATCCCCATGACGGTTGCGCGATTCTTGAGAATCGGCGGCAGCGAGACGATTGAGCGCATTACCGCAATACTTTCAGACGTCGACGCAAGTTATACACGCGATCAGCAGCTCATTGAACTGTCGGGCGGTGAATTGCAGCGCGTGGTGCTGGCCCGAGCTTTGCTGCGCTCGCCAAATTTATTGGTGCTGGATGAACCGGTGCAGGGCGTGGACTACGCGGGGGAAGCTGAGCTTTACAATCTGATCGGGCGCTTGCGCGATAAACACGGTTTCGGTGTGCTGCTTGTCTCGCACGATCTGCATATCGTTATGGCGAAGAGCGATAGGGTCGTGTGTCTCAATCGGCATGTCTGCTGTTCCGGCGTGCCCGACACCGTCGCGCAGCATCCAGCCTATGTCCGCTTGTTTGGTGCCGAGGCCGCGCGCGCCTTAGCCGTCTATCGTCATCATCACGACCACAGTCATGATATTGCCGGGCACACGCATCCCGCGGCGGACGATTGCGAGAACGATCCTGGCACTCAAGGGGGCTCGCGTGCCTGAGCCGTTCATGTTTCGCGCGCTGATCGCGGGGCTAGGGCTCGCTATCGTCGCAGCTCCACTAGGATGTTTCGTCGTCTGGCAGCGCATGGCCTACTTCGGTGAGACCGTGGCGCAAGCGGGTCTGATTGGTGTTGCACTGGGCCTTGCGCTGCAAATGAACTTGACGCTTGGCGTCATGCTTATTGCGATCGTCATCGCGTGTCTGCTGCTGTGGTTCTCCCGCCAGAAAGCCGTTGCACTTGATTCCATTCTTGGGCTCTTGCATCACGCTGCACTCGCCGCCGGTGTTATCGCGGTCTCCATGATCGGCGGGCCGCCCGTCGACCTCATGGGATTTCTATTTGGTGACGTTTTTGCGATCACGCGTGAGGACCTCGTCTGGATTTTTACCGGTGGCTCTGTCGTCCTCGCCGTCGTGACTTGGCTGTGGCAGCCGCTCCTGCGTCTTGCGATTCACGAGGAGCTGGCAGCGGCCGAAGGCGTGGATCGCGACCGTGTGCGCGCCATGTTCACCATTCTCCTGGCCGTCGCGATTGCGGTTGCAATGAAGATCGTCGGCATTCTTCTGGTGATGGCTTTCCTAGTTGTGCCGGCCGTGGCGGCACGGCCATTTGCAAGCACGCCGGAACGCATGGTGGTGCTGACGGCGCTCATTGCGGCGGGAAGCGTGCTCGCTGGCTTGTGGCTTTCGGCGAACGTCGATTCGCCTGGAGGCCCATCTATTGTCATCGTCATGTCGATCGTGGCCGGCATTTCCGTAACTTTGGCGGCTCTCAATGGCCGCCAATAGAGGCAATTGAGCACCAAGCTCTGGCCAGCGGCCGGGCGGTGGATTAGTTAGGCAATAGAAGAAATCGCTGAGACGAAGGACGATGCAAGATCTCACTACGGATCTGATCGCACCGAGGCGGCAAACGCATCGCGTCGCTGTTGCAGACGTGTTCGTCGGGGGCGGTGCGCCTATTGTTGTTCAGTCAATGACCAACACCGATACGTCCGACGTTGAGGCGACGCTTGAGCAAGTAGCGGCATTGGCGCGCGCTGGTTCGGAGCTCGTGCGCATCACCGTTGATCGTGACGAGGCAGCAAAGGCCGTACCGTATATTCGCGATCGTCTGGAACGGCTCGGTATAACGGTGCCGCTTATTGGCGATTTCCACTACATCGGTCACACGCTGTTGGCCGAGAACCCAGCCGCGGCCGAAGCCCTCGATAAGTATCGCATCAATCCGGGCAATGTCGGCTTCAAGGATAAGAAGGATCGCCAGTTCGCAGAGATCATCGAGATTGCCATGCGCTGGAACAAGCCCATCAGGATTGGCGTCAACTGGGGCTCGCTGGACCAAGATCTGCTGACGCGCTTAATGGACGAGAATGCTGCAAGCCGCGCGCCGCAAGATGCGCGCGCCGTCATGCACGAGGCAATCGTCCAATCAGCGCTGCTATCGGCGGAGCGTGCCGAAGAACTCGGTATGGGATCCAACAAGATCATTCTCTCCGCCAAAGTTTCTGCGGTACAGGATCTGGTCAGCGTCTACACCAAGCTTGCCGAGCGCTGCCGCTATGCGCTGCACGTTGGTCTTACAGAGGCTGGGATGGGGTCCAAAGGCATCGTGGCGTCGGCCGCCGGCCTTGGCCTGCTGTTACAAGCGGGCATTGGCGACACCATTCGCGTCTCGCTCACGCCTGAGCCCGGCGGCGACCGAACGCTTGAGGTCAAGGTTTCGCAAGAAATCCTGCAGAGCATGGGCTTAAGATCGTTCGTGCCCGTTGTGACGGCATGCCCCGGCTGCGGACGTACTACCTCAACGGTGTTTCAGGAACTCGCCAGCGATGTGCAAAACATGATTCGCGAGCGCATTCCCGAGTGGCGCCGGAAATACCCCGGCGTCGAAGATTTAAGTTTCGCGGTGATGGGCTGCATTGTGAACGGCCCCGGCGAATCAAAGCACGCCGACATAGGTATTTCGCTGCCGGGCACGGGCGAGATGCCTGCCGCCCCGGTGTTCATCGACGGAAAAAAGGCAATGACGCTGCGCGGCCCAAATATCGCCGCTGAGTTCAAGAGAATCGTGGAAGACTACATAGAGCAGCGCTTTGGCCCGAGTTCTGCTGGCCTTGAGCACTACAAGGACTCAGCTTAAAGATTCGCTCCGCCCGCACCTTCGGGGAAAGACAATGATAAGAGAAATGACCTTTTGGCACTATTGGAGCCACGTCGGCGCGGCCTTCGCGGTCATTTTCTTATTCGCCGGCTGTTCCGGCTCGTCAGTTGGCGAAGTCGATTCCGTCTTTCTTACGGCGGCAGGGAGCTGGGACCGTAACCACGACAACGTCGTCACATGCGAGGAATGGAAAGCGTATGCGGCCGAGCTGTTCGATGCGGCCGACGCCAATCGCGATAGCATCGTTGACACGGCGGAGTATGGGAAGATCGTTAGTACAGACAGGATGTTCCAGACGGTTGGTTTTGGTCACTACGACGCTAACGGTGATGGAAAGCTGACGCGGGCCGAGTTTGTCGACAAGCCCAACCGGGCCTTTGTGCTTCTTGATCAAAACAACGAATGCAGGCTGACAGGCACTCAGGTTGCGGGTGCTAGGGCCCGCACGGAGCAAACCTTCGAACACAAGAAGTCTGAGTCAGGCGATCCGCGCGACAATCCAACGCCTGGCGTTCCCCAATAAGCGCCGCTCCCCTATTCTGACTTATCCATCGCCGCTTAATCGCCGCTCATAAGCTCAATCCAAGTTCTCAACTGACGGAAGCGGTTAGTCTGCGGCGATGCCGCTTGCGCTGACCACGCTTTGCAAGGCTGGCGTTCTCACCGGGCCGGAAGGCCTCAATGTTGACGTCAACTGCTATTACCTAGGTTGACAAGGTGCGGGCGAGCATCAGTTGCTGGTTTCAGTTTCCGGCGGCCTCTGTCGCCGGTTGAGGGCTGGGGGCGTTCGCGCGAACATGAGCTGTGGGCGCCCTCAGCCCATTAGTTTTTCTAGAGCGCGCGATGGGCGGCGAAGCGGGCAGCTTCGATAAGCGCTGCGCCGCGTTCACCAAATGAGTGTAGCGATTTGACTGCGTCTTGCTCCGCTTCTTCAAGGCATGCACGCGCATTATCTACGCCAAGGAGCGTGACCAGCGTGGCTTTACCGCGCGCATCGTCCTTGCCGGTCGCTTTGCCAACGATCTCGGTATCGCCTTCTGCGTCGAGCAAATCGTCGGCGATCTGGAATGCCAATCCGAGGTGCTGGCCATAGCGCCGCAAGGCCGCGCGGTCGATTGCAGTTGCATGGCCGAGAATGGCGCCCGCCTCGCAGGCGCACGCTATAAGCTCTCCGGTCTTGAGTGCGTGCAGCCTGCGTATGTGATTGATCGTTGGAGTTTCTGGTGTACCGAGTTTTTCCGCTTCGAGATCCAACATTTGCCCCTCAACCATTCCTCGTCCTCCAGCCGACTTGGCGAGCGCGAGGACGAGGTCGGCGCGAACACCTTCATCGGGTTGCCACGTTGGTCGGGCAAGAATCTCGAATGCCAATGTCAGAAGCGCATCACCGGTTAGGATCGCCGTCCATTCGTCATAGGCCTTGTGGACCGTGGGTTGGCCGCGCCGCAGGTTGTCATCGTCCATGCAGGGCAGATCATCATGCACGAGCGAGTAGCAATGAACGCATTCTATGGCGGCCGCGACATTAAGTGCCATTCGCTCTTCGATACCGAACAGGGCGGCGCTCTCGATCACAAGTAAGGGGCGAAACCGCTTGCCGCCGGCCAGAACGGCATATTGCATGGCGTCGCCGAGGCGGCCGTCGTCCGCCGGCCCGCATTCCTCCAGCAAGGCCCTCAGGTGGTCTTCGGTGTGCCGGGCCGCGGCCTCAAGTCTTTGCACAAATTCCATTCGCGGATTACCTAGTGGGCCGCCTGCCTCGGAATCAAGCCGAAGGCTACGGCGTGAGGGCTGGCGCCGCATATAGCATTGGGGTGATGTAAGGACAGTATGGATAAGTCCGATCCGCCAACTGAAAAGATCATTGACCCCACAACGGGCAAGCCCGCGACGCCCAGTCTTGCGAGCGAAGCGCCTCTTCCTGCCGAAGCGCCGCAATTGGGGCAGCGGTCCGAATTCGAACCTCCAGGTGGCACTCTAGCGTCAGCGCCGCACTCCAGCGAGGTTCCCCTGGGGACGAGGCAGCGCATCAAAACCTCGGCGCTGCGCTTACTTGCCGGTTGGGACGCGCAGCGGGTTAAGGATATCGGGGTCCGCGCAGTCAAGGTCGGGGGGATCGTTTTCGCTGCGTGGTTCAGCGTCGTGATGCTGCTGATCGTTGTCTATCGATTTATCAATCCTCCGTTCTCAAATCTGATGCTGCTTGAGCGGCTCGGCGGAACACGCATTACGCAGAAATGGGTGCCAATTGAAGACATTTCTCCAAACCTGCACCGCGCGGTCATCATGTCGGAGGATGGGCGCTTCTGCTACCACTGGGGCATCGATTTCGCCGAGGTGCTCAGCGCCATCAGGCGAGCGTCCGGCGGTACGCCGCGCGGAGCCAGCACGATCACGATGCAAGTGTCGAAGAATTTGTTCCTATGGCCATCGAAGAGTTACGTGCGCAAAGCCATGGAGGTACCGGTTACGTTTGCTATCGAGCTGGTATGGCCTAAGCAGCGGATCTTGGAGGTCTATCTTAATATTGCCGAGTGGGACCGGGGTGTCTTCGGTGCGGAAGCTGCGGCGCGGGCCCACTTTAGGCGGTCAGCCAAGTACCTAACGTTGCGTCAGGCGGCACTACTTGCCGTAGCGCTGCCCAACCCAATCAGCCGGGATGCTGGCAATCCAGGGCCTTGGACATCGCGTCGCGCCACCCGAATCCAGCGGCTTGCGGCCCGCTCCCCCTGGGCGGTGAGCTGTATTCGGCGCCCTAACCGCTAGCTGCCACAAGGCCTTGGCAGCTAGCCCAGATTTTGGGTATAAGGCGCCGGAAACGAGCCCCGGTCCGGTGGTCCGCGCCGGGGCATATGTTTGCGGAATGCGCAGCCCTAAGGTTGCACGCTCCAGTTAGCAATACGTTTGATTGATTGAAGCTCATGCGGGATTGCGGTCGCGCAGCCTGCTGATTGAAGGAGTTCTGACAGATGGCAGTTCCAAGAAAGAAAGTAACAGGGACCAAGAGGGGTATGCGTCGCTCCCATGACGCTCTCAAGGCTCCGACGTACGTGGAAGACAAGGAATCAGGTGAACGGCGGCGCCCACACCACATCGATCTCAAGACCGGCAAGTATCGCGGCCGGCAAATTCTCGAGGCGAAAAACGAAGTTTAAGTCCTGGGGCCGACGTTATCGCGCCACGTTCACCCGGCATCGTACATTGCAGCACCAAGCCCGTCGTGGCAAAAGGCTTTCGTATTGAACTGACCAAGGCCGGTTGGAAAAGGATTATCCTATGTCGCTCAGGTCCATTCCGCTCATCGTCGTCGTGCTCATTATCTATAACGTGATCGTGGCGCTGCTTGGCCCTGAAATTCTCAGCAAGCTCATGTTGCCAGAGATCACGATGCTGAGCGGCGGCATTTGGAAGTTCACCTGGGGGGACTTCCTCGTCCTATTGACGTTCATCATGTTGTTCATCGAGATCGTGAAGGCGACCTATACGTCGACATCGTCGCTGATCGATCACGGTCTTTCGATGCTCGTGTTCGTTGCCTGCCTGATTGAGTTCCTGTTGGCACCGCTTGCTGCAAACTCGGTGTTCTTCATGATCATGGTCGCGGCGTTGATCGATGTGGTGGCTGGGTACACGATTGGAATTCGGGTGGCCCGGCGTGACCTCTCGTTCGGCGGCCACGGCGGCTAGGTTTTCCGGGGATATCTGTGGTGGCCTCAGCCAATGTTGGGGCGCGCATGACAGCCTCTCCAGATCGCAATTGGCATCGCGCACAGGCGGTACCCGTCTTTGTGCCCATTGGGCAAATGCACCCGCTATGTCTTCGATAGGTTTTGAGCGATTTGGCCCGAAACCGCGCGCTATTGTGGGCGCGGGTAACGTACGGGCCGGGAAGCAGGATGTTCTGCGACGGTGCGGATCAAAGGCGGCGGCGTCGATCTAGTCGTCGCGATCTTCCGACAGCTTGTCGATCTTTTGCTGCATGCTCGCGAGCTGAGACTTGAGCTCGTTGATCTCGTCGGATTCTTTGCGTGGCTCGCCATTCTCGGCCTCGGGCTGGCCTTCTTGGGCGTCGCCTGCACCGCGTCCGGCGAACGGAGACCACATGGACAATGCCTTCTCGAACATCGCCATGTTATTGCGAGCAAGCTCCTGGTAGACCTCGAATGCCGCGGCTGGATTGGCAAAGACATTTGCAAATTGCGCGCGAAGCTTTCCCTGCTCCTTTGCCAGATTCTCAAGGCTGAACTGTAAGTAGCCAGGAACCATGCGTCCGATGCTGTCGTCATAGAACCGGATGAGCTGGCGCAGGAACGGAACCGGGAGCAAGGTTTGACCGCCTTGGCGGTTTTCCTGCTCGACAATAATCTGCGTCAGGACTGAGTGTGTAAGATCGTCGCCTGTCTTGGCATCGTAGACCACGAAGTCCCGGTCGGAGCGTACCATCCCCGCCAAGTCGTCGAGCGTCACATAGGTGCTCGTCTCGGTGTTGTAGAGGCGGCGGTTGGCATACTTCTTGATGACAACCGCTTCTTTTTTGTCGCCGGGGGCGTCAGGTGTGTTCAACATTGTGTGGGCCATTCGAAGGCACTTTATTGCAGCGCATCAGCGTAACACACAGAGAGCCTGCGGTACCAGACGTTTATGCCGGCCGTCCCGACCAGATGTCGCAATTGCGGCCGGGAAGGCGGTGCTGCTATCTTGCCGTGAAAAATAGGCCGAAGCTCGCTGTCCAGAGTTTTTGGAGGTAGAGGCCGGCCGGTTGTTCCCACCCGCGGCGACGCAATCTGACATAGACCAGCCCTCGAGGAGGCGCCAGTTATGAGCCAGGACAAGGAAACCATTGTCATTGCCAGTGCGGCACGTACGCCAATTGGCTCGTTTAACGGCTCGCTGGCGAGCCTTCCAGCCCACGAACTCGGAAAGGTCGTCATCAAAGAGGCCCTGGAGCGTGCAACCGTCGCGCCGGGCGACATTAGCGAAGTGATACTTGGCCAGGTTCTAACGGCGGGCCACGGGCAGAACCCGGCCCGGCAGGCCTCTGTCGCTGCCGGCGTCCCGGTCGATGCACCGGCCTGGGGCGTTAACCAAGTTTGTGGATCGGGTCTCAGGGCGGTCGCGCTGGGTATGCAACAGATCCAAACGGGCTCGTCCTCGATCGTTGTTGCTGGCGGGCAGGAAAGCATGAGCCAGTCCAAGCACGCCGCTCACTTGCGCAACGGCGTGAAGATGGGTGATCTCAAGATGATCGACACCATGGTCTCCGATGGCCTGTGGGATGCATTCAACGGCTACCACATGGGCACAACAGCGGAGAACGTCGCGCGCCAATGGCAGATCACGCGTGAAGAGCAAGACCTATTTGCGGTTGCTTCGCAGAACAAGGCGGAGGCTGCCAGGAAGGCTGGCAAGTTCAAGGACGAGATCGTGCCTGTGACGATCAAGACGCGCAAAGGCGATGTTGTCGTATCTGAAGATGAGTACATCCGTGAAGGTGCTACAATTGACAGCGTCGCAAAGTTGCGAGCAGCCTTTGAAAAGGATGGAACGGTGACTGCCGGTAATGCTTCGGGCATTAACGACGGCGCCGCAGTTGTTGTGCTGATGACGCTTAAGGAAGCCAAGAAGCGTGGGATCGAACCCTTGGCCCGCATCGTCTCATGGGCGCATGCAGGCGTCGATCCCTCGATTATGGGTACAGGGCCAATTCCAGCCTCGAAAAAGGCGCTGGAGAAGGCCGACTGGACGGTCAAAGATCTCGATCTTGTCGAAGCTAACGAGGCCTTCGCAGCGCAGGCCTGCGCTGTCAACAAGGGGCTTGGCTGGGACACGGACCGGGTCAACGTTAATGGCGGCGCCATCGCTCTTGGCCATCCCATTGGTGCCTCGGGCGCGCGCGTGCTCACGACGTTGCTTCACGAGATGCGGCGCAGCAAAGCCAAGAAGGGTCTCACCACGCTGTGCGTCGGCGGTGGAATGGGCGTCGCTATGTGCGTCGAGCGCCTATGAGGGCGCATCTTCATGTAATTCGGCCGCCGGCCCTGCTGGCGGCCTCCTTGTTCACCCTATCGATCAACAACGAACAAAGCTGAGGGAGGACTTCCATGGCACGTGTCGCCGTCGTGACGGGAGGCACGCGTGGCATTGGCCACGCAATTTCGATTGCCTTGAAAAATAGCGGTTACCGGGTTGCCGCCAACTACGCGGGCAATGACGCTGCCGCGCAGCAGTTCCAGGCTGATACGGGCATTCCCGTATACAAGTGGGATGTTGGCGACTATGCGGCTTGTGAACAGGGCGTTGCACAAGTGACGAAGGACCTTGGGCCGATCGATGTGCTGGTCAATAACGCAGGCATTACGCGTGATGCCATGCTTCATCGCATGACCAAAGAGCAATGGGACATTGTCGTTCGCACCGATCTCGACTCGGTGTTCAATATGTGCCGTCATGTCATCGAGGGCATGCGTAATCGTAAATTCGGCCGCATTATCAACATCTCTTCAATTAATGGCCGCAAGGGCCAGATGGGCCAGTCAAATTATTCTGCGGCCAAGGCCGGCGTCCACGGATTTACCAAGGCGCTTGCATACGAGACCGCCGCCAAGGGCATTACCGTCAATACGATCGCGCCAGGTTACATCGCGACCGACATGGTTGCTGCTGTGCCCAAAGAGGTGCTGGACACGAAGATCATCCCGCTGATCCCGGTCGGCCGGCTTGGCGAGTCGGAAGAGATTGCGCGCGCTGTCGTCTTTCTAGCGGCTGATGAGGCGGGTTTTGCTACGGGTGCCTGCTTTGATATCAACGGCGGCCACTACATGGCGACCTGATGAGGGCGAAAAGAAAGCGGCGGCACTCTCATGTGCCGCCGCTCATCCAGGTTCAACCTAAACCCGTGTCAGCTAACCCCGCAGCCGTGTGCGAATGATACGAGGAAATTCGTCCGTGTCGCCGCCGCCTGGCATATCGGGATCGGCAGCACGCTGGCGGCTCTCTGCTTGACTCCATGATTGATCAGAGCGTGCCTCCGCATCGGCTGTTTCGGCGGTAGGTGCGGGTTGCCGCGGCGCCTGCGTCTGTCCTTGTTGCTGAGCGGGATCTGCTTTGCCGCGCTGCGATCCCGTTGGGCCAGCGAACCATGCTTCGATCAGGTCGAGCTCGCCGGCTGACAGGTTGAGTCCCTGGCTGCGGCAGCGCGCAACGACGAAGTTGCGAAAGCGGCTTGCGAACAGGCTCGCTGAGGCACCTTGGTCGAACCAAGGATCAGCCTCGCTGACGACATCGAGAACGAAGCGCGCATCATCACCTCTAATCTCGATTCCGAACTCCTGCGCGCGCGTGACAATGTTGGCGAGCGTCTGTGAGCCGGCCAGCCCGTTGGCACTGATTTCCTGGGCCATCACTTCAAACAAGGCGCGGTAGTCGGGCGGCGAAAGCGTTGGCGCCTGACACGCCTCATGGATGCGTGCGATCGATTGCTGAATGGCTGTCGGTCCCTCGCCTCGCGTCGGCGCCGAGGTTTGCGGCTGCGGTTGAGCGCGCGGCGGCTCGGAACGAGGATGCCCCGGCTGACCCGAGAGGGCATCAGGCTGGGCCGGGGCGAGCGGACCGCGTTCCACCTGGGTCGTTTGGCCCGGCGGTGGAGCGGCGGGACGCTGAGCGGGAGGTGCGCTGCCAAGAAGCGGCGCGAGCGTTTGCGGCGGCGGTTTCTCCACCTGCGCTTCTTGGCGCGGTGGTTCGCTGCGAGCGGCCTGCGCCGTGCGGGGATCGATCGGCTTTGGCTCTTGCAGCGGCGCCCGTGCTGAGTCGAAGACGTAATAAGGGGCCTGGTCGCTGAGGCGAATTTCTCGTGGGAGCCCCTTGGCGAGAAGGTCACGGAAGTTGCCCACGCCACCCCAGCCGGAGCCAACGGTCTTATCGTGGCCCAAAATGCGTACCGCGCGGTCAGCGAGCGCCTCCAGCGGCACGGGTTGTCCTGCAGCACGAACCGCTGAGACCACTTCGCTCATGATCTGCTTGCGCGTTACTTCGATCGCCGCCGCGCTCGGCAGCGCTTGCTGCTCGCGGACCTGCTCCGGCGCGTCCTTGCCTTGCAGGTGCCCTTGCCGCAGGAGCGCGAGGAAGTCGCGCTCGCGCACTTCTCCATCGCAGATTGCCGTATAAGGCGCGGCCGTATTGTCGTTGGCATAAATCACAGTGCGGCGCGCGTGTGAGCGCAGACGGTGTAGCACCGGCGTAAAATCTGCATCGCCCGACAGAATGATGAACTCATCGAAATAGGTGTCGTGCGAGAGGAGGTCGCGGATGTCCATAACCATTCGGATGTCGGCTGAGTTTTTCAACTGAGCGGTGAGTGGTGGACAATCGATAATCTCGAACCCGGAGCGCAGGAAATGATGGCGCACGAACGGGAACGAACTCATGTCGGTGGAGTTATCGCTGGTGTTCCGCCGTGGCACGGGGTTGCCATAACAGCGGTTCAACACGATGCGGCGCGGGCCAGAAATCTCTGGCGTGTTCGTTGGCGAGATGAGCCCGCCCGTCTCAATCTCCCTGATCCACAAGCCAGCGTCCTTGGAAAAACGCTTAGCCACGTCCTCGTTCTTCCGCTTTAGGGAGAGATAGACGTTGTCGTAATCGACGAATATCGCCGTTAATATGGGTCCAGTGGACTGGCGCGTCATTTCCGGCAACCCCCGCTAGCCGTGATTTGTAGGTGCTACGATCACCATTGATGAGTCGTGTGGACGCGGCAAGCACAGGTGCGCCGCCGAACCCCAAGATACAAAAAAATTGTTATCTATCAATGCGTTGACTGGAAGCTCTGCACGTCATTAGTCGTGGAAAAGTGGACTTTGCGCCGAGCGAGCAACAGTTGTCGAATTCTACGCGCTGTTGCCAGGCTCAAAGCCCTCATGCGCCAATTCAAACCCCTCGAAAGTAAATCCGGGTGCAACAGTGCACCCCACCAGCGTCCATGCGCCGCAGCTTCGCGCCTGCTGCCAGTGGCCTTTGGGTACCACAGCTTGCGGCCGCTCGCCTTCGGCCAAACCGGGTCCAAGCCGCGTATGCGCTGCAACGCCGTTGGGCGGTGACATGGAAAGCATGAGTGTGGTGCCGGCATACCAATGCCAGATCTCGGCGGCATCAACCCGGTGCCAACGCGAAATCTCGTTGTTCGCTAGAAGGTAATAGATTGCGGTAGAGGCCGCCCTGCCGTCAGTCCCGCTCGACTCATCCCGGAAGGTTTCGCGGTAATGCCCCCGTTCGGGATGTGGTTGCAGATTCAGCAACCGAATGACGTCGTCCGCAGACAGTGCGGTCATACAATCAGGCCTTGTTCTTTCGTTCGCGGATCTCGGCGAAGACCCGCCAATCGGGATCGTACAACATGCCGAGCCGTTGCCGGATTGCGGCGATATGGGGCCGTAGGAAAGGGTTGGTCTCCAATTCTAGATCGAGCCGTGTCGGCAACGTTGCAAGCCCCTTTGAGCGCAGCTCTGCCACGTCCTTAGCCCGTTTCTGGAGCTGTGCATTCTCCGGATCGATAGTCAAAGCAAACGTAGCATTGGCCGCGGTGTACTCATGGCCGCAGTAAATCTCGGTTTCGGGCGGGAGCGCCATAAGCTTGGTGAGCGATTCCCACATGAGTTTGGCATTGCCCTCGAAAATTCGCCCGCAGCCCATTGCGAACAGCACGTCGCCAACGAAGGCGACGTTCGCCGCCGGTATCCAGTACGTAACGTGCCCAATCGTATGACCGGGCGTTTCGATCACTCGAATTTCGTATTTCCCGAACGCGATTGTCTCACCCTCAACGACACCGCGATCGATGCCCGGTATGCGGTCCGCTTCCGCTTTGGGTCCGATAATTGTGCAGCTGGTGGCTTCCTTGAGCTGTGTATTTCCGGCGGTGTGATCGGCGTGGTGGTGGGTTATGAGCAGATGCGTGAGCCGCCAGCCCTTCTCTGCAAGCTTGGCGAGAATGGGTTCGGCGTCGGGCGCATCGATTGCGGCCGTGACGCCGGCGGCTTCATCATGAACGAGCACGCCATAGTTGTCGGATCGGCAGGCAAACTGGAGAATATCGAGCTTTGGCATATCCTGCGGATACCACCTTTTTTGACAATAACCACCGGCGGAACCTAACGGCGCGACAACGCGAATTCAACGCACCAGCTAAGGGCGCTTGAATTGCCGGATTAATCGTAGAGAGTCGCGGGTCAGATGCCGCGAGGCTTGCATCCCATGCAACTCGATGCCAGCGACCTGCAGGAATTCTATGCGACGCCACTTGGCCAGGTCGTGCGCCGTCTGCTGACCCATCGCATCCGTGCCCGTTGGAGGGGCGTCAACGGAGCAACATTGATCGGTCTTGGCTTTCCCTCACCATATCTGGGCTCTTATCGCGGCGAGGCGCGGCGCATTGGCGCGCTGACACCCCACAGCCAAGGCGCGGTCGCGTGGCCGCGTGACGGACGCAAGCTTTCCGTTCTCGTCGAGGAAGATAGGCTGCCGCTGCCCGACGGCTCGGTGGATCGTCTGCTGGCAGTGCATTGCCTGGAAGTGGCAGAGCGGGGACGCCCGCTGCTGCGTGAGATGTGGCGTGTGCTGGCGCCCGAGGGCCGCCTAATGCTCATCGTGCCCAATCGGCGCGGCGTGTGGGCAAGACTGGACAACACACCTTTCGGCCAGGGCCGGCCATACAGCCGCCGCCAGCTTGAGTCCTTACTTCTCAATGCACTGTTCACACCTTTTGACTGGGGAGGCGCACTCTTCGTTCCGCCGATCGGAAGGCGCATGCTGTTGCGCTCGGCCCCAGCTTGGGAGCGGATGGGTGCAAACATTTCACCTGCATTTGCCGGTGTCATTATCGTGGAGGCGCGCAAGGAAGTTGTCGCCCCGATCGGCAAACCGGCCAAAGCGCGCGCCTTGCGAGACTTCGCGCCAATCCGCGGCTAGGCGCTCTCAATCGCCGTGGCGTTTGCGCAAGACGAATACCGCCTTCTCACCGAACAAGTTTTGCAATGAAATTGAGCGCCGGATGGGGAGCCTGCGGCCCCAGGAGTTGAAAGCTACGGCGGCTTCCACGTTCGCGTCGACGAGCGCGACCAAGTCGGCAAAGTCCTTGATCGTGCACAAGTGCGAGTCCGGGCTCATATACCAGGCTTCCGGCAGGTTTTCGGTTTGCGGCATGCGGCCGGTGAAAAGGAGCTGCGTGCGGATCCGCCAATGCCCGAAGTTCGGGAACGAGACGATGGCCTGACGCCCGATGCGCAACAGGTTTTCCACTACCTTCTTGGGATAACGCGTGGCCTGGATCGTCAAGCTTAAAATCGCATAATCAAACGCCTGGTCCGGATAGTCGTCGAGGTCGACGTCGGCATCACCTTGTATGACCGAGAGGCCGCGCGTCACGCAGGCATTGACGCGCTCGCGTGAAAGTTCGACGCCGCGCCCATCGACCGACTTTGTCTTCGCAAGCAACTGCAAAAGAGCGCCGTCGCCACAGCCCACATCGAGCACGCGAGAGCCCGGCTCGACCATTTCAGCAATGAGCAGGTGGTCGACGCGGTGTGCGTCATGAGGTGGGGTGGTGAGTTTAAGCATCTGATTTGGCACTACGTGTTGAGCCCGCGCTTGACGCCGGCAGCATTGAGAAAACCGCGCACCGTGGCGAAGAACTTGGGCTCCTCAAGCAGGAAGGAGTCATGACCGTTGTTCGTTTCGATCTCCACGAAGGAGACGTTGGCGGCGACCGCATTCAGCGCCTGCACAATCTCGCGGCTTTCGCGCGTGGGGTAGAGCCAGTCGCTTGTGAAGGAAACGACAAGGAAGCGCGTCTTGGTGCCGCGGAAGGCATTTGCAAGCACGTCGCCGTGCTCGGCTGCAAGATCGAAATAATCCATTGCGCGCGTGATATAGAGGTAGCTGTTGGCGTCGAAGCGGTCGACGAAAGTCGATCCCTGATGACGCAAATAGCTCTCCACCTGGAAGTCGGCGTTGAAGGAAAACGTCAGTTCCGAGCCGCGCTGCAGGCTGCGCCCAAACTTGCTGTGGAGTGCCTCTTCAGACAGATAAGTGATATGCGCAGCCATGCGGGCCACCGCGAGCCCATTGCGTGGCACCTTATTTTGCGAATGATAGTCACCTGCGCACCAATCAGGGTCAGCCATGACGGCCTGACGCCCGACCTCGTGGAAGGCAATGTTCTGCGAGGAATGCCATGCGGCGGTGGCGATAGGCATGGCAGAGTAGACGCGCTCGGTATGGCTAGAAGCCCATTCCAAAACCTGCATGCCGCCCATCGATCCGCCCAGAACACAAAAGAGCTTATCAATGCCCAGATGATCGATGAGCCGCACTTGTGCATTGACCATGTCGCCAATGGTGATGACGGGGAAGTTGAGCGCGTAGGGCCGGCCGGTTTTCGGGTCGATCGAGGCCGGGCCGGTGGAGCCCATGCAACTGCCAAGAATGTTTGGGCAGATGACGAAAAAGCGATTGGTATCGATGGGCTTGCCGGGGCCGACGAGCGTCTCCCACCATCCGGGCTTCTTGGTGACGGGATGCTCGCTTGCGACGTACTGGTCACCGGTCAGTGCGTGGCAGACAAGGATTGCGTTCGACTTGTCGGCGTTGAGTTCGCCATAGGTCTGGTAGGCGATGGAGATCGGCGCAAGGAGTTGGTCGCAGGCAAGCCGCAAGGGCTCGCTGTCGGGAAAGTGCACGACGGTGCTTGAGGGATTGTTTGCCTCAGCAATGCGTACGTTCGTCGAGCTATCGAAAGATTCTACAGGGGCCGAATTCATGCCTCGTCTCTGACACCCGGTTTATGGTCTTTAGCTTAATCTTCTTATATTGCGCCTTCGAGTGCGAGCTTAGCTAGGCACTAGACCTGGAAAGTCAATCTTTTCTTTGCTTTCGGGTTATTGGCTGTCTATCAGTCGGGCCCCAAGGCCTGCGCAGGCCATTGTGATAGGCCTATGCAAGACCAAGTGAGACCTACAATGTCACCTCCCGCGCCCTCACCACGTTCGGGCATTCTCCAGATCGAGCAATACGTGCCGGGTGAAAGCGCGCTCGCCGCGGACGAAACGCCAATTAAGCTTTCGTCCAATGAGACGCCATTGGGTCCCAGTCCGAAGGCCGTTACAGCATTCCGGCAAGCCGCCGTCGAGCTGGAGCGCTATCCGGACGGGAACTGCACGGCGTTGCGCAAGGCTATTGCGGGGCGTTACGGGCTGAACGCGGACCGCATTATATGCGGGGCGGGATCGGACGAGATTTTGAGCTTGCTCGGGCAAGCTTATTTGGCTCCTGGCGATGAGGCGATATTCACGCGACATGGATTTTTGCTCTATCGCATCATCATTCTCGCCAATGGCGGCGTTCCCGTCATGGCGCCTGAGACAGCATTGCGGACCGATGTCGGGCAGATATTGGCGCGCGCGACGCCACAAACGCGCATGGTGTTTATAGCCAACCCCAACAACCCGACGGGCACCTATATCTCGATCGATGAGGTTCGGGCCCTGCGCGCCGGGTTGCCCGACAATGTTCTGTTGGTGCTCGATGCGGCCTACGCCGAGTACGTGCGGCACAACGATTACGAGGCGGGCATCGAACTCGTTGCAACAACGAACAACACGGTGATGACCCGCACGTTCTCCAAGATCCACGGTCTCGCCGGCGCGCGACTTGGTTGGGCCTACTGCCCGGAGGAAGTCGCCGATGTTCTCAATCGGATCCGAGGTCCGTTCAACGTGTCCGCCGCGGCAATGGCTGCCGGTGCTGCGGCCATTGAGGATCAGGCGCACGAGGCAGCAGCCGTTGCGCATACCGAGCAATGGCTCGGCTGGGTCACGGCACAGCTTATGGATCTGGGCCTGGAAGTGACGCCGAGTGCAGCCAACTTCGTGCTGGTTCATTTCCCGGCGGAAGGGGAAAAGAACGCGGCTGCTGCCGATCAGTTCCTAAAGTCGCGCGGGATTATCGTGCGACGCGTTAGCGCCTATGGCCTGCCGAATGCCTTGCGTATGACGATTGGATTGGAGGCCGACAATCGCGCGGTCGTTAAAGCACTCGCTGAATTTCTCGAAAGGCCGGCTGCATGACGCAACCCATGTTCGAACGTATTGCATTGATCGGTATTGGGCTCATTGGCTCCTCCATTAGCCACGCAGTGCGGCGCAAAGGACTGGCGCAAACGATCGTTGGGAGTGCGCGCACGAAAGAGACGATCGAGACCGCTCTTGAGTTGCGCCTCATCGACGGAGGTTGCATGAAAGCCGCCGACGCGGTGAAAGGCGCCGATCTCGTAATATTAAGCGTGCCAGTCGGGGCCTGCGGGCCGCTTGCCGAATTGATCGCCCCGAACTTGCGCCAAGGAGCGATCCTGACCGATGTGGGCTCGGTGAAGGCGGCGGTGGTGCGTGATGTTGCTCCACACGTACCAAAGGGTGTGCATTTCATCCCGGCGCACCCCATCGCAGGAACCGAGCAGTCTGGGCCGGAAGCGGGATTTGCCGAGTTGTTTGATGGGCGCTGGACAATACTCACGCCTGAACCCGAGACCGACAAAGCCGCCGTCGAAAAGCTTAAGTCGTTCTGGGCGGCGCTTGGCTCAAAGGTTGAGATTATGGACGCTGAGCATCACGATCTGGTGCTCGCGATCACGAGCCATCTGCCGCATTTGATCGCTTACAATATTGTCAACACGGCTGAGCATCTGGAGCGTGTTACGAATACGGAGGTGATCAAGTTCTCCGCTGGCGGCTTTCGTGATTTTACACGCATTGCCGCCTCCGATCCGACCATGTGGCGCGACGTCTTCTTGAATAACAAGGAAGCGGTACTTGAGATGCTTGGGCGTTTTTCGGAAGATTTGACCGAACTGCAGCGCGCAATCAGGTTCGGTGACGGCGAAAAGCTCTTCCGGCTGTTTACAGACGCGCGCTTCATTCGGCGCGGCATCATTCAGGCCGGTCAGGACACGGCAGCCCCAGACTTTGGCCGCGTTTCGCAGACCGATGCGCTCGCGGGCGCAAAGAAGGGAAAGGCCGAATCCAGGTAGCGATGGCGAATTCGCACGATCTCTGGATCTTTGCCTACGGCTCGCTTATGTGGCGGCCGGGTTTTCCGTTCGAGGAGAGTGTGCACGCCAAGCTTGTTGGATGGCGGCGCAGTTTCTGCATCTACTCACGCTATCATCGTGGATCACCCTGCCGTCCAGGTCTTGTGCTGGGCCTTGATCGCGGAGGTGCCTGCGAGGGGATCGCTTTTCGCGTCTCGCCTGAGGCTACGCACAAAACGCTGGAATACCTGCGTGAACGCGAGCAGGTAATCAGTGTCTATCGCGAGGCCCTTGTGCCCGTAACGCTGCTAACCGGGGATCGACCGGAGGTCTTGGCGGTCACTTACTTGGTGGAGCGTGCGCACCCCAGTTATGCGGGCCGGCTTGCGCTGAGCGTTCAGGCGAACTTGATCCGGGGTGGCTGCGGCCTGTCGGGGAGCAACATTGACTACCTGGCCAACACGCTCGCGCATCTTGCTGAACTGGGCATACGTGAACGCGATCTGGAGCGCGTTATGGGCCTTGTTGGTCCGCACGTGGCACGCGGAAGCGCAGACGTTCACGTCCGCCCAAGTGCTTCGGCGCTTGTGGAGGCTTGCCGCAAGCATCCAGTGCGCGTGCCCCGTTTAAGGCCGGAAGATGCGCGGCGCTTCGGCTATCGCAATGTCTTGGTAGCGCGCGATGACTGACGCGCGCATCAGTGCACAAGGCCGCTGCTTGCCGCAAACTCGACTTCCGGCTTGATCTGGCCGCCGCGCATATCGAACTCCACGAGCTTGCTCTGTTTTGCCGTGTTTGCCAGAAGATGCACATGGACCTCGTCGGCGCCCAGCTCCGCGCCGCGCTGGCGGATCTCAGCCAGATTTAGCGAATGGGCTGCACTACTGACGCGGCCGATTGCAAGCACAGTGCGCCGGCCGTTCTGTTCACGGCGCACGAGCACATAATTGCCGGCGGGCAGTGCAGGGCACTCCAGCAAGTTATAGACCGTGTGAACGTAACGTTTGCCTGAGGCGCCAGTCCAAAAGTGGAAGCGATTGGTACCAGACGTCGTTTCATTTTGCGCCTTTGGAGCTTCGCTCGACTCTGAGCGCCGCGCCCGAAACTCTGCAAGCTGGATAATATGCGCACCCATAACAAATGATCCCTTTGTGGCCCCCTGGCTCGAACCCTGCTCGAGGTGGTTTTGTTTGTGGGCCAGCTTCCGTTGCATTGTTGAACGATGCTCCCGTTTTCGAGCCGAATTGTGGCCCGATCTCAGTGTTTTTGGGGCAATGTGAATGCAATCATGCCGCATGTTGCGAACGTCGATGGCTCTCAATTCGACCCAATGTGAAGGTGCAAACGCGTGACAAGCTGGCACGAATTCAAATACGGCCCATGTGCGCCGTGGGTTACGAATCAGCTGCAGCGAGAAAAGCCGCAAGCGTGACAAACCCAACACGCCTCGCGGCGCACATAGTCGGCCGATGAGCAGCGCGGGCAAAGTTTCAGTGGTGCTGAGCGTTGGCCGGAAACGCGCGAATCGCCGGATTGCACGGCGGATTCCGGCTGGCTCTCTGCTTGCCCGAGAGCCAGTCTGGCCTCGTTGCCCTGCAGGAAGCCCGTGTGAATCATGTGTTTTTCGATGACCTCGCCGATGGCCGCAAGCAAGCTGGGTACATAGCGCCCGCCAACCCAGTGCCCCCCTTGAGGATCGAATACGGCTTTCAACTCATCTGCCACGAAAGTGACGTCACCTCCGCGGCGGAAGACGGCGCTGATCATACGCGTCAGCGCCACCGTCCAGGCGTAATGCTCCAGGTTGCGCGTATTGATGAAGATCTCGAAGGGACGGCGGCGGCCGTCGCGCTCAATGTCATTGATCGTGACGTAGATGGCGTGATCGCTGCCCGGCCACTTAAGCTTGTAGGTGTTGCCCGAAAGGACCGCCTCGCGTTCGAGCGGTTTGGCCATGTAGACGACGCCTGCGCGCTCAGCCGGTTGCGCCGTGGTGACTTCGGAGACGAGCACTTCTTCTGATGGCGCGCTCGGCGCAGAGGGTTCGGCGGGCGCTGGCTTGAGTACAGCCCCAGTCACTGGGTTCGGGCGGTAGGTCGTGCAACCTTTGAGACCGAGCGCGTGCGCTTCCAGATACACATCTTTAAAGGTCTCAAACGAGATATCTGGCGGACAGTTGATTGTCTTGGAAATGGCGCTGTCGACGTGCGGCTGCATTGCGGCTTGCATCGCCAAGTGCTCTCTGGGCGAAAGATCGCCTGCATTGACGAATGTTTTAGGAAGCTCAGCGGAAGGGCCAAACTGCCCGCGGAACAGTGCATGTGCGTAGTCCTCTACTTCCTCCTCACGCGTCGCGCCGCCTTTGCCAAGAATGCGGCGCCGGTGGATGAAGTCGAACACCGGTTCAATGCCGCTCGACACGTTCCCGGCAAGCAGCGAAATCGTGCCCGTTGGGGCGATCGAGGTGAGGCAGCCATTGCGAATGCCGTGGCGGCTAATGGCCGCTCGCGTGGGGGCGTCGAGTGCTGCGACGTTGGGGCTTTCAAGAAAGCGTCGCGAATTGAACAGAGGGAAAATGCCCTTCTCGGCTGCAAGCTCTGTGCTTGCCAGATAGGCAGCACGCTGTATGGCCGCCATCCAGCCACCAGCCAGGTCAGCGGCTTCGCGTGTTCCATACCTGTTGCCCATGAAGATCAGCCCGTCCGCAAGCCCCGTTACACCCAGTCCGATGCGGCGCTTGGCGCGGGCCTCTTTGCGCTGCGCTTTGAGCGGATAGTTCGAAACGTCGATGACGTTATCGAGGAAGCGCACTGCAACGCGCACGCGTTCTTCGAGCTTGGCCAGATCAAGTCGTGCACGGTTCGTGAATGGGTCCTCGATGAGCCGCGCTAGATTGATTGAGCCCAGCAGGCAAGCGCCAAAAGGCGGAAGCGGTTGTTCGCCGCACGGGTTCGTCGCGTGGATTTCCTCGCAGTAGCGCAGGTTGTTGCGCGCATTGACGCGATCGATAAAGACGACGCCCGGCTCGGCAAAGTCATACGTGGAACGCATGATGCGCTCCCACAAGGCGCGTGCTGGCAACGTCCGGTAGACCTTTCCGCCGAAAACAAGGTTCCATTTGTGGTCGTCACGCACCGCATTAAGGAATGCATCTGTTACCAGCACAGATAGATTGAAGTTTCTGAACCGTGCCGGGTCCGACTTCGCTTCGATAAATTCTTCGATATCGGGATGATCGCAACGCAACGTCGCCATCATCGCGCCACGCCGGCTGCCCGCTGACATGATGGTGCGGCACATCGAATCCCACACGTCCATGAAGCTCACCGGCCCCGAGGCGTCGGCGCCAATGCTTGCAACCCGCGCGCCTTTGGGTCTGAGTGTGGAGAAGTCGTGGCCGATGCCGCCGCCTTGCTGCATCGTCAGCGCTGCGTCCTTCACGCCATCGAAGATAGCGCCAAGGTCATCTTTGATCGTGCCGAGCACGAAGCAGTTGAAAAGGGTGACGGCCCGATTAGTTCCCGCACCGGCAAGGATGCGCCCGGCAGGCAAAAAGCCGAAATCGCCTATCGCATCATAGAAACGCTGGGCCCATTGTTCCCGTACCCGCTTGCCGCCTTTCTCTGGCTCGGCTGCTGCGCGGGCTACGCGCCATACCGTGTTCTCCAGCGTCCGATCAATCGGCCGGCCGTCGGCCTCCTTGAGGCGGTATTTGAGGTCCCAGATCTGCTGAGAGATCGCGGGAAGAGTTATTGGCTCGTTGCCCATAGGGACATCCTGCACATAGGGTCGTGAATCTAGGTGGTTACGTCTCAAGAGTCAAACAATGTTCTTTATAAATTCTTACTTTGTTCGCATCTCTAATCGCCTGCTGGCCGGGTCGAGCGCTGCCGATACAAGGCGGCGTGGCGGCGGGCAAAACAGTTGGTTGCGGGCCGGCAGACCCCAATCCGGCAAATGGGCAAAATTGTCGTGATCGACACGGTGCCGCGTGGCGATCGTTCTGACACCAACGCATTCCGGGCCAGGCGAGTTATTCATCTGTGTTCGAAGCGATTCTTGGTGGGTGCAGCAGAATCAGCATAGCGTCCGCCTTGTCTCCTGGTCCTGGCGGAGTCAGCCAAGCCACTTTCTGCATGTTTCATGAGACCCGCGCGTACGCATTCAGCCGGGGCTCACCCGCGTTTAGAGGATGTGACGCGTAGCCGAAACCTAACAACCAACAACTCCACTTCGAGGATGGATGACGATGATCAACCGGATTGCATGGCATCCCAAGCTCACGGTTTGGATCACGATCACGCTCCTAGCCGCGGGCTCAATTATGTTCATGACTACGCCTGCGGCGCGGGCGCACACGATCTGCAAAACCGACATCTTCGGGAACAAGTACGATTGCCGCCGGCATCGTCACTATCGCAAGGTGCGCCGGCGCAAAGAAAATAAGAACGCGCGCGTTTACGGCTACACGCGACGCAAGAAATTGCAGTGTTTAGGCCGGGTACGCGCGGTGGGCTCGCAGTGGATAGGAGCCGATGGTGCAAAAACATCAGCCATCAAGGCATGGCGCGAGATTGTCAGGTTCGACAGTGGTGAGAAGTTCAGTGATTGGGCCAATGCGAAAGACGTTGTCCAGGGCTGCTCTCAGAGTTCGATTGGTGAGGTCATCGGCAAGGTGTTCTATCGCTGCGAGGTGTCGGCCACTCCCTGCAAGATGCAGCTGACAAGGGATGGACGCTGATCCCCGCGAATTACGCGACAGCTGAGGCGCACAAACTGACGCCCTGGCCGGTGTGCTAGGGCGTCTTTGCGTTTGTAGGCGCTGGGCGCACAACAGGTGCGACTGCGCTCGTTGGCATGGGCGGCGGGTTGGGTGCCTGCGCAGCTTCGACAATTAGGCGATTGGAGGCATCCTCGATGCGCTGCTGCAATAGCGCGCGGAACTCCGCCCTGGGAAGTCCCGACGGGATGGGGCCTAAGATCTCGACGATAATCGTGCCGGGATAGCGCCGCAGCGTACGCCGCGGCCAATAGAGTCCTGAGTTGAGCGCCATTGGAACACAGGGCAGCCCGAGGCCTTCATAAAGTGCAACGGCGCCAGGTTTGTAATCGGGGGCGCTGCCGGGTGGGCGCCGTGTGCCCTCGGGGAATATAAGGATTTCGCGATTGGCCGCCGCGCGCTGTTTGGCGTCGTGCACGAGCTTACGCAACGCAGCCGGGCCGCGTTCGCGTCGCACGAACACGTGCTCGAACTTGCGCGAAAACCAGCCGTAGAACGGAATGTGCGTAAGTTCCACCTTCATCACCAAGGCTGGGTCGGAAAAGATTGGGATCAACGCGAACGTATCCCAGGCCGATTGGTGCTTTGACGCGACGAGATAAGGAACCTTGGGCAGCTTATCGCGTCCGCGCACTTCCATGCGGGTTCCGACAATCCACTTCAGGAGCCACAAGCAGGTGATGGCGTGGGCCTTGAGCCCCATCATCGCGTAGCGGCGCGGGCCAAACAGAAGAAACGAGCCGAGGACGACGAAGAGGGCGGTTGTGACATAAAACACCACGGCATAGATGATTGAGCGCAGCATACCTAAGAACAAGCCATCAAATTCCTGCCGGGCGCTCGCTGGGCATTTCGGCGAGTGCGTTGGGCTCTACTTGTCCGATCACCCGCGCTAGCGTCAAGTGCGCAGCGGATCGTAGAAACTTCAGGTATTCCGCAAGCAGCACGCGCGTCGTTGAAGGGTGGAACCACCAACCGCTTTCGGGAAAGCCTGTGGGGACCACGGGGTGCGGTATCAGTTGCGCACCGGGCAGCGCCAGTGACAGCTCCGCTAAACTGCGCGGCATGTGGTAGCTGGCGGTTACGACGATGAGCGTGTCATAGCGCCGGGCCGCCGCCCAAGCCCGTGTCTCGTCAGCGTTTCCTGCCGTGTCGAGGGCCAAGTAGCCAAGGTCGACGCAGCAGTCGAACTTCTGTTCAGGCAGTCCGGATATTTTCATGATTGCCCGCTTGCCAGTACGCGGGTTGACGCCAGAGATCAGCATGCGCTCGGCGCGCCCCTCTTTGAGCAGACGCGCACCCTCAGCAATGCGGCGGCCCTCGCCCGTAAGAACAACAATGCCTTCAGCGCGGGGATTGGCAGGCGCCGGCGCGCGAGTCACGACCGAGGCAAAGAGGATGAACCCGAGCACCAGCAGCGAGAGCGCCGCGCCCGTCACAAAGATCATCACTCGCCGCCAACGGCTCATTGAACCTTCGATCGCTGTTCCAGATCGTTGTCTGTCATAGAGAATGACTTCGCGTCTGCGAACCACCGACCCTACAACAATATCTGATTTGGCCGGTGTTGTGACGGAACCGTGCGCCGAATTGTGGGCAAGACGCGAGCTATCCTGCGGCGAACCCCGCAGAATACTAGGCATTTGCCGCCGGGCTGATCCACTACGGTTTGCTGTTGAGAATGCGGAACACGCCAAAACGTGAGGTCAGCATGCAGAGCGCGGCGATTGCAATGACCATGACACCTAAGAGTGCATAGCCCGTGGCGTCGAGCCCTCCGGTGCCGATGAGGCGCTTCATTTCCGCACCGGTGACGGTCCCCCCGCCGAGAAGCTGCATGACCGTTGGCATGCTGATAAAAACCGCCATCGCGGTGCCCGCGCCGACTAGGCCCGCCCTGATACCCAGTTGCAGGAAGTGCTTTTCAAATTCCCGGGCGATGTAGCGGTCGGTCGCGCCGACAAAGTGCAGCACCTCCACGATCTCACGATTTGACGCCATTGCGCTGCGCGTGGCGGAAACGATGATAGCGGTTGTCGCAGCAGCAACGAGCAGTAGAATGGCAAGACCGCCGAGCGCAAACGAGCGCGTCACAGTTCTTATCTGGCGTTGCCAATGACGGTGATCATCTAACGACACGCCGGTAAACTTCTTGCCGAGTTCGGCTCTAAGGCTCTCGATATTGGGTGGCGTGCTACGGTTGACCTCGATCGCGATAAGGCGCGGAATAGGCAATGTTGTCCACGCGTCGGATTGACCGAGCCAAGGTTCCAAGAGCCCCGCCGAATCTTCCAAACTCAGCGGATTGGCGCTGGCGATACCAACCTGGCTCTGCAAATAGGTTTGCACCTCCTTCAGCGTCTTTTCCGTATCGACATTCTCCTGGGGCTCAATCTGGATGGTCACTTCGCTGGCGATGTCCTTGAGCCAGGCGTTTGCCGATTCATTGATCATGTAGACGGCGCCGGCCGTGAGGCAGGCAAGGAAACACATGATCGAGATCACGAGGGTCAATGAGCGGCCGGTGACCGAGTCGCGCGGCACCACCGGTGCATGTTTCTGTTCCCGCTGGCTGCGCTTGTCGCGAGCCGGTGCGTGCATATCTTGCCGTTGGGTCGCTTCCAGCCGGGAGCCCAGTGTCGCGGGGGCTGGGTGATCGTGGCCATGCCGGTTCGACTCGGCACCCGTGTGCGTCCCTGTTATCCCGTCCTCATACGGGTCGAAGTTGGCTGCAGGCCGCGACGAGCCAAGACCCCGCCCCCCGCCGGTTCTGTCATACGATCCGGACATGGCCCTCGTGCAGCTCCAAACGCGGCGCTTTGAATTGCCGCATGAGTTGATGATCGTGGGTAGCGATCAGGACGGACGTGCCTAAGCGATTTAGCTCGATGAAAAGGCGAAGGAGTCGCCGCGCCATTTGCGGGTCGACGTTGCCCGTCGGCTCGTCGGCGAGCAGTAGCTCGGGCTTGCCAATCACGGCACGCGCGATCGCCGCGCGCTGCTTCTCACCGCCGGACAGGATCGAAGGATAGGCATGCATTCGGTCGCCGAGGCCGACCCACTGCAAGAGATCTGTGACGTCTTCCTTGTAATCTGATACGCGTTTTCCCACGACCCGCAGTGGCAGCGCGACGTTTTCCCACGTCGTCAGGTGATCGAGCAGGCGAAAGTCCTGGAACACGATTCCGATGCGTCGGCGCAACTGCGCCCGTTTCGCGGTCGAGATTCGGCTGACATCCTGATTGAAGAGATGAATTTTTCCGCGCGTTGGGTGTAGCGACATGAACAGGAGACGCAGAAGTGAACTCTTTCCAGCGCCCGACGGCCCGGTGAGAAAGTGGAACGAGCCAGGCCGCAGATGGAAGTCGACCTCGGAGAGCACGTCGTTCCCCCGATCATAGGCCAGAGCTAAGTTCGACAGTCGGATCACAAGTGTTGGCCTGCGGTTGGTGCTTGAGACGCAAGACGCTTTTGCCGCTTACGCACAATGCGTGATGTGAGATCAATCGTTCAGGAATGTGGCGGGTTCGTGTGCACCAGGGTGTGCACAACCCAGGGATGTTATGGAAGCATTGCGGCACAGATGCAATGTCCTGATATCCTGCTCCGCTGGAAAGGCAAAAAGGGAGCTGGATAAGCGGCCATGGGTCACGGAATGACAGTGGATAGCGAGCTTGAGGTCATTTTCACGCCCGAGGCGATCGCGGCGCGTCTTCGCGAGCTCGCTGCCAAAATCGCAAATGAGAAGCTCGACAATCTACTCGTCGTGGCGATCCTAAAGGGCAGCTTTATTTTCGCGGCTGATCTGATCCGCGCCCTCCACCGCGTTGGCCTTAAGCCAGAGGTCGACTTCATGACGTTGTCGAGCTATCGCAAGAGCCGCGTCTCCTCCGGACAGGTCTCGATACTGCGCGATATGGACCTCGACGTTCGCGGCCGCAATGTTGTCATCGTAGACGACGTGCTTGACTCCGGCCGTACGCTCGCCTTCGCCAAGGATCTGATTGCGGCGCGCGGGGCCAAATCGATTAGGGCCTGCGTCTTGCTCGACAAAAAGGTAAAACGCGCAGTGAGTGTTGAGGCAGACTTTTGCGCATTCGAGTGCCCGGATATTTTTGTGGTTGGCTACGGCATGGACGTTGCGCATCGCTACCGTGAGCTCCCTTTTGTGGGACGCATGGTGAAGGAGTGACGCATCTTTTTTGGGGGAGGGATTGACGATGGCGCGCATACTTCTTGCAGATGACGATGCGGCGACGCGCGATTTGGTGAGGCGTGCGCTCGAATCTGATGGCCATAGTGTCCAGGTCACACAGGACGGTAGCGAGGCTCTTGAGCGAGTCAAGTCTGATGGGGCATCGCTTGACCTCCTTGTCAGCGATGTGGAGATGCCGCTTCTGGACGGCATTGCGCTAGCCCAAAGCGCTTACGCATTGCAGCCGAAACTTCGAATTCTATTGATGTCGGGCTTTTCCGATCAACTTGAGCGCGCCAAAACAATTAAAGGCCCAAAGGTTGGAATGTTGTCCAAGCCCTTTACGCTGGAGCAGGTTCGCGAAACCGTACGCGAGC
>CAYOPW010000026.1:0-35142 GCA_964405975.1 uncultured Hyphomicrobium sp.
TCCTCTCGACCGCACCAGTCTGATATTTACCGAATGTACTGTACGGTTTGCGCGCACCGGCGCTCGATTAGCCGCCTGCCGCAGCCTTACGTTTGCGAAAGCCCTTCACAGCCTCAAGGCATTCGTCAAACGTGTCCAAGTACTCATCGCGGGTGAGACTATCGAACGGCTTGTTCTCTACCAGGAAGACATCCCGCATCATCCTGTAGGCCACGTGCTCGGGCGAATTCTCCGCAATGTGGATTACGGACGTGGCTGTCATCTCTACCCTCACCGTCTTGTTCTATCTGTATATATAATGTCGCGTCGAAACTACCTTAGCGAGCGCTCCAAGAAAATATCATCTTAAGATTGTCTCTAGCAACGTCCATGTCGAGTTTGTCCCCGTTTGGGCAAGGTGGGGCAAGGGACGTGGGAGCAGTGGCGTCTGGCATTAGTCGGTGCCCAATCTAGTCCATTGAAATCCAAGGCGTAAAAATGATCAGCAAAGCTTGAGTTTTTTTGGACCGCCGCGCCGCATCGCGGCGTACGCAGGCCTCGCATGCGCTACTCCCGCTGCACGGCAAGCAATGCAACGACGTTGTGAGGTGTGCCGCTCACAATTCATCACAGTTGTCCAAGCTTCGCGATCAGGCAATCGCCATTGTGGCGACGTGGCGCCCGACGTCGGTCGCGGCGAGGAAGTGTTGGATGGCCCCTATGGTCTGCTGATCCTTCAGCAGTGGTGCGTGGCCCTGGCTGGCGACGGTGATCGTAACAAGCTCTGGATGGCGGCGGCGCATCTCCTCGACAGTTTCCGGTGAAAGAATGTCGGAATTCTCGCCGCGCACGACGAGCACGGGAACGCGCTTCAGCGCCTCAAACTGAGGCCATAGCTCGGGCATGGGCCCATCAAATATGGATAGCGCATTACCCAGGTTCGGGTCGTAGCCGTAGGTGGGGCGGCCATTTTTTTCATTATACCATTGCCGGGCCAGTTCCTCCCATTGGCGCTCACGAACCTCGGGAAAGTGCCGGCGGTTGAGATCCCGGTACATTTTCGCGGCATCCGGCCAAGAGATCGGGAGGGGCATTCGCCCGACGTAGCCTGTGATGCGGGCAAGGCCGTCATATTCGATCACCGGACCAATGTCGTTCAGCACGACCGCGCCTATAGCACTCGGTTGGACCGCCGCCATAAGTGTCGCAATGAGCCCTCCGCGAGAGGTGCCAATAACGGCGACGTTGTGAAGTCCGGTTAGGGTCAAGAAATCGAGAACATCGAGCATCTCGACCTGCAGCGTGTAGTTGCGCCAGTCGGGATCGAAGGCCGATAGGCCACGTCCGCGGTAGTCCACGGCGTAGACGTCCCGGGCACCGTTTGGATGATTGCTCAGCGCAGAGGAAAGGTCGTGAAAATCGCGTGCGTTGCGTGTGAGGCCGGGCAGGCAGACAACGGGCCGCCCTTGCGCGCCCCCGGCAGCTGGATAGTGGCGCGCGTGCAGTCGCAGCCCGTCGCGGCCGGTAAAAAAAATGTCTTGAAATGCCTCGCTATTGGAGGTCATCGGCACTTCCCTAGTACGATGGCGGCCTCTTACGGCGAGAGTCTGCCGTCTGCGTAGATCTATATCATAAGGATTGAAGTCGTGCGGGCGTTCTCAGCGGCCTGATTTCGCCGTGTCGGTCCTGCCCCCGCTCTTTTTTCGGGGGGCTGGTGCCGAGGCGGAACGTGCTCGATTGAGATCAGCATTGATCTGTAAGGCTGTTGCCTCATCGCCGAGGCGGGCACGATAGACTTGGATGTTGGAGAGCACCTTAGCAACGTATCGGCGGGTCTCCTTGATCGGAATGCGCTCGATCCAATCCACTGGATCGATCGTAGAGCTGCGCGGGTCGCCAAACTCGCGAATCCATTGTCGTGTGCGGCCAGGCCCGGCGTTGTAACTTGAAAGTCCGAGCACGTAGGAACCGGAAAAATCTCTAAGCCGGTCGGCGACATAGGCCGAGGCGATCATGGTGTTGTAGGAGGGGTCGGAAAGTAGGCGCTTATAGCTGCACTTGATTTTGTATTTCCGGCAAACGTGCCGGGCCGTAACTTTCATGACTTGCAAAATGCCGCGCGCACCAGCGCCCGATACGATTTGCGTGTTGAATTCCGTCTCTTGCCGGGCCAAGCCCAGAAGAAAGGCGGTCTCGGGCGGGGTGCGCAATGGTTTATATTTTGGTAGCGCGTGCAGCGGGTAGCTGTAGTAGATCAGGTTCTGGCCCCGCGCGATTGCAGCCTTGCCGATGCGCACCGAAGTCTGCGTGTCACCTATCCCCCTGGCAAGGTGCGCCACCATCGCCGACCAGGCTTCATTCTCCTCAAGCGTGCGGATGTGGTGGAGAAAAATGCGGTCAATCGAACGCCCGACCTTCGATTTGTGCACAATCGCGACAACCTTGATGACGTCGAGTTCGTTGAAGCGCGCGATCTGCTGTGGCGTGGGCTCGGCTGGAGCTGTTATCGGAAAGCTCTTGTGTTCAGGATCCAGCTTCTGTGCGGCGAGGTGGCCATGGAACGTGTCGCGCTCGCGGGCGGCTTTGCGGTAGTACTGCGCGGCCGCTTCGGAATTGCCCTTGGCCTCTAATGCGCGAGCGAGCCAATAGTTCGCTTTGGCGCGGCTAAGGGGTCCATCGGCCGATCTGGTGTAGGCGGCAAAATGCTTCTCCGCGGCGTTCGCGTCCTTCAGATAGCGCAGCGCGATCCAACCGGCCATGGAGCGCTGTTCGTTAAGCGGATTGACAGAGAGCGGTCCAGCATGGCGGACGAGTTTGTAAGCGAGCTTTGGATTGTCGGCCTTGAGTGCCTGATAGGCGAGCTTCAGGCGTTCGGTCCACCACTCATCGAGATTGGCGATGGCTTCGGGGTCTGTCGGCGCTGAAAGCACGAGCTTGGCGGCCGCAGACGTCTTCTTCGCCCGGCGCAACAACTGGGCTTTGTGAAACACGACCCCCCAATCCTGTGACTTGGCATTCGAACTGACCTTGAGCCGGGACGTTGAAATGCGTGATCGCATGAATACGGCAAGGCGGGCTTTTGCCCGCGCCTGCTCGCGAGAAGACAAAAGCGGAATGACGCGTTTGGCGCGGGCGGCCCGCGATTTGCGGCCGCTCTTCCAGCGGACATCATCGACCAGAAGCCGGTCC
Organism: uncultured Hyphomicrobium sp.; assembly: GCA_964405975.1. GTDB lineage: Bacteria > Pseudomonadota > Alphaproteobacteria > Rhizobiales > Hyphomicrobiaceae > Hyphomicrobium_A. Next base: position 3,169 of record CAYOPW010000026.1, read on the forward strand.
AGCCGCCATTTATGGTCATCCTCAGTCAGGACGGTACCGAAACGCGCAAGGAATCCCCTCTCCAGATCTTTGGGCAAGTCATATTGGCGCCATACCTGGGCTGCCAGCATCTTGGCTTTCCCGGTGTCGCCGTTGGCTAAATGAACCGAGGCCAGCGCGGCCAGGCCCGATGCGCTTTGCGGCTTGCCATCCTTAAAATAACCCTTGATCGCGATTGCGTTGCCGCCATTGAGAAAGAGCCTTTGCTCCAGTCGCTGCCAAAGCACATCGCGGCTGGGCCAGTTGGGATTGCTATCGAGAAAGGCGCTATACTCGGCGGCATCTCCGTGGCCGCGCCGCAATCGATACCAATTTATGAGCTTGCGTCCGATCAGGTCGGTAACTTTCGCCTCTGCTGCTGCCGCCTTGGCGTGTTTTTCAGCGGCAATGGCGAGGATGGCCTCGCGAATGTACTTGGCGTCGGTGTCTGACAGATTGTAATCCTTAACGGGCGCAATAATTTTGTCGAAGCGCGCATAGTGCGCTGCTTCGCGCGCCTCTGGCGACGAGGTGCCACTGTCTGCGGTGTTCCGGCTCGGAGCTCCAGCGGGGGCCTTGTCTTGAGCTTCCTTGGCACTGGCCAAAGGAGCGAGGGCGACAAGGAGAAGGCAACAAAATGTTGCGGCCCGGAGCCCGGCGGGCATGGGCTGGATTTGGTGAACGGCCTGATCAGACCGCGCCCTATCGTAGCGGCCAGTGGTTAAGGGCTTCGATTGCGCCTGGGGCAATTGATATCCTTCCTCACGCAAGAGCCGCCCACTGGCTTGCGGGGCGAAGATCAAAATTCTAATGTCGCGATCGATAATTCAGTCGCGGCTGTGGCACGTCGTTGTTGCGGCGCAGAACTACCAAGCAGGCTGGCGAGCGACAAAAGTCGTTTTGCCGGTCCCTGCACAATGCCTCTCGATGCGGCAATTGCATGGCATCAAGGGATAGCTGTCGCCGAGACAGATAAGTAGCCGCGAACTCGGGAAAAAGTGCACATGTTCAAGGGGTCATTCACGGCACTGATCACGCCGTTCAAGGACGGAGAGATCGACGAGCAGGCGTTTTGCCGAATCGTCGAATGGCAGATCAGTGAAGGCACCCATGGCCTCGTGCCGGTTGGCACGACCGGGGAAAGCCCGACACTCTCGCATGATGAGCACAAGCGCATTGTCGAATTGACGGTCGGCACCGCAAAAAGGCGCGTGCCTGTGATTGCGGGTGCGGGCTCGAATGCGACGAGTGAAGCCGTTGAACTTGCCCGTTTCGCAAAACAGGTCGGAGCTGATGCGGTTCTGGTTGTAACACCCTACTACAACAAGCCGACGCAGGAAGGGCTATACCAACACTACAAGGCCATCAACGACGCGGCCAATATTCCCATTGTCATCTACAACATTCCTGGGCGTTCGGTGATCGATATGTCAGTCGCGACCATGGCGCGGTGTTATCAGCTCAAGAACGTCGTTGGCGTGAAGGATGCAACCGCGAACCTGGCGCGTGCCTCACGGCAGCGCGCGGCGATGGGACCCGAATTCAACATGCTGTCGGGTGAAGACGCGACCGCGCTGGGCTTCATGGCACACGGTGGTCACGGCTGCATCTCAGTGACCTCCAACATCGCGCCGCGGCTTTGCGCAGAATTTCAAAACGCCTGTCTAAGGAGTGATTTCGAGCGCGCGTTAGCGCTCCAGGACAGATTGTTGCCGCTGCACGATGTACTGTTCTGCGAGTCGAACCCGGGACCGGCGAAGTATGCTGCGTGGCGCCTTGGTCTGTGCGGACCTGAAGTGAGGCTACCTCTGGTGCCGATTGCAGAAGCGTCAAAGTCGATGATTGATGCCGCCCTTGCCAAGGCGGGTCTTATTCAGGTCAAGGCGGCCGAATAGGTCGCGCAAGACAACCCTACTAGCAAGGAGCTGCAAAGGCCATGGCGTCCAAGAAGGACGACGGCCGCCGTATCGTTGCCGAGAACCGGCAGGCACGCCACGAATACTTCATTACCGATACTTACGAAGCCGGCCTGCAGTTGACGGGAACGGAGGTGAAGTCGTTGCGCCGTGGCCAAGCAAATATCGCCGAGAGTTATGCGTCTTCTGAAGAGGACGGCTTGTGGCTGATCAATGCGTATATCCCCGAGTATCAGGGAGCCGGTCGCTTCTTTCAGCACGAGCCGCGCCGCAAGCGCCGCCTGCTGCTGCACAAGAACGAAATCCACAAACTTACGATTGCCACACAGCGCCAGGGCATGACGATCATCCCCGTGGAGCTCTATTTCAATCCGCGCGGCATTGCCAAACTGAAGCTTGGCTTGGCGCAGGGCAAGAAGCTGCATGACAAGCGCGAAGCGGCCAAAAGGCGTGATTGGAATCGCGAAAAGGCCCGGCTGATGCGGGAAAAGGGATGATGCTGCCTCGCGAGCCGGTCGATGAGGAGGGCGCACGTCATTTGGTGCAGGGTTTAGCCATTCCCGACGTGCCATTGCCCTCCACGACAGGCGGCACTGTTAATCTCGGCGCGCAGTCCGGCATGGCCGTTGTTTATTTTTATCCGTGGACCGGGCGTCCTGGTGTGGCCGATCCACCTTGTTGGGATGACATCCCCGGCGCCCACGGCTCGACGCCTCAGGCGGAGGGTTTTCGCGACCGCTACCTCGCATTCCGGGAAAAAGAGGTTGCGGTTTTCGGGGTCAGCACGCAGGGGAGCGAACACCAATGCGAGCTTGCCGAACGACTCAATATTCCCTTTGAAATCTTGAGTGACGAAGCATTCCAGCTCCAGCAGGCGCTAAATCTTCCCACGTTTGAGACTGGCGGCGTCGCCTATTTGAGACGCCTGACTCTCATTGTCCGTGATGGACGAATAGGGCACGTCTATTACCCCGTACTGACACCAGCAGACCATGCAATTGAGGTTCTTGGTTGGTTTACGTAGACTGAAAATCCCGGCGCGGCCTAGAGGACGTCGCCCTCGATGTCATCGACGGAAAACCCCAGCTTCTCCAATCCTTCCTCAAGATAATCAGCAAGAAGGGGCAGCCCCAGGAGATAAGCCGACGTCAAGTTGGTCTTCTCGGTTCGCGCTGTCTCGACAGCTTCAGCGAATTCCTCTTTCTCAAACGTTCCGCGCCCGATCCAGGCAAGCGCGACGAGATTAGCCTGCTCGTCATCGTTCAGCGCTTCGATGAAGCCTGCAATCTCGCCCCGCGTGGGATCATTTGCAAAGCCCTCAAGGATGGAATTGGGATCCTCGCCGGCATCGCCCTCGTCGAGATTGTCGTTCCACGCACCGACCTTGGCATCGTATTCGCGTGCCTTGATGATGACGTGGGCCACTTTCTCAGGGGCAATGTCGATTGACATGGCGATCAATTCTCCAGATTAGAATAGATCATGCGCATCGAACGCTGATGCCATTCATATCACGCTTTGAATGCAACGTGTGCGGCGACTGAATAGGAAAATATGCATGGTTTTCAGGAGCGCAGATGCCGGCAGAAAGTCGCGGTTACGCATCAGTTGTCGTGGGCGGCTGCAACTGCCCAACCTCGCCAGCACGGCTACTCAGTGGGAAGCATGTTGCGAACCGCTGCGAAGACGGCATGGAACATTTCAGGTGTTAGCCGCCGCGTATTGGTATTATAGCGCGAGCAATGGAAGCTATCGAAAAGCACCACGTTTGACGGCAATGCGTGACGTCCCGCATGCGCAAAGGGGAAGCTCGACTTACGGCACTCAAGGGCCGAGAGTGTGCTGTCGTGGGCCACACGGCCGAGCGCGACTATTGCCGTAAGATTGGGCATCTGCGAGATGCGGGTCGCAAGGTAGCGGCGGCAAGTGGCGATCTCAGCGGGTGTCGGCTTGTTTTCTGGCGGCACACACCGCACCGCGTTGGTGATCATGCAGTCAACGAGTTGGAGACTGTCGTCGATGCGCGCCTCATAGCGGCCTTTGGCGAACCCGAACTTCAAAAGCGTTTCATAGAGAAGTTCACCGGCGTAATCGCCGGTAAACGGGCGGCCGGTGCGATTTGCACCCTTGAGACCGGGCGCAAGGCCGACGACGAGTAGGCGCCCGCCTGCCTCTCCGAAAGAGGGAACTGCGCCGTTAAACCAAGTCGGAGCCGTTGCTCGATTGGCATCGCGAAAGGCGGCAAGCCGTGGGCAGAGCTTGCAGAGCTTGGGCGGCTCAGCTCCTAACGGTGCCGTGGTGTGCGCGCGCGCGCCCATGCCTCGCGCTCATTTAGACCTCTTCGGCGAGGTCGTCCGTTTCTTGGTAGGCCGCCGATTCGCGAGTGGCATAATCAGAGTTGCGCGGGCCGAACGACCGCCCATCGCGCATCGGTCGGCTGGCTTGGTCGCGAGCGACAATCTGTTCTAGGTCGGCCAGTTCAATGAACTGGTCGGCTTGGCGGCGCAGCTCGTCTGCGACCATGGGTGGCTGCGTTTGCAATGTGGAGACCACGCTTACGCGCTTGCCCATTTGCTGTAGTACGCTGACCAGACTGCGGAAATCACCGTCTCCGGAAAAAATAACGACGTGGTCTAGGCTTTCGGCGAGCCGCATGGCGTCAACCGTCAGCTCGATGTCCATGTTTCCTTTGACTTTGCGGCGGCCTGAGGAGTCGGTGAATTCCTTGGTCGGCTTAGTGACCATTGTGAAGCCGTTGTAATCGAGCCAGTCGATCAAGGGGCGGATGGAGGAATATTCTTGGTCTTCGGCAAGTGCCGTGTAGTAGAGTGCGCGAACCAGCTGACCTTTATCGCGAAATAGCGCGAGCAGGCGTTTATAATCGATGTCAAAACCGAGCGATTTGGCGGTTGCGTAGAGATTGGCTCCATCAATGAACAGAGCAATCCGTTCAGTTTGGTAGAAATGCATTTGTTCACCTTTAGGGATGAAAGTGCCGAGAAAGACTCGGTCGTCACATTCAGAAAGAAATGGCCTGTCCCGCCGAAGTGACCGGCCGATTGATAATCAACTGTTCCTTATCACTCTACGCTGGCAAAGAATTCCACCTATTCCTCGTTAAGCGACAATGTGAAGCACTATAGTAAACAGTAGTCGGAACACTATGCAACTAAAGCACGCCATCAAATCTGATCAGAATGTGCCCAAGGTCTCGACCAGCTTGGTCTGTCCACGTTTTGCATTAAAACATGGGGCACTATCCCAATATGGTGCCGCTACTCGGCTTGATTTGCTCACTGTTTCATGCGACTAAAGAGCAAGAGGAAGCGGGCGCGGTTTTGCTTGCGCGCGTCGGTCCTCGCCTCCCAGTTCAATCTGCAAAAGCACAAGGGGTGCTAAAGAATGGCACGCGTGACTGTCGAAGATTGCGTGGACAAGGTCCCCAATCGTTTCGAGCTGGTTCTATTGGCTGCACATCGTGCGCGATCGATCGCGGACGGTGGCTCCATTACGGTACCGGTCAATGAGGACAAAAACCCGGTCGTTGCGCTGCGTGAGATCGCAGACCAGACCATTCCGCCGGAGGATTTGCGCGAAGCTCTCATTCACTCAATCCAAAAGAACGTTGAAGTGGACGAGCCCGAGGCTGCTGCAGCGCCGCTGTTGCCGCCGGAGCGGCGGGCGCCGGTGCTGGGTCGCGACGATGAGAACAGCGATAACGTCGTCGATGTGATGACGGAAGAACAGCTTCTGCGCGGTTTGGAGAGCATGACGCCGTCGGAGCCGTCTGCGAATGGTGGACCGAGCGGCGTGCGCGATCGGGACCGGAACACGCGCTAAGGCGCGGGTTATGGTTTCAGCCAAGCCAGATATCCCGGTGCCGCCGGCGCTGGGAGAACCAATGTTATTGGGTTCCTGGTAGTATCCGCCCAAGGAGTGTGGCGGACGATGATGCGTCAATATGAGCTTGTCGAAAGGGTTCTAAATTACGACCCCAAGGCGGACGAGGCGCTTCTTAACCGTGCTTACGTCTATGCAATGAAGGCGCACGGCAACCAAAAGCGCGCCTCCGGCGACCCTTATTTCTCACACCCGCTCGAAGTCGCAGCCATCCTTACGGATCTAAAACTCGATGGCGCAACCATCGTGACAGCCTTGCTGCACGATGTCATCGAGGATACGGAAACCACGCGGGCAGAGGTCGATCAGCTCTTCGGTCCTGAAATTGGCTCGCTCGTCGAAGGGCTGACGAAGATACGGCGCTTGGACCTCGTGTCCAAAAAGGCCGAGCAGGCGGAGAATTTCCGCAAGTTGCTCATCGCCATTTCGAGCGATATTCGCGTGCTTTTAGTGAAGCTTGCCGACCGGCTGCACAACATGCGCACGCTGGAGCATGTGAAGCCCGAAACGCGTAAGCGCAATGCAGAAGAGACGATCGATATCTACGCGCCGCTTGCAAGCCGCATGGGTATGGAAGCGATGCGCGAAGAGCTGGAGGATCACGCGTTCCGATGGCTTAACCCTGAAGCCTACAAAACTGTGACTGAGAAGCTTGCCGAGTTGAGAAAGTCCAACGAAGGGCTCGTAGAGGACATCCGCGCCGCGCTCGCTGGCAAGCTTGAAGAGGTCGGAATCAAGGCTGAGGTCGCCGGCAGGGAGAAGAAGCCCTACGCCATCTGGAGCAAGATGGCCAACAAGCAGATCAGCCTGGAGCAATTGTCCGACATCTACGCGTTCCGCGTCGTTGTTGGTTCAATCGATGACTGCTATCGCGTGCTCGGCGTCTCGCACACAACCTGGCGCACAGTGCCAGGGCGTTTTAAGGATTACATTTCCACGCCAAAGCAGAACAATTATCAGTCGATTCACACCACTGTGGTCGGTCCTCGGCATCAACGAGTCGAGCTGCAAATCCGAACGCGGGCGATGCACGAGATCGCCGATTACGGCGTGGCCGCGCACGCCTTCTATAAGGATACCGGTCACACAAACGGGCAGACAGCGCCTAAGAACGCGGTTGAGCTTGAGAAGGACAGTGGCCCTTACCTTTGGTTACGACGGCTTGTCGAGACGCTGCTCGAAGGCGCAAATCCTGAAGAATTCCTTGAGCATACGAAGCTGGAGCTATTCCAAGACCAGGTCTTCTGCTTCACGCCCAAGGGCCGTCTTATCGCGCTGCCGCGCGGGGCTACGCCGCTCGACTTTGCGTACTCTGTGCATACCGATGTCGGCAATGCAGCGGTGGGTGCCTTCGTCAACGGCCGCCAAGTGCCGATTGATACACAGCTGCGCAATGGCGACGAAGTGGAAATCGAAACCTCGGACTACCATAGACCGCCCGCTGCCTGGGAAAATCTTGTAGTCACCGGCCGTGCGCGTTCGGCAATCCGCAAGGCCGCGCGCGATGCGCTGCGCGAGCAGTACAGCGAGCTGGGCCGTCGCTTGATCGCCTCTCGCTTCGAGCAGGTCGGCGAAGAGTTGACAGACGAGGTCCTCAAGAAAGCTTTGCCGCGTTTGGGCCAAAAATCACTTGAAGATGCGCTAGCTGCCGTTGGGCGCAACGAATTACCAATCGCTGATGTGTTGCGCGCAACGATCCCTGAGGCAGCGGCGAAAGCGCCCAAGAAGGAGACGTATCAGCGAACGCGTCGTTTCGGACGTGCGCGCGGGCAGGATGGCTGGTTTAATATTGATCGGGTGATGAGCCTGAAGTTCCGTGCAGATCAAGAGCCGAAGGGAACCGGCGGCCTGGCCATACGTGGGGTGAAGGACGACTTGCCAGTGAGCTTTGAGCCGGGCGGCGCGGTTCCCGGCGATCGCATCGTCGGCGTTTTAACGCCCGGGGAAGGGATCCGCATCTTCCAGATCCACTCGCCGCGGCTGAAGGAGTTTGAACACGAAGGCTGGATTGATGTTACCTGGGATATAGATCCAGAAACACCGCAACGCTTTCCTGCTCGCATCAATGTTACGGCTCTCAATGAACCGGGCTCGTTGGCACAGATAGCCAACGTAATCGGCGAGGGGGGCGGCAATATCGATAACGTGCGTATGGTGCGCCGTGCGTCCGATTTTACGGAGATGCGCATTGAGCTTGAGGTCCTCGACCTGGTGCATCTAAACCACATCATCGCAGGACTTCGCGAGAAAGCAGTAGTCAACAAGGTTGAGCGCGTGTTTGATTGATAACAGAATCGGTCATAGGCCGACCGGGGGACAGGTCACAGTAGGAGTCGTTAGAAGAATGTTGCTCGGACGTCGCGAAAGGAAGCCAGCTCCAAGTGGCGGACGCAGTTCTCGCGGCCGATGGCATAAGTGGTTGATAGATAAGTGTTTTCCGGCACATCTTTTGAAGCGCCTACGGGCTAGCCCCCATGAAGTGGCGCTGGGTTGCGCGGTTGGGGTTTTCGTCTCCATAACACCGCTGCTTGGTGTGCAGATGCTCATCGCCGCGCTAATTGCCGGGCTTTTGCGCGCAAGTGTACCGGCTGCCGTGCTGGGGACATTCTTCGGAAATCCAGTGAGTTGGCCGATAATCTGGACGTCGACCTATGCCATGGGCGTGCAGATTGTCAGTCTGGATGGGGTGCTTCACGCGGGCCACTTTGAGCAGAACGTCATGCTTTTGTGGACGGCGCTGCTGGAGCGCTCTCCGGACTTGCTTAATGCCACGGTAGCCCTGATGTGGCCGGTGCTATTGCCTATGTTGGCGGGTAGTTTGCCATTAGGCCTGCTGGCGGCCGCCATCATCTACTATATTTCGAGGAACTTGATCCGTGAGTGGCAGGCCCATCGTATGGCTCAGGTGCTTGCTACCGCCGATTAACTTTGCTCGTGTGGTAATCCTCCTCGTATGAATTTGCCGTTGAAGGTCCCCGATCTGCGCCTTGGCGTGAACATCGATCACGTCGCCACCATTCGGAATGCCCGTGGCGGCCGTCATCCCGATGCGCTGCGCGCCGCACATCTTGCCGTTGAGGCGGGGGCCGATGGAATCACGGCGCACTTACGCGAAGACCGCCGCCACATTTCCGACGACGACATCGTCAGGTTGAAACGTGAGTTGACGCGTCCGCTCAACTTGGAGATGGCGGCAACAGAGGAGATGCTCGACATCGCTCTGCGCCATGTGCCGAACGCGTGCTGCATTGTTCCCGAACGTCGCGAGGAGCGCACAACCGAGGGCGGGCTCGACGTGGCCGCTGGCGGTGAAAACCTGAGGCGCATCATTGGCGATCTTAGACAAGCCGGTATTCGCGTGTCCCTGTTTATCGAGCCGGACCGGCGCGCCATCGAGGCGTCCGCGCAGGCTGGCGCTGACATTGTGGAACTTCACACGGGCGCTTATTGCGAAAAGGCGCTTGCGGATGACGCAAATGGCATTGCCGACGAGCTGAATCGCCTAGCACAGGCCGCTGTGCTTGCCGATGCCGCTGGTCTCGAAGTTCATGCCGGTCACGGCCTAACGTTCAATACCGTGGCGGGAGTGGCGCGCTTACCTGAAATTGTTGAACTCAATATCGGACACTTTCTCATCGGCGAGGCAATCTTTGGCGGTTTGCCGAGCGCCGTCCGCCGCATGCGCGTTTTGATGGACGAGGCTCGTGCAGGTGCAGAGCCTTCACGAGAGCGTGCGAGGTCGGCGTGATTCTGGGCATAGGCAACGACATTGTCGACATCCGTCGTATTGAGCAGACGCTGGATCGCTATGGCGACCGTTTTCTATTGCGTGTGTTTACCGAAGTTGAGCGTGTCAAATCGGATAGGCGCGCCCAGCGGGCTGCGTCTTATGCGAAACGCTTTGCCGCCAAGGAGGCCTGCGCCAAGGCGCTGGGAACCGGGTTTCGCCACGGCGTCTATTGGCGCGACATGGGCGTCATCAACCTTCCGTCCGGGCGTCCGACCCTCAGTCTCTCCAATGGCGCAGCCCGGCAGCTCAACCGCATAACACCTGATGGGATTGAGGCGCGCATCGATTTGACGCTGACTGATGACTTTCCGCTGGCCGAGGCCATCGTTATCATTTCTGGCCTTCCAGCCAAGGAAGATCGGCGTTGAGGCACCGCAAGGATGACTTTGGTAGGCGTACGGAAATCCGTCGAATTGCGCATCGAGAGCAGAATGGCTATAGCGGCCGAGCTTGAGCAGGCCTCAGTGCCCACGTGGGAGTTTTGAATGACAGTCTCGGCGAAAGCAAGAAGAAGCGGTTGGCTTGAGACCGCCACGATTGTCATCGAGGCGCTGGCCATTGCGATGTTGGTGCGCACGTTTCTGTATCAGCCCTTCAATATTCCGTCGGGCTCGATGAAGGAGACGTTGCTTATTGGCGACTATCTCTTTGTCTCCAAGCTGTCTTATGGGTACAGCCGCTACTCATTCTACAACTTGATCCCTTTCTCAGGGCGTATTTTTGCCGCCGAGCCAAAGCGTGGTGATGTCGTGGTGTTTAAGCTGCCGCGCGATAATTCCACTGATTACATAAAGCGCGTGATTGGATTGCCAGGCGATGAAATTGCTATGAGCAACGGTGTGCTGTCCATCAATGGTAAGGACGTTCCCAAACGCCGAACCGGGAGCTTTGTGACGAAGAACAATGGCGGGCCACCGCGTAAGGTCCCAGCATTCCAGGAGACATTGCCCAACGGTGTGAAGTACACAGTGCTGGACGCCGATGCGAACGGCCCATTCGACAACGTAGGGCCGTATAAAGTGCCAGAGGGGCACTATTTCATGATGGGAGATAATCGGGATAACTCGACCGACAGCCGGGCATCGTGGGGAGTTGGCTACGTGCCCTTCGAAAACCTGATCGGTCGTGCTGAAATCATTTTTTTCTCAGCTGCAGTCGACGAGCCTGGTGCCTTTCGCTGGTGGAGGCCGTGGACGTGGCCATTTGATATTCGTTGGAGCCGGTTCTTCACGCTGGTGCGATAGGACGCGCGTACGCATCCTTCAGTACAGGCTGAAACCTGTCCGACAGTCGGATTTATAGTTGAATAATTGGACCTCATGCTGCGGCCGCGCAAATTCAAGGATCTTGAGAAGTCTCTGGGCCACAGGTTCAAGGACCAAAAACTACTTGAGATTGCATTGACGCACGCGAGTGTGCGCGGAGCCAAAGGTAAGCGCAGTGACAACGAGCGTCTTGAGTTCATCGGTGACCGCGTACTGGGTCTGGCCATTGCTGAGCTTTTGAACGAGCGCTTTCCTGACGGTAGCGAAGGGGATTTGGCACGACGCTATAACCGCCTCGTTCGCGGCGAGGCATGTGCAAAGGTTGCGCGCTCGATTGGACTGGGGACACATCTCATCTTGTCGGACAGTGAGGCCGGTAGCGGCGGTCGCACCAAGAACACCATACTTGCTGATGCGATGGAGGCCCTGCTGGGCGCCATATTCCTAGAAGCCGGCTTCAAGACCGCACGCGAGGTCGTGCGCAACCTTTGGGCAAGCCTGTCGGAGGATCTCCCGGCGACGGGCGTAGATGCCAAGTCCGCGCTTCAGGAGTGGGCACAGGGGCAGGGGCTGGAGTTGCCCCAGTATGTCGAGATTGCGCGCAAAGGCCCTGATCATGCGCCGCACTTCACCACCGAAGTGCGCATCTCAGGAATGGAGCCGGCGCGCGGCGAGGGGGCCTCCAAGCGGGCTGCCGAGCAGGCCGCGGCACGAGCGCTCCTTGAGCGCGAAGGCGTTGGCGGAGCACGCGTGCATGAATGACGACGACGTTCCAGAGAACACTGGCGAGCCGGAGACAGGTGCATCGCGCTGCGGCTTCATCGCTGTCATCGGCGCCCCGAACGCCGGCAAATCGACACTTGTCAATGCGCTTGTCGGCGCCAAGGTCTCAATCGTTTCGCGCAAGGTACAAACGACGCGCGTGCCCGTGCGCGGAATTACGACCGAAGGAGAAAGTCAACTCGTTTTCATCGACACGCCGGGTCTGTTTGCGCCCACAAGGCCGCTCGATCGGGCGATGGTCGATGCGGCGTGGACAGGCGCAAGGGATGCCGATCTTGCTGTTCTTATGATCGATGCCGCGAAAGGGATCGACGAAGATGTCGAGCGCATTCTCGATAGGTTGAAAGAGGCCAAGACCCCGTGTCTTGCCGTTCTCAACAAGGTCGATCGCGTGGACGCAAAGCAGAACCTGCTGACGCTGGCGAACGATCTCAAGAGCCGTTTTCCTTTCGAAGACGTTTTCATGATCTCAGCTCTCTCCGGCGACGGAGTGGCTGACTTGAAGCGCTACTTGGCCACGCACGTGCCTGTCGGGCCGTGGCACTACCCGGCCGATGATCTCTCCGATGCGCCGATGCGTTTACTGGCCGCCGAGATTACGCGTGAGAAAATCTTTAACCGGCTGCATGATGAACTGCCCTACGCCACGACGGTGGAGACCGCCTCCTGGGAGGAGCGCAAGGATGGCTCGGTGCGTATCGAGCAGACGATCTTTGTGGCACGCGACGGCCAGAAGGCGATCGTGCTCGGTAAGGGTGGGCAGATGATCAAGCAGATCTCCACAGAGGCACGGAAAGAGTTGACTGACATCTTGGAGCGGCCCGTTCATCTTTTCCTGTTCGTCAAAGTGCGCCAGGGTTGGCAGGACGATCCGGAGCGCTACCGCGAAATGGGTTTGGAGCCTCCAAAGAAATGACGCTTCGACTTAGGCTCTGGCATTCTTGCGTCGCAGCAGCGGCATCGGTGACGCTGGCCATGCCGCACCCGGCAAAAGGGGCCGTCCGTGTCTGCAAGGCGCCGGTGTCCAGCACGGTGGTCATCGAGAATACTGAAATGGCCGGCAAGCGGCGCGCGCTTGACGAGTGGAAAGCGAAAGCCAGCTACTACGGCGCGGGATATACGAGCTGGCGTCTGGCCACCAACAAAGGGCTGGTCTGCACTGCCGTCATGGGCCAGGGACATGCGTGTATTGCTCGCGGATCTCCGTGCATCATCAAGCAGGTACCGCCGCTCACCGGGTCAGGGCCTAAGCCCATTCCCGGCTAATGGGCGGGCCTCGGCGACTCCCGTTAAGATCAGATCATGCAATGGACGGACGAAGGTGTGATTCTGTCGGTTAGGCCGCATGGCGAGACGGCGGCGGTCGCGGAAATCTTTACCCGCGCACATGGGCGCCATCTCGGCCTGGTGCACGGCGGGCGCTCGGGCCGGTTACGCCCGGTTTTGCAGATCGGCAATCATGTGGAGGCGGTTTGGAAGGCGCGGCTGGCTGAGCACCTTGGGCAGGTGAGGGTGGAGCTGCGCCGCGGATATGCGGCCCAAGCAATGGAGGACGCGCTGGCGCTGGCGGGGCTGTCGTCCATGTGCGCACTGGCACGCCTGCTCCCTGAACGTGACCCGCATCCAAGCCTCTTTGAGGTGACGCTCTTCGTATTGGGTTTCCTCGATGATGCAACAGTCTGGCCGGCATTGATGGTGCGGTGGGAGCTGGCGCTGTTGGATGAGCTGGGGTTTGGTCTCGATTTAGCTTCGTGTGCAGCGACGGGAACCAAACAGGATCTGATCTACGTGTCTCCGAAGTCAGGCCGCGCGGTCTCAGCGGAGGCCGGCGAACCCTACAAGGAAAAGTTGCTTCGATTGCCGGCGTTCCTCATCAAGAGCCGGCAGGGAACGATTCTGCCACAAGACATCGTTGCAGGCATGACGCTCACACGGCACTTTCTCGAAACGAGAGTTCTCCTTCCGCGCGGCGAAGAGATGCCGGAGGCGGGTGTGCGCATTAGGGAAATGCTTGAGCGCCGCACCAATTACGCTTAGTTGGCCGTTGTGTGCGGGCCGGTTTCAACGCTTACGCCGCCGGCTCGGGTGGGTTTCAAAGTGTAAACCTGACCGTCGCGTGCTTCGTAGCGCACCTTGGGGTCATGTCTGCCGCCAGTCTGAAACGCTATGGCGCCCGGTTCGCAGCTTGTGTGCGTGATCGTGTAACGCGGATCGATCACGTGGCGTTTTTCGCCGAAACTATAGCGCACAGAACTCTTCGTGGTATTGGTGATCTTAAAGGTGAATTGGAGTGCCCGCGGGCGGCCGAATAATTGAACGGCAACATATTTGGGATCGCGCGTCGGCGCGCGGGCGATGGCCACGCCGATCTCAGTAACATGTGGAGTCAGCATGTTTCGGCGATGACCTGGCGAGTTCTCCCAACCCTCGATTGTCCTCTTGGCGTAATCGCGTGCTGTGAACCCGCGGCTGTCGTAGAGCGAGGCGAGATTTTCTGCGATCTGGCAATAGGCGTATCCGGCCTTCTTTGCGCGATCTGACGGTGTGGTTCCCCCTACAGCGTGCGAGAAGGCCTCGGTTCGAGCGAGCTTCTGAGCGTAAGCACGTGCGGCCGCGGCTAGCTGGGCGTTCAGTCGGACGGCGTTGCGCGCGTGTTCTTTGCGGAACTCGTTCGTGAGTTCGACAATTGCTAATTCCGCAGCGGGAATATCGGGGGCGATGGGCATGGAAACGTTTAAATTGATATGTGCGGCGGGATGTTGACCACGACGGGCTCATCGTCTTGGTGACGCTGCGTTGTCGGACAGCCACGGCGCGTGTGCTCAGCCCTATGATTGGGCCGTTCCCGCGACGGGCCGCATTTGCACCACCCTTTTTCCGCAAAGCGTAGAACTGCTCCCGTGTGCATGACCAACTCGCCACTTGCCGCTGTGCTGAGCCCGAGGTAGGCCAATGTCATGAGCGATAAACCGATTCTGCCGGGCCCCGAGCCCATCGAGCCGATAAACCTCAAGGACGCGCTGGAAGAGCGCTACCTCGCATACGCGCTCTCCACCATCATGCACCGTGCCCTGCCCGACGTGCGCGATGGGCTCAAGCCGGTGCACCGGCGCATTCTCTATGCCATGCGCGAGCTTAAGCTCGATCCCGCTGCGGGCTACAAAAAGTGCGCAAAGATCGTCGGCGAGGTTATGGGTAACTTCCACCCGCATGGCGACCAGGCGATCTACGATGCGTTAGTACGGCTGGCCCAAGGGTTTGCCGTGCGCTACCCACTCGTCGACGGGCAGGGCAACTTCGGCAACGTCGACGGGGACAACGCAGCTGCCATGCGTTACACCGAGAGTCGGCTAACGGACGTTGCAAAGGCGCTGCTGGAGGGTATCGACGAGGACACGGTCGCGTTTCGCGCGACCTATGACGGGACGAGCCAGGAGCCGGTGGTATTGCCGGCCGCATTTCCCAACCTGCTGGCAAATGGTTCGGCCGGCATCGCGGTGGGGATGGCGACAAACATCCCGCCCCACAACGCCGACGAGCTGTGCAGCGCGCTTCTGCACTTGATCAAATATCCCAAGGCGACAATCGACAAGCTTGTCGAATTCATCCCTGGTCCTGATTTTCCTACAGGCGGTGTCTTAGTCGAACCGCGTGATCAGATCCTGGAGGCCTATAAGACGGGCCGTGGCGGCTTCCGGCTGCGCGGCAAATGGGAAAACGAAGATACCGGCCGCGGCACCTATCAGATTGTCATCACGGAGATCCCCTACCAGGTACAAAAGGCAAAACTGATAGAGCGCATTGCAGAGTTGCTGCACGAAAAGAAGCTGTCGCTTCTTGGCGATGTGCGAGACGAGTCTGCGGAAGAGATCCGCATCGTGCTGGAGCCCAAGAGCCGCAGCGTTGATCCCGTCGTATTGATGGAGAGCCTATTCCGGCTCACCGAGCTTGAGGTGCGATTTGGCCTGAACATGAACGTACTGTCGGCTGGACAGGTCCCCAACGTGCTGTCCCTGCGTGACGTGTTGCGCCATTGGCTTGAACACCGCATTGACGTCCTCGTTCGCCGCTCCGAGTTCCGCCTGAGAAAGATTGAGCACCGGCTTGAGGTGCTCGACGGATATCTGATCGCTTATCTCAATATCGGCGAGGTGATCCGCATCGTTCGATTTGAGGATGACCCAAAGCAAAAACTGATCAAGCGCTTCAAGCTTACCGAGGTGCAGGCGGATGCAATCCTCAATCTGCGTTTGAAATCGCTCTCGAAGCTGGAAGAGATTGAGATCAAGGCAGAGCACGACAGGCTCTCTAAGGAGAGGCGCGAGTTGAAGAAGCTCTTAAAGTCAGACGATCTGCAGTGGGATCGCATTGCCGAAGAGGTAAAGGCGACGCGTGAGCGCTATTCAAAAAATACGGAGCTTGGTGCACGGCGCACGTCTTTTGCGGACGCGCCTGAGATCGAGGTCGATATCGATCAGGCGATGATTGAGAAAGAGCCCATCACCGTTGTTCTGTCCGAGAAGGGTTGGATCCGCGCAATGAAGGGGCACCTAGAAGACACGTCGCGGCTCGATTTCAAGCAAGGCGACGCCTTGAAACGAGAATTGCACGCCTCGACCACAGATAAGTTGTTGGCGTTCGCCACGAACGGAAAGGTCTTCACCCTGGAGGCAAGCCAGCTGCCCGGCGGGCGTGGCCACGGCGAACCAATGCGCTTGATGATCGACCTGGAAGAAAACCACGATGTGGCAGACATTTTCACGTATGAACCGGGGCGCAAGCTGCTGGTCGCTTCGACAGGCGGCTATGGTTTCGTCGTGCCCGAGGATGATGTTGTCGCATCGACCCGCAAGGGGCGGCAGGTCTTGAATGTGACAGAGCCCGACGAGGCCAAGGTGTGTGTCCCCGTTGATGGCGATCAGGTCGCTACCATCGGTGAGAATCGCAAGCTGCTCGTGTTTGCTTTGGAAGAGGTCAACGAAATGTCGCGGGGGAAGGGTACGATCCTGCAGCGCTTCAAGGACGGCGGCCTTTCAGACGTGCGTGTGTTCAAGAAGGCTGATGGTCTCACATGGCTCGATTCCGCCGGGCGCACATTTACGCTCACATGGTCAGAGCTAAGAGATTGGCGGGGCGTGCGCGCGCAGGCCGGTCGGCTCGCGCCTAAGGGCTTTCCGCGGTCCAACAAGTTTGGCCCGGCTTTTTAACCTTTCCTCGCCCTAAGTCGCGTGTTTGCTTGCCGGGAAAACGGGCCAAGGTTAGGACTGTGCTCCATGAGACGGAGGGGGACAGCACATCGCCGCGCGGCGGTCATCGCAATATTGATTGCGGCGGCCGGTGAGGCTTGGGCCGGCGGCGGGCCAGCGCCCAGCTTGGATGTTTGCAAAAAGTCCGATTTTGAAGCCGTGGTCGATAACGCGGCGGCAGCCCTGCGCAGCCTCAACTCGAAAAACAAACCTGCCTTTCAAGAAAAGCTGCGTGCGTTGAAGCAGAAGCGGGGCTGGAGCCACGACGAATTCCTGAAGGAGGCCGCTCCCTTCGTGCGCGACGAGCGCATAGCTGTTTTCGACGAACAGTCAGAACGGTTGTTAGGCGATATCTCCACGATGGGACAAGAGGGCGCGGACGCCAAGACGCCAGACTGTGTCCTGCTTGGGGAGCTCAGGGCGCGCATGGAGGTTCTGGTAGACACACAGAACGCCAAGTGGACCTACATGTTCAAGAAGCTCGACACCGCCCTATGGGAGCAGTGAGGGGCGCTCAGTCGCGGCGCACCCAGCCGTTGGGGCCCAAGTGCTCTTGCGGCTGGAAGCGCATCTTGTAGCTCATCTTTCGCGAGCCGTTGATCCAATATCCCAGATAAAGAAAGGGGAGCCCTAGCCGGTGTGCGTATTCGATATGCTCGATGATCATGTAGGTGCCAAGGCTGAGCGCTTCGACATCAGGATCATAGAAGCTGTAGACCATCGAGATGCCATCCGAGAGCATGTCGCAAAGGGCAACGCCCCTAAGCGGCCAATCATCCTGATGGCTCTCCAGCGGATTTTCAGGCTTTTCCCGGTACTCCGTGACGAAGGTATTAATGACGCTGTCTTCTACCATCATCGCGTAGTCGAGTACGGTCATGTCAGACATGCCGCCGTCGGCGTGGCGCGCGTCGATGTAACGGCGAAACAGACTGAACTGCTCGGAGGTTGGTTCGGGTGCACGGCGTATGGTGTGGATCTGCCGGTTCCTATCCTTCACCCGGCGCATGTTGCGCCCTGGTTGGAATTCGTTGGCGACCACGCGCACCGAGACGCATGCGTGGCAGCCCTCGCAGTAAGGCATGTAGGCGATATTCTGGCTGCGACGAAATCCGCCTTTCAAGAGACTATCGATAAGGGCCGGTGGCTTTTCGCGCGTCAGGTGTGTGAAGAGTTTACGTTCCAAGCGCCCGGGAAGATACGGACAAGGTTGAGGGGCGGTGACATAGAATTCCGGAAAGTGTTTTTGCTGTTCCGTCATTCGGCGATGTCCCTCATCAGCCAGTATCTGCAAAGACGCGCTGGGCGTGTCGCCCCGCAATCGGCGCGGCTGGCCAGATGATATGTGAGGCGCACGGGCGTGATCAAGGCGGGTTGGCTAGGTTAGGCCATTTTCGTTGCGCCGCAATACGCCAATTCTTCAATCGGTGTGGCCCATCGCAGTGCAATGGGCTCCGCTCGAAGCCTATAGGCTGCGCCCTTGCGTGGGGATCGTTTCGGTCCGATAGGCAATTTGGCGTATGTCATAGGCAGATAGCCGCATCACCGGCAAACTTGTCATCTCGGGCCAGTCAGGCCGGTTTTGAACGGCAACTGGAAAATTGAGACTGCGCCGACAACCGGGAGGCGCGCCCTCAAACTCGCTTTTTTGGGTCTGATGCCGCTCTCCGGCGCGTCGCAGGGCCGATCGGCGCACTTTCGCCCGAAGATGAGGTAGCGGCCGGCGCGTCCGTCTGTTCGGGGTCGATGGAGGCATAGAGAAGCCATGCGACACCACTAATCGAAAAGAAAAGTATGACGATTGCGAGCAGTGCGCGCCTGAGCGCCCAGCCGAGGGTTGGCGCTTTCGGCGGCACAACAACATTCTCGTCCACGCCGGGCGTCGTGGTGGTCAGCATCAGCTCGCCTGTTCTCAAATGTTTTAGGAAAGTCCGAAAAGATCCCCCCACCGGCCGCGATGCGACCAGCCCCAACATTGATGGAAGAGGTCGACCCGAGGGTCAAGGCTTCTTGCTGGCATGAATGCGGATCGTTTGCTTGACGTGGTTGCGGGGCCACGCTTTGCACCCCGGCATACTGCGGTTGGCGAATCTGGAAATTCGCATTACAGCCGCGCGTGCACCTGTAGTGCCAGTTTATGTGTGGCCGCCAGGTCGACCTTCCCGGAGCCGAGCACGGGGATGGCCTCAACAATAAGAATGGATTTCGGGATCCATAGCTCCGGGAATCCTTCCTTGCGTGCGTATGCCTGCAAAGCGTCTTTAATCGCGTCCGGTTTGTCGGTAACGAGAACAAGCTGCTCGCCCTTGCGAGGATCAGGTACACTGAGCGCGACGTGCTGGGCGTCGTCCCATAGACCCGAGGCCAAGCCCTCGATGGCAGCAAGTGAGACCATCTCCCCACCGATTTTGGCGAACCGTTTAGCGCGACCGCGGATCGTGAGGTAGCCGTCGTCAATGCTTACGATATCCCCGGTATCGTGCCAGTCGCCGGGGGGCGGAACCAGAACGCCGGGCTGTTCGGGGAGAAGGTAACCAGCCATTACGTTGGGACCGCGCACGAACAGCCGTCCGCCCTCGTTGATGCCTGATACAGGTTCAAGGCGCGCAGAGATGCCTGGCAGGAGGCGCCCAACGGTTCCGGCACGATTTGCGCTGGGCTGATTGACAGCAACAACGGGCGAGCATTCCGTGGCGCCATAGCCTTCAAGGATATCGGTGTTGTTCGTCGCCCAAAGCTCGCGGGTCTGTGGCTTTATCCGTTCGGCGCCGGCGATGACGTAGCGCAGTTTTGCCAAATCGTCAGCTTCAGCCGCGCGATGATAGCCAGCAAGGAATGTGTCGGTAGCATAAAGGACGGTCGCATTGGTGCGCCGAATGAACTTGGGTATTTGCCGGTAGTGCAGGGGGCTGGGGTAAAGCGCGACTTTCAAACCTCCCAGGAGGGGGGTCAGGGTTCCCGCCGTTAGACCGAAGGAGTGGAACATGGGTAACGGGTTAAAGACAACTTGGTCAGCCGTCAGGAGCTCGGTCATGTGATCGAGCATCTGGTAGGCGTTGGCCAGCACGTTGGCGTTTGTAAGTACGACGCCTTTGGGTTCGCCTTCAGTGCCGGAAGTGAACAGCACGACTGCGGGCGCGTGTGAGTCTGCAGCGGAGGGACGGTGCAGCGCTCTGGCAAGAGCGGCCCGAACGGCGCCAATGATTTTGTCCAAGGTACCAATACTGTTTCGCACGTCCTCCAGCGCAACGATGCGTACCTTGTGACCTGGCTTCCATTCGACTTCGGAGAGCGCAGCGACAAGCTCTTCAAGCTTGCCCATTTCGATAAAGCGGCGCGAGGTAAGCACGCGGCGCACTTGTCCTGTCCGCAAAGCTGATACTAGCTGCTTCTTTCCCGCAGTGAAATTGAGGATAGCACCGACGCGTTGAAACGCATTGAGGCCAAACAGTGTGGCTGTGAGACCAACCGAATTGGGCAACAGCACGCCGACGTTTTCGCCCCGCTCCGTTTCGCGCGCAATCTTGGAGCCCAATACGAGGCTTGCAAGAACGAGCTTTTTGAAGGTGAGCGGCGTTCGTTCTGCGTCCTCCAAGATGAACTTGTCGGACCCAAATTCATGCGCGGCGGCCAGCAGGGCCGCAAAAAGCGTCGTTTGCGTCTGATCTGGATGGAAGGTGCGAGCCATCGAATGTGGAAAAAGGCGCTGTATGGGAATTGGGCAACATGCCGAGATTGGACGTTTTAGCGGTTGGCTGGCTAAGTGCAATCACCGCGGCGCGGTAAGATCTGTACCTACCGGCGTCAGAGATTAGCGATGGCACGTCGCTCGCCCCAGCGTTACACGCGTTTCGGCTCTGCTGCGACGCAGCAGAAATTGCCGAAAAAAGAAGCAGTCGCGCGGTTCCCTGCCGCCCAGAATGTCGCACTGGAGTGTGGATATGTTGGGTACAGTCGGAGTTGAAACGTGATCCTGACAGGAGGTAAAGCAGGTCAGGGCAGTATTCTCTCGCCGCTTGCTTGCTATCGTCGAAGCACGAATCGTGCTGTGGTTGAATGCTGATTTTGGATCTGCAAGGTGATCGGAAACTAGGCAAGTAGTGCCTATGTTTGAAACTTGAGCAAGCTTCGATTCGATCGTACGCTTACGAATAAGAAAAACAAGAAACGACTGAGGACACGCTCCAGGTGGAATGGCCCCTTACGGGGGGGTGGTTCGGCAAAACTTGGGGGTGTCCCATGATCGAAGTTGTTGCACTTGTTTGCTTCATCAATGAGCCAGCACGCTGTAAAGACGTTCACCTGTCGTTTGCAGCGCAGTCCGTTACCCCTCATCAGTGCATGATGTATGGACAGATGGAACTCGCCAAGTGGACGCGGGGACATCCCAAATGGCAGATAAAGAAGTGGAAGTGCGGTCGGGCGGGCCTGTTCGCTAAGGCCTAAGGGGTCTGCGCAACGGAGCTACGAGCACCGTTCCTGGATCGTAGAAGGTGTTCTGGCGGGAGTTATCCCCGTCGGCCCTTGGTGCTTCTGGTCTCGGTGGGGCCTAGCGCTTCAGCGCGCATTTTATCAGCGCATTCCTTACCGCGGCTGCGGCCGTGGCGCATTTCCCGTTGACTCGCGCGGCATCATCCTCTCCCTAGGGCGGACCTCGAAGTCCATTTTCACTGTGGGAGGAGTTTATGCCGGAGAGTTCGCCATTGCCGCCTAAGTTTGCAACGCTTGCGGTCCATGCAGGGGCCGCCCCGGACCCCTCGACGGGCGCGCGCGTCACGCCGGTCTTTCAAACCACGTCCTTCGTTTTTAACGATGCCGACCACGCCGCGTCGCTGTTTGGTCTGGAGGCGTTCGGCAACATCTACACGCGCATCACGAACCCGACACAAGCGGTGCTAGAGGCGCGGATCGCAGCGCTTGAGGGAGGCACTGCAGCGCTGGCCGTTGCCTCGGGTCACGCCGCGCAATTCCTCGCATTCCATACACTTCTTGAGCCAGGCGACGAATTTATCGCAGGGCGCCAGCTCTACGGCGGTTCGATTAATCAGTTCAATCATTCGTTTAAGAAGTTCAATTGGAATGTCGTGTGGGCTGACGCAGACGACCCGGCCTCCTTTGAAAAGGCAGTGACGCCGAAGACCAAGGCGATCTTTTGCGAGTCGATCGCCAATCCCGGCGGAATCGTCATTGATTTGCCTGCGATCGCTGCCGTTGCCAAAAAGGCGGGCGTGCCCTTCATCGTCGACAACACACTGGCCACGCCATACCTGTGTCAGCCGAAGGAGTACGGCGCCGATATTGTCGTGCACAGCCTCACCAAGTTCATCGGTGGCCACGGGAACTCAATCGGCGGCGTGCTCGTCGATTGCGGAACATATGATTGGCTTGGCTCTAAGCACCGCTACAAGACGTTGGTTGAGCCAAACGAGTCCTATAACGGTATGCGGCTGGCCGAAACGTTCGGCAACTTTGCCTACGCTATAGCCGCTCGCGTAATGGGGTTGCGCGACATTGGTCCGGCTATTTCACCGTTCAACGCCTTTCTTATTCTGACGGGCTCAGAGACGCTTCCCTTACGCATGGCCCGGCACTGTGAGAATGCGCTTGCGGTGGCGGGCTGGCTCGAAAAGCATCCTAAGGTGGCGTGGGTCAGTTATGCCGGCCTGCCATCGAGCCCCTACCATGGGCTGCAGCAGAAAATCTGCCCGAAGGGTGCAGGCGCGGTGCTGACGTTCGGTCTTAAGGGCGGATACGATGCTGGCGTCAAGCTTGTCTCATCCATGATGTTATTTAGCCACCTGGCGAACATCGGCGATGTGAGAAGTCTCATCATCCATCCCGCTTCTACAACCCATCGCCAGCTGACGGACGAGCAGCGCTCAGCCGCCGGTGCAGGGCCTGACGTCGTGCGCCTTTCTATTGGGATCGAGGACAAAGATGACATCATTGCAGACCTGGAGCAGGCGCTAGCGGCTGTCGGATAACGCCTTGCCACTATTGGTGGTCTGGTCTCCTTGCGCGAATCGGCTTTTAAACGAGCAACATCAGTTTTCCGTGCCGCAACCGCAAGGAAGCGATCCTTGGATACTGCTCAACTTAACGAAGATGTGACAATCTTCGCTAATCAGCTTGCCGAATGGGCCGCAAGCGCACTGCCCAACTTGCTTGGTGCGCTGGCGATATTGGCGGCTGGCTGGTGGCTATCAGGCGTGGCCGCGCGCGCGATGGGCCATATGGTCGAGACGCGCCCGTACGTCGATCCCACGCTGAAGGGTGTTCTCACGCAAATCGTTCGATGGGGATTGCTGGCGATCACGGCCGTCGCCGCACTGAGCCAACTCGGATTCGCAACAACGAGCCTTTTGGCAGCGCTCGGCGCAATAGGTCTTGCAATCGGCCTGGCCCTACAAGGCACGTTGGCAAACATTGCGGCCGGTATCATGCTGCTGTGGCTGCGCCCTCTAAGAGTTGGCGACTACGTTTCCGCTGGCGATGTGGCAGGCACAGTCAAAGAAGTCGGACTTTTTGCAACAACGGTTGTGACGTTCGAAGGCGTCTTCACGTTCGTTCCCAACTCCAGTTTGTGGAATACCAAGATCACCAACTTCACACGCTCAACGCCGCGGATGGTCCGCGAGACATTCGGCATTGCCTATGAAGACGACATCGCCAAAGCGCGAAAAGTTTTGCTTAAGGTGGTGACAGAGGATGAGCGTGTGCACGCTGACCCGCCGCCAGTCATCTATGTGAGTTCTTTAGGCGACAATGCCGTCGCGCTAGAACTGCGAGCATGGACCGATGGTTCCAATTGGGTTGTGTTGCGCTTTGACGTCATCGAACGCGGCAAGCTGGCACTCGATGCGGCCGGAATTTCGATTCCGTTTCCGCAACGCGATCTCCATATCAAGAACATGCCAAGCGAAGTCACGAAGTTGCCGCCGCCTCCAAAGAAGCGCAAGCCGGCCGCGTGATGAAGCTTCAGGTCTTAAACTTGACGTAGCTGCCTGGCGCATCCTCGATTGTACCGAGAGTCTTTCCCGGTTCGCGAGGTTCCGTCCATTCTCCCGAATGACCGGCAAGCCACTCGGCCCAGTGGGGCCACCACGAGCCTGGATGCTCGGTAGCGGACTTGATCCACTCTTCCAGCGTTTTGGAGGACTTGTTGTTGGTCCAGTATTGATACTTGACCTTACTGGGCGGGTTGACGACGCCAGCAATATGGCCAGAGCCCGATAGAACAAATTCGACGGGGCCGCTTAAGAGTGCGGCGCCGGTAAAGACCGACTTTGCTGGAGCGATGTGATCTTCTTTGGTTGAGAGCTCAAACACCGGCAGCTTCACCTTGCTCATGTCGAGTCGCGTACCGGCAATCGTCATCTCACCCTTGGCCAGGCGGTTCTCGCAATAAAATTCGCGCAGATAGAAGTTGTGATTGGCAGCCGCCATGCGCGTCGTATCTTGGTTCCAATAAAGCAGGTCGAAGGGGAAGGGCTTCTTGCCCAAAAGATAGTTATTGACGATGTAAGGCCAGATGAGGTCGCGCGGGCGCAGCATGTTGAACACGTTGGCCATGCGCGAGCCGTCAAGATAACCGCGCTCGGACATTAGCTCGTTCAGCGAGTCAAGCTGTTCGGCATCGGTGAACAGCAACAAATCTCCCGCGTGGGTGAAGTCGATCTGGGCCGCAAGGAACGTTGCTGAACTGAAAGGCTCTTCGCCACGCGCTGCGAGATAGGCGAGCGTGGTGGCAAGCAAGGTGCCGCCAACGCAATAACCAACGACGTTGCAATTCTTCACGCCGGTCTCGCGTGCCACCGCGTCGGCTGCGCACAGAATTCCCTCTTGCATGTAATCTTCGAAGGTCTTGTGCGCGAGCTTCTCGTCGGGATTGACCCAGGAGATAATGAAAACGGTAAAGCCCTGATCGACGATGTACTTGATGAGGCTCTTTGGCGGCGTGAGATCGAGAATGTAGTACTTGTTGATCCAAGGGGGCACGATGAGGAGGGGAATTTCGCGCACCTGGTCTGTCGAAGGCGCGTATTGAATGAGTTGCAAGATCTCGTTTTGAAAGATGACCTTACCCGGCGTTGCTGCAAGGTTCCGGCCCACTTCGAAGGCGGTAGTGTCCGTCTGGCTGATCTTCAAAAGATCGCCGGAGCGGCTCATGTCCCGGGCGAGAAATTCCATCCCCTTGACTAGATTGTCCGCGTTGCTGGCAAGCGTTTCGCGGAGAACTTCTGGGTTCATGAAGGGATTGTTCGAGGGCGAGAGAGCGCTGGAAACCTGACGCAGATAGAATTCGGCTTTCTGGCGTGTGCGCTCGTCAAGTCCGTCGGTCTTGTCGAGCATCTCCTCCGCCCATTGCGCGGTGACAAGATAGGCTTGCTTCCAGAAGTCGAAGTAAGGGTTCTGCGACCACTCCGGATCCTTGAAACGGTTATCGCTGGGCTCAGGCTCAATGACCGGCGTAACATCCTGGCCAAGAATGCGTTGCAGCGTGTTGTTCCAAAGCTCCGCATACGAACGCAATAGCGTACCTTGCGCCTCTGCAAACTTGGTGGGATCCGTCCACCAAACGCGCATGAGGTCCGAAAGCGTATTGGTCGCTGCCGTCATCTCCTTCGCGGCCGAGTAGGGGCCCATCTGTGCGTCGGGGCGCTCCAAGAATTCGTTTAGGATGTGGCCACCCTGTTCGAACAGCCGAAGCAGATTACGGGCGAATTCTTCCCCGTTGACGACCTTGTACTGCGGGCCCTCAGGCGACGGCTCTACGTGCTGTTTTTGCATAACTTGGAACCAGTTGACCCCGCAGGCGACCCCTGCGCTTTACTCGCGACGTTTTGCGACACTTGGAGCCTAATGTCACCTCACGATGTGGACAATGATGAAGGCCTTAAATCGGCCGCTGTTGCCTCCGAATCAGTTATTTATGCAGAGCACGCAAGATAGAAGATGGCATAAAAGATATGCGATTGTCGCAGGTTAGCTTTGGGCGATTGCCAGCAACCCTAAAGGGAATGATGGCCTTGGCCGTGTCTGCCCTCGTCATTGCCTCCGGTGGTTGCGGGACGTCGTCGCAAACTCCGCTTCCGAGCCTCGGGCCGATCGGTTCCAATTCACTGACGCAAGAACAGCAGAAATTGGCGATCCAAGAGCTGAACAAGAAGAAAGTAACGCACGAGCAGGACGCAATTAGCTATATCGAACAAAGCCGATAGAAAATGGCCTTGCGAGCCGCGCTAGGCTCTGGACGGGGTCGAGGGCCCGGGCGTAAACACTGAAATAGTACTCAGAACGTGCGACGGAAAGGCCCGACTGCTCTATTTAGTATAATGGGTGTCTGGCCTCGGTCCATGAGGCCATCGAGACGATCCCTAAAGAGGTTTCTTTGGAAAGCGATTTCCACCGTATCAAGCGTCTGCCGCCTTACGTGTTTGCCGAGGTCAATGGGCTGAAGGCAGCGGCGCGTGCGCGTGGCGCTGATATCATCGATCTCGGCATGGGAAACCCCGATCAGCCGACGCCGCAGCATATTGTCGACAAGCTGGTCGAAACGATCAACAAGCCGCGCACGCACAGGTATTCCGCATCGAAGGGCATCCCTGGATTGCGCAGGGCGCAGGCCGCTTATTACGACCGCCGTTTCGGCGTGAAACTCGATCCGGAAACCCAGATCATTGCGACCCTCGGTTCCAAGGAAGGTTTCGCTAACGTGGCGCAGGCCATCACTGGCCCCGGCGACGTTATTCTTGTGCCAAACCCGACCTACCCGATTCATGAGTTTGGCTTCCTGATTTCCGGCGCCGCTATCCGCCATCTGCCGGCTGGAACCGGCGAGAGTTTTCTGCGTCTAGTCGAGCGCTCCTGCAAACACACGGTACCCAAGCCGTTGGCGCTTGTGCTGTCATACCCATCGAACCCGACGGCGATGACAGCAGAACTCGACTTTTACAAGGACGCGGTTGCGCTGGCCAAGCGGCTCGATCTAATTCTTCTGTCTGACCTGGCTTACGCCGAGATCTATTTCGATGGGACTCCGCCGCCGTCGGTTCTACAGGTGCCCGGTGCGATTGATGTTGCGGTTGAATTCACCTCACTATCGAAAACATACAATATGCCGGGCTGGCGCATGGGCTTTGCAGTTGGCAATGAACGACTTATCGCGGCGCTCGCGCGCATCAAATCCTATCTGGACTATGGCGCATTCACGCCGGTGCAGGTGGCTGCGGCAGCTGCACTGAACGGACCGCAGGACTGCGTTGAGGAGATACGCGCAACCTATCATCGCCGGCGCGATTGTCTGGTGGAGCGCTTTGGCCAGGCGGGCTGGACAATACCGCCGCCGCCCGCAACGATGTTTGCCTGGGCCCCATTGCCAGAGCCCTTCAAGGACTTCGGCTCGGTGGAGTTTTCTAAGCTTCTGATCGAAAAAGCTGACATCGCCGTCTCTCCCGGCCTCGGCTTTGGCGATTATGGAGAAGGTTATGTGCGCATCGCCCTGGTGGAGAATGAGCACCGCATTCGCCAAGCGGCCCGGAATCTCAAAAAGTTCCTCGCTCAGGCCCCGGAAACGATGCATAACGTGATCACAATTCCTAAGAAAGCAAGCCGGTAGTTCGTTACATTTCCATGCAGCAGCCACTCAATCTAGGCATCGCCGGCCTTGGCACTGTCGGCGCAGGCCTCCTCCATTTGCTTGCGCATCAAAAACCGCAGCTTGATGGTCGGATCGACCGGCAAATTGTCGTGGCAGGCATTTCAGCGCGGACGAAGGGCAAAGACCGCGGTGTGGACCTTAGCAATGTCACGTGGTTCGACGACCCCGTGAAACTTGCAGAAGCGCCGGACGTAGAGGTTTTTGTCGAGTTGATCGGCGGGGCGGATGGCGTGGCCAAAGCAGCGGTCGAGGCGGCGTTGCGCGCGGGCAAGCATGTCGTTACGGCCAACAAGGCACTGCTGGCTGAACATGGTGTGGCGTTGGCTGAGCTTGCCGAAGAGCAAGGTGTTGCTTTGAACTTCGAAGCGGCAGTGGCCGGCGGTATCCCCGTCATTAAGACATTGCGCGAATCTCTGTGCGCCAACGAAGTGCACCGCGTCTATGGCATTCTCAACGGCACCTGCAATTACATTCTCACAACAATGACCGAGGAAGCCCGCTCCTTCGACGATGTTTTGAAGGAGGCGCAGGCGTGCGGCTACGCCGAGGCGGACCCAACTTTCGATGTCGGCGGTTTTGATACCGCTCACAAGTTAGCCATCCTTGCGAGCCTGGCATTCGGCACCCGTGTGGCTTTCAATCAAATCGACGTGGAAGGTATCGAAACCATCACCGAGGCTGATATCGAAGCGGCCGCGGACATGGGGTATCGCATAAAGCTGTTGGGTGTTGCGACGCAGACCAGCAGCGGTGTAGAGGCGCGCGTGAACCCGGCGATGGTGCCGAAGCATTCTGCCATTGCCGAGGTGTCGGGCGTAACGAACGGCGTCGCGATCGACGCGAATTACTGCGGCAGCCTGTTGTTGGTTGGACCGGGCGCGGGTGCGCGCCCCACCGCCTCGGCGGTTGCCAGCGATATTGCCGACATCGCTCGCGGTAATGTGTTGGCGCCGTATCTGACGCCGGCGCGCGATCTCAAGGCCTACAAGAAAGCCAAGCTCGGCGCGCATCAGGGCGCCTACTACGTGCGCCTGTCAGTCTACGATCGTCCCGGCGGGATGGCGGCCATCGCCAAGCGCATGGGCGATCGCGACGTCTCGATAGAGAGCATGGTACAGCGCCGCCCGCGCGCAAGCCTGCCCGGGATCGGCGCGCGCCGGGAGCCCGGAACGCCGGCCGCGGTTGTGTTGATCACGCATGAAACAACGGAGGAAGCGATTCGGGGTGCCGTCGATGCCATTGAGAAGGATGGAAAGGTATCAGAGCGACCACAGGTGATACGTATCGAAAAACTACATGAGAATGCCGCACCTAAAGGCGCTGAGGGGTAGGTGATGTTAAGCGAGACGAATGCCGGCCTGGACCGTGTTCTCGTATTGGAAGTTACGCGCGTCACGGAGGCCGCAGCTATTGCTGCGGCCCGCCTGCGCGGGACGGGTCAAGAAAAGGCCGCTGACAAGGCTGCCGTCGACGCGATGCGCTCCGAGCTGGCAAGGCTCGCCATTAGGGGCACGGTCGTTATTGGCGAGGGCGAGATGGACGAGGCTCCAATGCTCTTCATCGGGGAGACGGTTGGCTCGGGCGACGGACCTGAAGTCGATATTGCCGTCGATCCTTTGGAAGGCACGACGATATGCGCCAAGGATATGCCCAATTCGCTGGCCGTGCTTGCCATCTCTGACAAAGGCGGTTTTTTGCACGCGCCCGATATCTACATGGACAAGATCGCGATCGGTCCTGGCTACGCGCCCGGACTTGTCGACCTCGATGCAGCCCCGGCGGACAACATCAACGCACTTGCCAAGGCCAAGGGCGTGCCGGTGAATGAAATCAGCGCCTGCATCCTCGATAGACCGCGCCATGTCGAGTTGATCGCGGCCGTGCGCCAAGCGGGCGCCTCGGTGAGGCTAATCCCCGATGGCGACATTGCCGGCGTCATTTGGACCACTGATCCGGAAGAAACGGGCATCGATATTTATCTGGGCTCAGGTGGTGCGCCCGAAGGCGTACTCGCGGCAGCGGCTCTGCGCTGCATTGGCGGGCAGATGCAGGGGCGGCTCCTGCCGGCCGACGAAGCGGAAGTTGCGCGTGCTAAGAGCATGGGCATTTCCGACGTCAACCGGAAGTACGTCCTGGAGGAAATGGCGTCGGCGGACGTGATCTTGTCCGCCACGGGTGTGACGGATGGGTCTCTGCTCGATGGTGTGCGCTTTCGCGGTGATTTTGCCGAGACGGAGTCGGTCGTTATGCGCTCGCACACCGGCACCGTGCGCCGGGTGAAAACGACCTTCCGCGCAATTGGCTCGCGCTATATCGGCTGAGACGCGAGATCTGGGGAGAAGCTGTCCTTGAGCATTGCGCTGCGCGTCACGGCTCGCGCGAATCACATCACAATCTTGGCTTGGCTAAAGGAGGCGGTGTGGGTGCAGTTCGCAAAGATATGCTGATCGAGCTTACGGAAGCGGGATCGCCTTTCCTTGGCGTTGGCGTCTCGGCGAAAGGCTTTCGGTGGCGCGAGCGGCTGGACCCGGATGCTGAGCCTTGCGCGATTGCCATCAGCCAGCGCCACGGGCTGCCTGAGCTGTTGGGACGGGTGCTTGCGGCGCGTGGTGTGACACTCGAAGAAGTTGAAACCGTCCTCAACCCAACGCTCAAGGCGTTGATGCCCGACCCCAGCACTCTTCGAGATATGGACGTGGCGGCCAAGCGGCTGGCCGATGCCATCGAGAAGGGAGAGGCCGTCGCGCTATTCGGCGACTACGACGTCGATGGAGCGGCCTCGTCGGCTCTGCTGGGACGCTTCTTTGCCCAACATGGGCGCAATGCGCGCATCTATATTCCCGACCGTTTGTTCGAAGGCTACGGCCCGAACGCAGCGGCGATCGAGGGGCTTGTGCACGAAGGTGCGCGGCTGATTGTTACGGTCGACTGCGGAACGGCGAGCACCGAGCCGTTGGCCCGCGCAATTGAACTTGGCGCGGACGTGGTCGTCATTGACCATCACCAGGCTGACGCGGACCTGCCCGCCGTAAGTGCCGTAGTCAATCCCAATCGCCAAGACGATGTGTCCGGCTTGGGTCACCTATGTGCGGCGGGTGTGACGTTTCTCGTGCTTGTCGCTACGACGCGCGAGTTGCGCCGGCGCGGCTATTATACCAAAGGAGCCGCCGAGCCCGACTTGATGTCTGAATTAGACCTCGTAGCACTTGCAACCGTTGCCGACGTGGTTCCGCTTAAAGGGCTTAACCGCGCCTATGTTGCGCAAGGGCTACAAGTCATGCATTGGCGCCGGAACACCGGTCTTAAGGCACTCGTCGATGCGGCGGGTTTGAATGAAATGCCAACGCCCTATCACTTGGGCTTCATATTGGGTCCGCGTATCAATGCAGGCGGCCGCATTGGTGACGCGGCCTTGGGGTCGCGGCTTCTCACCAGCGAGGACGAGATTGAGGCCGGACGCATTGCGCTGTTGTTGGACCGGCTGAACAAGGAACGCCGCGCGCTTGAGGCGAAAATGCTTGAAGAGGCGCTGGCCGAAGCCGATAAGCTCATAGAGGCACGGCATGACACGCCGTTCCTCATTATCGGTTCGGCCGATTGGCACAAAGGCATCGTTGGGCTGGTTGCGAGCCGGTTAACCGAACGGTTCCATCGTCCCTCCTGCGTGATCGCGTGGGACGAGAAGAAAGGCGAGGGCACAGGCTCGCTGCGCTCCGTCGCCGGCGCCGACATTGGGGCTGCGGTACGCGCCGCCGTTGCGGAGGGGCACCTTGTCAAAGGCGGCGGACATGCGATGGCCGCGGGCCTCACTGTGGCGCGCGACAAGGTTTCCGCGCTGGAAGAGTTCATGACCGCGCAACTGGCTGACACAGTAGGCGAGGTGCGCGGGCGTGCCGGTCTTGAGATCGATGGTGCCTTGACGCCGGCCGGTGTCACAGACGCGTTCTTCGAACTGATGGAGCGTGTGGGGCCATTCGGGCAAGGAAACCCGTCGCCGCGCTTTGCCTTTCCCGCAACGCGCGTCAGATTCGCCAAGGTTGTCGGCGAGGCGCACGTTCGCTGCGCGCTTGAATCGGCCGACGGCGGTCGCCTTGATGGCATTGCCTTTCGCGCGGCGGGCCAGCCACTGGGCGATCTGTTATTGGGCGCGAATGGCTTGCCGATCCACATCGCGGGGCACTTGAAGCGCTCCACGTGGGGCGGACGGAACAAAATCGAGCTTATCATCGAGGATGCTGCCGATCCGCGCCGTCAGCCTTGATGGTGCTGCGCTCGGCTTGCTTGCAAGCCCTCCGAAAGGCCCCTATACCCACGCCCTGCGGTCCCTTCGTCTATCGGTTAGGACGCCAGATTTTCAATCTGGAAAGAGGGGTTCGATTCCCCTAGGGACCGCCAT
>CAYOPW010000027.1:0-33985 GCA_964405975.1 uncultured Hyphomicrobium sp.
CCACATGCAGAACCGCGCGCTTCTCCGTCGGATTGATCTTCTCGCCGCGAAACATCGCGTCGCGCCGAGCCGCAACACCGCGCTCCTTTGCAAGCCGCAACAATAGCTGGATTGTCTCGCTGTCTATCCGGTTCTTGGAATAGTCAAGTTGAATACCAGCCCCTTCCGCCGTGAATTTCTCAGCGCGGGTGGGATCATCGGCAAACAACTGGCGCAGATGGGCGTCCTTGATCTTCGCCTGATGTGCGACCAGTGCTCGCCAGGTTGGCGTATCAGTCAATTTTCCCGACGACATTGCCGCGCTCCTCTACGCCAACGCCAGACACTTGGTCTCGATGGCTTTAAGCAGGTCCTGCCAGGACTGCACAAAGGCTTTCGCGCCGTCGTCTTGCAGCTTCTGAGCCAGCGCCACGATATCGATGCCAGCCTTCTTGTATTCAGCGAGCACACTGGCGTAGTCACCGCCATCGGGCGACAGCACGCCGTCTACCGTGCCGTGATCGCTGAAGGCGAGCAGCGTTTCGTCGGGCATCGTATTCACGGAATTTGGGGCGGCGAACGCCTGAATATACAAGGTGTCCGGCGCCCGGGGGTCTTTGGTGGATGTGCTGGCAAATAGCAGACGCTGCGGGCGAGCGCCCAATGACTCAAGGCGCTGCCACCGGTCGGAATTCAACAGGTTTCGGTAGGCTTTGTAGCACTCCTTGCCGACCGCAA
Source organism: uncultured Hyphomicrobium sp. (assembly GCA_964405975.1). Classification (GTDB taxonomy): domain Bacteria; phylum Pseudomonadota; class Alphaproteobacteria; order Rhizobiales; family Hyphomicrobiaceae; genus Hyphomicrobium_A. The sequence goes on from CAYOPW010000027.1 coordinate 718, forward strand.
TGCCCAGCTTGTCGCGCAGGGCGTCTGGAACCTGATCCATGACCGCTTTATCCCAGCGGCTGATGAAAACTGAGGCGACGGAACGCACATCGGGGCTTAGCCCTGCTTCAACACGGCGCTCAAGGCCCTTCATGTAGGCATCGGCCGCAGCCAGGTACTGTGCGGCAGAAAACAGAAGTGTAACATTTACAGTTACGCCCGAGAAAATCGCCTCCTCGATCGCCGGCAGACCTTCCTTCGTGCCAGGAATCTTAATGAACAAATTCGGCTTGTTGGCCTTTTTATAAAGCCGCTTGGCCTCATCGATCGTCGCCTTGGTGTCGTATGCGAGCAAGGGCGACACCTCCAGAGACACCCAACCGTCGACCGTCGCTGTTTCCTGGTGCACGGGCAGGAACAGGTCGGCTGCACGCGATAAGTCCTGTAGCGCCAGCTCGAAGAACAAGGGTTCGCCCTTCAATCCGCTCTTCAAAAGACGGCGAATCTCATCGTCATACTTGGCGGAGTGCGTTACGGCGCGATCGAAGATGGTCGGGTTAGACGTCAGGCCCGTGACCGAGAACTCGCTGATGTATTTCGCGAGCGTGCCGCTATCGAGCATGTCGCGCGTGATGTCGTCGATCCATAGGCTCTGCCCGGTATTGTGTAATTTTTGCGTTGCCTTCACAGCATCCTCCTCGTCAGTTGGCACGGATCGCGGAGAAATCGTGCATCATGAGTTCCGCTATGCGCTCGGCCATCATATCGGCCGCCGGTTGGCTAGCGAGTGTCTTTGGATCGTTTGCATAGTGGCCCTGTTTTACAAACACTGTTGTGACGTGGCCGCCCCAAATGCGCTTCACGGCGTTGAGAACCTTCAACTTATCATCCACCAGGATGTAGCGTTTTGCCGGATAGGCGCGCTCCACGGCGTCGAGATCCTTATCCTTGTGTATGTATCCAAGCACACGGCCGTCAAAGGCATCCCACAATCCTGAACGCTTCAATTTATATGGCTGAAAGACCCCATCGCCGTCAGTGAGAATAACTGGCAAGCCCCATTGGCTGACGTGCCTGACCACGGCGAGGGCGTCGGGATAGAGGCGATCAGCAAATGGGTAGTACATCAACCAAAGCGCCAGTTGCAGAGCCTCCGGATTGTACATGTGCTCCAGGCGAAAGCGCTCCAAGGTGTTGATGAAGTCGGCATAGATGTGCTTTTCACGTTCTTCTTCATAAATTGCCCAAAAGCGGTCGCACGCCTCCTGGCCGAATTTCTCTAGTACCCTTTCCTTCAGATCGTCTTTAACGGCGTCATTGTCGAGTAGCGTATTGTCTACATCGAACAAAAATACCGTGTCGTGCACGTGAGACATCACGATCCCCCGGCAGGTGCGGGATTGTGCCAAGGACCATCGTTCCCGAGGAGCTGTTCGTTCTCTTCCGGTCCCCACGTGCCGGGAGCATATCTGTAAACCGGTGTTGCATCGCCCAAAACGTTGTTGACGATCCGCCATTCGGCATCGACGATGTCTTCGCGCGTGAACAATTCGCTTATGCCATGCATCGCATCGCCGAGCAGCCGCTGATAGGGCGGCATGTCCGCCCCGGGCTGACGCGTCATGATGAGTTCGACGTCGTCGCCGATCATGCGATCGCCGGGTATTTTGACACGTGTCCCCAAAGCGATGGTGACATCAGGTTGGATCCTGAAGCGCATATGTCCAGAACCTGACGTGACAATCTCGCCGAAGGTTTCACGCGGCGGCCGCTTAAACGCGACAATGGCCTCAGCTATTGAGACGGGCAGCTTTTTGCCGGTCCGTATGAAGATGGGAACGCCGGCCCAGCGCCAGTTGTCAATTTCGAGCCTGGCGGCCGCGTACGTTTCCACCGTCGAGCCAGCGCGAACACCGGGAACCTTTTCATATCCCTCGTACTGTCCACGCACGAGACCCTCAGGATCGAGAGCCCGCACGGCCTTAAGAAGGCTTGCCTTCCTATCGCGCATCGCCTCGTGTTCCTGACCGGTGGGCGGGTCCATAGTCAGCGACGCCAGTATCTGCAGCATGTGATTTTGCAAGACATCGCGAATGGCGCCAGTCGCGTCATAAAATTTGCCACGATCCTGCACGCCGAAATTTTCCGCCATCGTAATTTGGATGCTGCGCACGTAATTGCGATTCCAGAACGGCTCGAACGTCGAATTGGCAAAGCGCGTATAGAGGATGTTCTGGACCGGCTCTTTGCCGAGGTAATGATCGATGCGGAAAATGTCGGCCTCGGAAAAGTACTTATCAAGAATCCTGCTGAGATCGTCTGCCGATTTCCGGTCGTGACCGAATGGCTTCTCGACAACAAGCCGGGCATTCTTTGAGCATCCTGACTTGGCCAGTTGAGAAGCGACGACAGAGAATAATGCCGGAGGGATGGCCAGATAATGTAACGGGCGCTTGGCGTCGCCCATCTGCTTGCGCAGCTCTGTGAACACATTTGGATCGTTGTAATCGCCATCCACATAGCGAAGCTGACTAAGGAGCTGCTTGAAGGCGTCGCAATTTATGTCGCCGCCGTGCTCCTTTACGCTGTCGGCGGCGCGCCCCTTCAATTGATCGAGGTTCCAGCCCCGCTTGGCGACGCCGATTATGGGTGTGGCCAAACCTTCATCGCGCACGAGCCTATAGAGCGCGGGGAAGATCTGCTTATAGGCAAGATCTCCCGTCGCACCGAAGAAGACCAGCGCGTCTGAAACCCCATTGTTTGATCGTGTCATGGTGCCTTCTTCTCAAGGTGACCGCCGAACTCGTAGCGCATCGCAGACATCAGCTTGTCGGCAAATTCTGCGTCCCCGCGCGAAGAAAACCGGCTGAAGAGCGCAGAACTTATGACCGGCGCGGGAATGCCTTCATCGATCGCCGCCTGCAACGTCCAGCGGCCCTCGCCGGAATCGGAAACGCGTCCTTCAAAGTTGGAAAGATCCGGATTGTGGCGCAGGGCGCTCGCGGTCAAATCAAGCAGCCAAGAGCCAATCACGCTACCGCGTCGCCAAACCTCGGCAACCTCGGGCAAATTGAGCTCATACTGATAGAGCTCAGGATCGCGCAGCGGTGTTGTCTCCGCATCCACGGTGCGCTGTTCCCTTCCCGCGTTGGCATTCTTGAGAATATTGAGGCCTTCGGCGTAGGCAGCCATGACGCCGTACTCGATGCCATTGTGCACCATCTTGACGAAATGCCCGGCACCGTTCGGGCCGCAGTGTAGGTAACCGTTCTCAGCCGGACTTGGTTCGCCGGTGGCCCCAGGCGTGCGCGGCGCTTCATCGACACCTGGTGCAAGCGTTTTGAATACCGGATCAAGCCGCTGCACCACATCGTCCTCGCCGCCAATCATCATGCAATAACCGCGATCGAGCCCCCAGACCCCACCGCTGACACCAACATCGACATAGTGCAGGCCCTTGGGCTTAAGCGCCTTCGCGCGATGTAGATCGTCGTGATAATAGGAATTGCCGCCATCAATAACGATGTCGCCCGGCTCCAATTGCTGCATCAGATTATTCAGCACGGAATCGACGACAGCGGCCGGCACCATCATCCATACCGCGCGGGGCTTCGACAGCCCGCTGATAAACGTCGCGAAGTCCGTGCTGCCTTTGGCACCCTTGCCGATCAGATCGTTAACGGGGGCCGCGTGTGTATCATAAACATGCAGGTCGTGCCCGGCCTTCATCAATCGCACGACCATGTTGGCGCCCATTCGGCCCAGGCCAATCATGCCTAATTGCATCGTTTCTCTCCGAGCTTCGTTTTGGTCCTGAACGTCCCAGGGGCAGGACGTCACTGACCGCGACCTAGAACCTCCTTGGCCGCGGCAACCACGCGCTCTGGCGTGAATCCAAAATGTTCGTTGATGACATCGATCGGCGCTGAAATGCCGAAAGTGTTTACCGCAAGGACTTTGCCCTTGGGACCGGCATAGCGATCCCAGCCGATGGGCGAGGCCTCTTCCACAGTCACGCGTGTCTCGATGTCCGGCGGCAACACCAAATCGCGATAAGCTTCGTCCTGGGCTTCGAAAAGTTCCCGGGACGGCATACTGACCACGCGCGCGTTTATCTTTTCTGCGGCCAGCAGATCACGCGCGGCCAAACAGAGCGATACTTCGCTGCCTGTACCAATGAGAATTACGTTCGGTTTTGAGTCAGGTGCATCGGCTAGAATGTAGGCACCCTTCGCCAGCCCGCTCGCGGGCGCGAGATCTGAGCGATCAAAAACCGGCAATGGCTCACGCGAACAGATCAGCGCAACCGGCCGATCCTTTATAGGCATGATAACGCGATAGGCTTCAGCCGTTTCATTGGCATCTGCCGGGCGAATGACCAACATGCCGGGTATAGCGCGCAGCGACAGTAGCTGTTCGACCGGTTGATGTGTGGGGCCGTCCTGGCCGAGGCTTATAGAGTCGTGCGTCCAGATGTGGAGCACCGGCAAGTTCATTAACGACGCCAAACGTATCGCACCGCGCGCATAGTCGGTGAAGATGAGGTAGGCGGACGCATAGGCCTGCACACCGGTCAGAACCATGCCGTTGACGATCGCACACATCGTGTGTTCGCGAATGCCAAAGCGTAGGTTGCGACCGCCATACTCACCAAGCCGGCTATAGGGCTGGAATTCACCGGCGTCGTCGAAGGCCAAGACAACCTTCGTACTTCCAGCCACATCGGCAGCGCCACCAACGATCCAGGGTACCTTTTGGGCAATCGCATTAAGGACTTTGCCCGATGCTTCGCGCGTCGCCATCCCCTTTGCGTCAGGGGGAAATGTAGGGATCATACTATCCCAACCCTTGGGAAGGGCGCGCTTGGTGATCTGCTCAACCTGAGCGGCAAGTTCGGGAAACTTTTTCGCATATTCTGCAAACAACGCCTCCCAGTCGCGGCGCCGTTCTGCTCCGCGCTTTCCCATGAGAGCGTTAAAGTGCTCACGCACCCCCTTAGGCACGACAAAGTTCTTGTCTGGATCAAAGCCGAAGAATTCCTTGGTGCGGCGCACCTCTTCCGGACCCAAGGGCTCACCATGTGCCTTTGGCGTATCGTGTTTGCCCGGCGAACCATAACCGATGTGGCTATGCACGATGATCAGTGTGGGCCGGTCTTCCGTTGCCAAGAACTCTCCATACGCATGCGCCAATTGGGAAATGTCGTTGGCATCCGCCACCTCGGTGACGTTCCAGCCGTAGGCGCGGAAACGCGCGGCCACATCCTCGGTGAATGTAATCTCGGTGTGACCGTCGATGGTCACGTGGTTCATGTCAAAGATCCAACAAAGGCTGGAGAGTTTCAGATGACCGGCAAGCGAGGCTGCCTCGCTGGAAACGCCTTCCATAAGGCATCCCTCGCCGCACAACGCGTAGACGTTAAAATCGAATATTTCGAAGCCCGGTTTGTTGTAGGTGGCAGCCAGCCACTTGCCCGCAACCGCCATGCCTACGCTGGTGGCAACGCCTTGTCCCAGCGGACCGGTCGTCGCCTCGACACCGCTGGTCCATCCGTATTCCGGATGCCCTGGGCAGCGGCTTCCTGCCTCGCGAAACGACTCAATGTCTTGAAGCGTGATCGCGTCACGGCCCTTCTGCTTATAAGATGCATCAGTTGCATGGATCCCAGCCAGGTAGATCAAGCTGTAAAGAAGCATGGAAGCGTGACCGCTCGACAAGACGAAACGGTCGCGGTTGATCCATGCTGGGTCCTTGGGATCGTAGCGCAGGAAGTGCTGCCACAGCACATATGCGGTCGGGGCTGCGTCCATCGCCGTGCCGGGATGACCGGAGTTGGCCTTTTGAATGGCGTCTATGGACAACGTACGAATGGTATTGATCGCTAGATCGGCGAGTTCGTCTTGGGCTTCCATCGAGACGCCTATCTGGTCAGTGCAAACGGTTGCGAATTGTTGCGCGGCCCGCATCCAGCGGGCCTAGAAATCAGAACTTGTGTCCATACCCCAAACGATATGAGCTAGCCTTTCTTTGTCATTGACGAGTCAAATGAGGGCAAATGATCATCAAATGCATGATCCATCCGCTTATCCCAAGCACGCACCCCACCGGTAATGCCAGCCTTGTTGGATACCGTCTTCACGTTGTCAGGCAATGGCGGTTCTATCAGCCGCGAGTTGCCTCCACCAATGTAGAGTACGTCATACATGACGACAGTTTCGAGAACCTCAATAACCCTCCGCACGCGCTTGTTAAAGCGGCGAGGCCCGACCTTCTCGATTGCCCTTGCACCGACATACTCGTCGTAGGTTTTGTTTCCCTTTATCGGGTGCTGACTAAGCTCCAGATGCGGTGCCAGGCAGCCGTCGACGAACAGGGCGAAACCCATACCCGTTCCCATTGTCAACACGCACTCAATGCCGTGGCCGGTAATGACGCCAAGCCCCTGAACGCTGGCGTCATTTAGCATGCGTACGGGCTTGCCCAATTTTTCGGAGATGACGCTTGCGAGCTTGAAGCCGTGCCACAGCTTGTTGCCAAGATTGGGAGCGGTGAGAACTGTGTCGTCGCGAACGACGCCAGGAAAACCGATCGTAATCCTGTCGAAATGCCCCAACTGCTGAGCGAGTCCCAGCAGGCCTTCGACCACCTTTTGCGGTTCGGCTGGATGCGGCGTAACGATCCTGACGCGATCCTTAACCATTTGACCGGCCGTCGATAAGACGCCGGCCTTCAGGTGGCTTCCGCCGATATCGAAGGCAAGCGTTAGCGGGCCGTCGGCGGGAACATCACTATCATTACTGGACATCCCGGCACTCCCAGGTTCTGAATTTCATATGGCCAGTTTCTGTAGCCCTCGGCAAGCCCTACAGAAGTTATGCCGGCCGTGCGGTTAGATCTCACGCTATCACATCGCTTAATACGGTCTCATTCAACGCTTTGTTATTCTGCAGCACGCAAAAAGATTAAACTTGCGCGTTGTCAGAACAACGAGGCAACAATTCATAGTGCCCTCGCCAGGAGGTTCAATCATGAAGCCAGCGTTCGGAACGCTTAGGGTGTCGGACGACCTCGCCGCCTTGTCGCGCGCTTGTGCCGACTATTTATGCCAGACCGCGCGGGCCGCCAGTGATCGCGTGCTGGTCGCATTGTCTGGCGGCAATACACCCAAGCCTATGTATGAACTTCTGGCCCAAGAGCCGGCGCGAAGCCAGCTCCCTTGGGACAAGGTGCATTGGATCTTGGGAGATGAGCGTTTCGTCCCGCCATCCAGCCCCGACAGCAATTATGGTATGGCCCGCGCAGCTTTCCTATCTCATGTACCGGTGCCGCCCGAGAATGTACATCCCGTTACCACTGAAGGGATCACGCTAGAGGAGGCCGCCGAGCAGTATGAGGCGATGCTCAAGACGCTCTACGGCGCAGACACCTTGCGCGTCGATCAGCCATTGCTGGATATCACCTTGCTGGGGCTCGGACCCGATGGGCACACAGCCTCGCTGCTGCCAGGACAACCCGTCCTGGAAGAAACCAAGCGTTGGGTCGCACCCGTTCCGCACGGGCGGCCGCAACCGCGCGTGAGCCTCACCTATCCAGCTCTCGACTCCAGTCGCACCGTCGCCTTTCTGGTAAGCGGGGAGGAGAAACGTGAGATGCTGGACAAGATCTGGTCGGGCGACACGTCCGTTCCGGCCGGGCGCATTCGCCCGGTAGGCGAGGTCATCTGGTTTGTCGACAAAGCAGCGGCGGGTCGCTGGGCCTGACACGTAAGATTTCTGTATAACGAATGGCCCGCCTTTTTCGAATTTGCCCCTGACGCAGGCATTCGCAATGCCTATATTCTCCATGCTCACGCGCTGCTAAGTGCGCGCGGGTCGCCCGCCGCCATATGAGACGCGTATGAAACCCAAGACGCCCCGTCCCATCTTTCTCAAAAACTACCGGCCTCCTGACTACCTGATCGATAAGGTTGATCTTGACGTTGCACTTCAGCCAGAACGCACGCGCGTCCGTTCGCGCCTAAGCGTACGCGCCAACCCAAAGGTACGTGGCAAGCGGGCGCCTTTGCGGCTAGATGGCGCGCACATGGATTTGGATGAGATCAGCCTCAATCGCAAAAGACTTACGCCGAAGGGCTACAAACTCACTGACACATCGCTGACAATCACGAAGACACCGGCAAAACCTTTCACGCTTGAGATTGTCACCTACGTCAACCCTGAAGCCAACAAAGCGCTACAGGGCCTCTATCGCACCAACGGCGTTTACTGCACGCAGTGCGAGGCCGAAGGCTTCCGGCGCATCACATACTTCCTCGATCGCCCTGATGTGCTCGCCACCTACTCCGTCCGCATCGAGGCGAACCCAGAGGAAGCGCCGGTGCTGTTGGCCAACGGCAACCTGCTGGAGCGTGGTCTCATTGACGGCGGCAAGCGTCACTATGCGGTTTGGCATGATCCCTTCCCCAAGCCTTCTTATCTCTTTGCTCTCGTCGGCGGCGACTTGTCGTCCATCGCGTCCAGCTTTCGCACGATGTCGGGACGCGAGGTGGACCTGCGGATCTATATCGAGCACGGCAAGGAGGACCGCGCCGCATGGGCCATGGCTTCACTTAAGCGGGCGATGCTGTGGGATGAGGAACGTTTCGGCCGCGAGTATGATCTCGACGTGTTCAACATTGTGGCCGTCTCCGACTTCAATATGGGCGCAATGGAAAACAAGGGGCTCAACGTCTTCAATGATCGCTTGATTCTCGCCTCACGCGAAACGGCCACGGATACCATTTTTGAGGCGATCGAGAGTGTCGTAGCACACGAATACTTCCACAACTGGACGGGAAACCGCATCACCTGCCGCGATTGGTTCCAGCTTTGCCTCAAGGAGGGGCTGACCGTTTTTCGCGATCAGGAGTTCTCAGGAGATGAGCGCTCTGAAACCGTGCAGCGCATTCTCGATGTGCGCCGCCTGAAGTCGATGCAGTTTGCTGAGGATGCCGGCCCCTTGGCCCACCCCGTTCGGCCTGAGAGCTATATCGAGATCAACAACTTCTATACGGCCACGGTCTACGAGAAGGGTGCCGAGCTTGTGCGCATGATCCAGACGTTGCTCGGACGCGAGGCGTTTCGGCAAGGTATGGATCTTTACTTTGAGCGCCACGATGGCGAGGCGGCCACAGTGGAGGAGTTCATCACCTGCTTCGAAGACGCAAGCAAAACAGATCTTACCCAATTCAGGCTGTGGTACTCGCAGGCAGGCACACCAGAGCTCGTATGTGCTCTGCGTTACGACAGCTCGAAGAAAAGGGCCGAACTCAGCGTGGAGCAGGCGCTATCGCCAACGCCCGGCCAGCACCACAAAAAGCCGTTGCACATTCCTTTGAAGCTCGGTCTGCTGGGCGGAAACGGTCAGGATGTGGCGTTGAAGCTCGAAGGCGGCGAGGCGCTTAACGATGGCGTGCTCCCTATCACCAAACGTAAGCAGGTCTTCCGATTTGCCGACGTGCCATCGCGCCCAGTTCCCTCATTGCTGCGCGGGTTTTCGGCGCCCGTGAATGTGACAATCGATCTCTCCGATGACGACGTTGCGTTCCTCATGGCCAACGATACCGACCCATTCAATCGCTGGCAGGCCGCCAATAACTATGCCACGCGTATCCTCGTCGACAATGTCCGCTCATTAGCGAAAGGTAAGCGTGCGTCCAAGGGACAGTCGTATGCCAAGGCGCTCGGTGCCATTGTTATGAACGATACGCTCGAACCGGCCTATCGCGCAGAGTTGCTGAGACTGCCTTCCCCTTCCGACATCGCGCGCGTGATTGGCAAGAATGTTGACCCTGCCCTCATTTATCGCGCGCACTGCCAGTTATCAGCCTTGGTGGGGCGTACGCTCGGAGACATGCTTGAGGACATCTACGAAAACTTGGCGGAGGATGGCCCCTTCTCACCCGACGCGGAAAATGCAGGCCGGCGTGCTATGCGTAACGGCGCATTAACGTTGCTAACCGCGCGGCGTTCAACCCGAGATCTTGTGCGCCTCTCAAAGCACTACGCAAAAGCATCAAACATGACGGACCGGGCGCACGCACTTTTCCTTCTCGGGGCCCAAAGCGGCGTGGCACGCGAAAATGCGCTTAACGACTTCTACAAGAACTGGAAGGGTGACAACATTGTCATTGATACGTGGTTTGCTGCCCAGGCCCAGTCGCCGTTGGCGGCAACACTGCGTCAGGTTAAGAAGTTGACTAAGCACCCACTGTTTTCGCTCACAGCGCCCAACAAGGTGCGCGCGCTCATTGGCACGTTCGCAATGGCCAATCCTGTGCAATTTAACCGGCCCGACGGCACAGGCTATGCGTTTCTTGCCGATCAGGTCTTGGCGCTGGACCGCCTTAACCCTCAGATCGCGGCCCGGATGTTGAGCGCCTTTCGTAGCTGGCGCGCACTCGAAACGGGGCGCAGAGGACAAGCACGCAAAGCGCTGCAACGCATTGCCAAGGCCAAGGGCTCCTCACCCGACGTGCAGGAAATCGTGTCCAAGATGCTCGAATCGTAACATTCGAAAAATTTATTGCCTTGATGGACTTATTCCCTCTCGACAGGCGATTCGCGATGGTGTCAACTAAGGGGGGTGATTCGGGGTAGCGGATTCGCTCGGATCCGCAGGGCATTTTAAATACAATTCGGCGAGGAGAGAGGAATGGCGTGTACAACGTCAGTCGGTGCACGCGTGCGGCCCACGCTCTGGCGGGCTGCCGGACCGCAGACGAAATATGCCGCCGTCCTTGTGCGGACTCTATTGCGATCCCTAAATCGCTGTCATCCAAGTTTCGCTCTCGCCCTGCCCCTTGCCGCTCTCGGTCTTCTCTCTCCCCTTTTGCCCTATGGTCTTCTTGCCGCCCTGCTACTGACAACGGGTGCCGCGATCGCTGCCCTCGGCATTCCCAACATCCGCACAGCGCCGGATCGCACTGGCCAAAAGCAGCCAGCGAACCCGCCACGCGATTGCACTGTTGAGCAGACGGCCGATACACACACAACATTCTTTGCCACGGAGATTGCGCTTGAACGTCGCGCCCAGCGACTCGCTGAGATCGCCTGCGCCGCATCGCCGTCACGCGAGGCCAACGAACAGAAAGATAGGAATTGGGCGGAGTTGATGGCACGCGTCAATCACGAATTGCGCACACCGCTCAACGCCGTCATTGGCTTTTCTGACATGATGGCGCTCAAACTCTTTGGTCCCGTCGGCGACCCGCGCTATGAGGACTATATCCGTCACATTCGCGATAGCGCCAATGAGCTTCTAAAGTCGGCTGAAGACACAATGGCGCTGACGGCGCTGGTTGCTCACCCAAGCGCCTGCGATGGCGCCAAAACGTTCGAGCTGGAAGAGTTGGCACGAGAGGCCTGGGCGTTTCTTTCGGCCAAGGCCGCAACGCGCGGGGTTGAGATCGAGTTGTGCGTCCCCGCTCAACTCGAGGTTCTGGGCGAGCCGCGCGCACTGCGCCAAATCCTTGTCAATGTTCTTTCAGAAGGGATTTCCCGCGCGGGCCACGGTGCCAAGATCAAGATCTCCGCCTCAGTCGAAGAGGAACTCGTTCAGCTCTATTTCGCGGTTTCGAAAGAACTCTCCAACGTCACGCGCGATGGTAGCTCGCTGGCGATATGCCTAGCGCGTGCACTTCTTGAAATGCACGGTTCGTCGCTGTTGGAGATTGAGTGTCCGGTGCGCGGATGGGGTGCCGTTACCGTCCTTGATCGCGCGGCCCAGCCCGACTTCTTCATGGACGGAAAAATCGCGGCGACGCACGCGACCGCTCCTGCGCTTGCAAGCTAGCGGATCGAAGGCTTCTCATCATCGCCATTGCGCCAACGGTGTCGGCGATACCGGTAGTGCTTCCGGTGACTCTCCAGCCATTTGTATAATTCCTGCCGCTCCTCGTCCGTCAGCTTAGCGGCCGTGCCGGCGAAAATAGCCATCTTTGCGCGCTGGTATTCAGCATCCGCGGCTATGACCGCATCGAGCGCTTCGTTGAGTTTTGTCTCCTCGAACGGCTGCTCAATGAGCATTTTGCGCGCAGCCGTGCGAGCGGACCATACCTCTTTGCGCAGCGGTTTTAGCTTTACCCTGCCGTCCTTAATCGCAGCGCGGATCACGTCGCGACGGTCCTGCGGGAGTGTGCGAGCAAAGCCATAAAGCCCAAACGATTTGTGACCTTGCCATCCCCAGCCGTGACCATGCCGGGCTAGCAGGAGGGCGCCGCCCACCGCTCCAATGATCAGCGCATTGAGAGCAAGAGAAATGATCAACGCAACGCGCAGCCGCCTGCAACTGGCCCCCTTCGATGCTGGCGTATTGTCGCTCGTCATAAAAGCTCCTCTCCGGCCCACGCGACCATGTCTTCATCCAGCGCAAGCTGCGTTTCAACGGCATCGCTTGAACTCAGCCCGGCCACATCTGCGACCTCTTGCATCGTGGAGTCTAGCGTTCCTGCTGATCCCAGCATCACGCCAAGCACCAGGGAAGCCGCCAGTAGCCCGACTGCGGGCCATTCGCTCGCGCCAAAGGCTCCGGCAGATTGCGGACGGCGCATCCACGCGGGCAGCTTGACGATATTCGACACGGCGAACGGTACCGCTTTTCCTGCGCTAAGAGAGGTGCTTTCCGTCACACGCGCGGCGGCCATGATGCGCAAGCTCAGCGCTTGTTCCTGCTCCTCCTTGACGATTGGCGCCACATCGAGAAGCCGATCGAGCGCATCGGCCTCCTCCACAATACGCTGGGCCTCGGGCTCGTTGGCAATAAGGCTTGCAAACCGCAAGCGCTCGCGGGCCGGCCAGCGCGTCCTGTCAGCCCCATAGATCTCTAAGAGGCGTTCCAGCGCATCGACTTCCTTTGACTGTCTTTCGTGGGTGCTCATCTTCTTGATCTCGTTTCTCGCGTTCCGTTCCTTTGCCACCGCATCACCGCGCCTCATCGTTCGCCAAGAGCTCGCGCCACTCATCACGTAGCGCTACTTTCAAGCTTCTTCGCGCGCGTGCAAGAAGCGACTCCACCGCTTCATCTGAGGCGCCCATGATCCGCCCCACCTCGACCTGACTTAACCCTTCATAGTGGAAGAGCGTCAGCGCCGTGCGCTGGCGGTCGGGCAATCCTTTTATCGCCGCTGCGACGCGCGCGCTGGCGTCCTGCGCCTCGACTTGCGTCAACTGATCGGCAGGTTCTGCCCGCTCGGGCACGTCGTCCGTCACCGTGAAGCGGCGGCTTGAGCGCATCTTGTCGATGCACAAGTTTGACACCACGCGCCGCAGCCACGGCCTTAACCCATACGCCCCTACTTCGAGCGCTTCACGAGAGCGCCATAACTTGAGCAGTGCTTCTTGCGTCACGTCCTCAGCTTCGGCGTCGTCGCGCAGCATCCTTCGCGCGAGCACGAGCAGGCCGGAAAGGTGCCGCTCGACAAGCGAACGAAACGCAGCCTCATTGCCGTCGGCGGCGCCTGCGAGCAACGCAGCGTCATCCGATTCTTTTGAGCCGCTCACGGGTGAACCGTGTGGACCCGGGACGATCCGTTTCGCCGCCACGTGAAGCCTCGGCATGGCCATTGAACACTTTTTCCACACTAGCGCCGGATTCGGGCATTCTGCGAGCCCTGTGTCCAGCCCCAGCTTGTGCGGCCTTCCAATGGGCTAACAGTGAGAAAAACGGGCGATTAGCGCAAATCCGTCGCTGCTGGCATGGCGGCTCGTCAGGCGATAATTTCATCAAAAAGGGCGTGAACGTTACTGAGCGTCTGTTTGAGCCGTTTTTCGAGCTCAGAAAAACTCCGCGCGTCGCCCGCACGCGCCAACAGCTCCTTGAGCTCGTGCGGGGCCGTTTCCGGATCAAATTTGCCCTCCAGGCACAGCCGTAGAATCTGAGTGAGATCGTGGAGCAGTCGTGTTGCCGGGATCAGGACTTCCGCCTGGGCCGGGCTCAGCAAGCCTGCATCTCTGAGCCGCCGATAAGCCTCGAGCGTGTTCTGATCCAGAACCGAGGGATGTGATGCAGCGCTTATGAGTTGCAGATGCTGAGCAATGAATTCCAGATCAACGAGACCGCCGCGCACCTGCTTCAAATCCCAGATATCCTCAGTCCCCTTCTCCTTAGCGATGCGTTCGCGCATGTCGCGCACGTCGGCTGCGACCTTGGCTCCATCATGGGGCCTAAGGAGCACCTCTCGGATGGCTGCTTCAACGCGCGCCCGTAGTTCAGGCGGCCCGGAAATCACACGCGCGCGCGTCAGCGCCAAATGCTCCCACGTCCAAGCTTCGTTGGCTTGATAGTCGATAAAGCTCGTCAATTGCGTAGCGACCGGTCCCTTCTGACCCGAAGGGCGCAAACGCATATCCACCTCATAAAGCGTTCCTTCCGCCGTCGCAGACGACAGCGCGCTAATCAGGCGCTGCGTTAGCCGCGTGTAGTATTGGGTAGGAGCCAACGGGCGCTCCCCATCTGTTTGCGCGGCGCCCTCAGCAAAATCATAGATGAGGATGAGATCGAGGTCTGAGGCCGCCGTCATCTCATGACCGCCAAGCTTGCCCATTGCAATTACTGCTGCGGCCCCGTCGGGTACGTTCCCGTGCGCACGGGCTAGCTCGCGCTCCGTCTCACACTTGAGTGCGTTGATAAGGCGCTCAGCCAGCAGCGCATAAGCGCCTCCCGCTTGATTGGCTTTGATCGCGCCCGACAACACGCGAATGCCGATTAAGAACTGCTGCTCGCTGCCAACGACGCGCGCGCGGTCGAGCACATACTGCATATCGTGCTCACCGCTGGCGATTTCTGCGCGGATCAAGCGGTCGAACTCGTCGGCTGTCGGCAACATGCCCAGCGTGCCCGGGTCAAGCACGGCATCGAGCAGACGCCGCCGGCGCGCCAGGATACCCGCCAGTCGCGGCGCGGTTCCCATAATGTTGGCGATAAGGCGCAACAATGCGGGATTGGCCCGCAGAAGTGAGAATAACTGCACGCCCGTTGGCAGCTCGCTCAAGAACCGATCGAATCCGATCAGAGCGCGATCGGGATCGGTGGTGTCGGCCAGTGCCGTAATAAGCAAGGGCTGCATTTCGGTTAGACTTTCGCGGGTCCGCGCGCTGCGCACGGCGCGATAGCGGCCATGGTGCCAACCGCGCACCATCTCCAATACGTCGGAGGGTCGTGAATAACCCATGTCTTTGAGGGCGGCGACGGTATCTGGATCATCCTGCTCACCGGCAAACACCATGCTTTCACCGCCTGCCGTCAGTTCCGGACTATCTTCAAATAGCGCCGCGTAATGGCCCTGCACCGTCTCCAATCGGGATATTAGCTCGCGCGAAAACGCCTCCACGTCCGCGTAACCACAAAACCGCGCGAAACTCTCTAGGCTTTCAGGATCTTCGGGCACGTCGTGCGTTTGCTCATCGGCAACCATCTGCAAACGGTGCTCAATGCGCCGCAGGAATAGATAGGCCTCGATCAGCTCAGCACCGACGATTTCCTTCATCCACCCCCGCTCACCAAGCCTCTTGAGCGAGTTGATTGTTTGTCGTGCGCGCAAATCATCCTGGCGGCCACCAGCAATCAACTGCTGCGTTTGCGCAAAGAACTCGATCTCGCGGATGCCGCCGCGCCCGAGCTTGATGTTGTGACCGGCAACCGCAATCCCACCGAAGCCTCGGTGTGCATGGATCTGCCGCTTCATGGCGTGGATGTCGGCAATTGCCGCGTAGTCGAGATATTTGCGCCAGATGAATGGCGAAAGATCGTGAAGAAGCAACTGACCTGCTTCTAAGTCGCCGGCACACGCGCGCGCCTTGATGAGGGCTGCGCGTTCCCAGTTCTGTCCAAAGCTTTCGTAGTAGATAAGTGCGGCTTCTGTCGACAAGGCGACCTGCGTGGCGCCCGGATCGGGCCGAAGGCGCAAGTCAGTCCGGAAGACGTAACCATCCCCTGTACGCTCCTCTAGAAGCTGAACGAGGTCTCGCGTCAGCCGGACGAAAAAGGGCTGCGGCTCCACACCCGGCACAAGTTGGATGCGCTCCAAGTCATAAAAGACGATCAGATCTATATCGCTGGAATAGTTGAGTTCACCGGCCCCATACTTGCCCATGGCCAAGATGATGTAGCCTGAAGGCGCGATAGACCCATCAGCACTTTTGCCAAGCCACTGCCCAGCCTTCGTGGCCTGCTCAAAGAGATAACCAACGGTACCTTCGACGGCCGCATCTGCCGTGGCTGTCAAAACTGCTGTGACCTTCCGCACATCCCAGACGCCCCCAAGATCGGAAAGCCCGGTGAGAAGAGCCACTTCGTTCTTAAACACGCGCAGGGAGCGCATGGCATCCTCACGCGACCCCGCTTGATCGAGATTGTGCTCAAGCTGCGTTTTGAGCTCTTCGAAGTAGACTTCGGGGACACACGTGAGGATGCGCTGCAAGCGCGCAAAATCGCGTTCGATGAGACCGGAAAGATATGGCGATCCACTGAAGACGCCGGCCAGAAGATCCCAAACAGGGCGTTGCTCGATCAGCCCAGCAAGTGCCGCCAACTCTTGCGATGCGGCCGCCGCTTTGCGAATGCCACCAAGCGCGCCAGAAACGCGCTCGTTACTAACTGCCATCGGCGCATCGCAAATGCGCTTAAAGAATGGTTTTGCCTCCAGCTCGCCTGCCGCCATTGCCCCAGCCCGTCCTCGATCGAAAAGCCGCTCACTAACTCTACTCGGCCAATCGCCGCGGCAACGTCAAGACTACACGCAGGCCCGGCTCATTGTCCTCTAGCCGAATACGGCCCCCATGCAAGCGCGCCACAGCCTGTACGAGGCTCAAACCCAATCCTGTTCCAGGCTCGGTACGGCTCTTTTCCAAGCGCACGAAGCGCCTCAGAACGCGCTCGCGATCGGCTGCTGCAATTCCCGGCCCGCGATCGCCGACGCTGATATCTATTACGTCCTCGCGCACGGCCACACTGACGCTAATCTCTGCACCCGTTTTAGCCGCGCGCGCCGAATATTTGATGGCGTTGTCGACAAGGTTGGCGACGGCCTGGCCTATGAGCTGGCGATTGGCTGTCACAACAGGACCGTCGCCCGCGTGGATCTCGAGCTTCAACTGCCGTTCCTCGGCAACCGGTTCGTAGAGCTCCGCCACATCGCGCACGACTCGTCCCAGATCGAATCGTTCCGCGCTGTCTTCCAGAGCACCCGCTTCGAGCCTGGCAATGAGCAAGAGCCCGTTGAAGGTCTTGATCAGCTCGTCGGCTTCTTCAATTGTTTGCTCAAGCCCTTTGCGGCAAGCGCTTTCCCCGCTCGGATCACGTAAGGCCGCCTCAGCCGCATTGCGCATTCGGTTAAGAGGCGTCTTCAAGTCGTGGGCAATGTTATCGGATACCTCGCGCAGACCGTTCATCAGCGCTTCGATACGATCCAGCATGGCGTTCAAATTTTCAGCCAGATCATCGAGCTCGTCCCCGGAGCCGCTAAACGCAATCCGCCGTGACATATCGCCGTGCATGATCGACCTGCTTGCCACATTAATCGCCTCAAGGCGCTTCAGCACGATGCGGCTGATGACAAAACCACCAGCAAGGCCCGCTAACGACAACAACCCGAATCCGATGAGAAAAATCCGCCCCATCTCGTCGGCGAAATGCCGTTGCTCTTCGATGTCACGTCCGACGATGAGACGTGCGCCTCCTTCGAGCTCGACGGGAATGGCAACGGCAAGACGTGCATTCTCTCCGGCATCCGCACCTTTGGCATAACGAAATACGCCGCCTGAATTGCTCTCCGCAATCTCAGGCGGCAGGCGGCTAAGATTGCCAGCGAGCCTTACGCCGCCGGGACCGGCTAAATAGTAAAGGCCCAACCCATCAGGCTGGCTGCGCGCCTCAACGGCGCGAATAAGCGCGGGAAGGCCACCGGTCCGCGCATCCACCTTGAGCAGCTGCGCTTCGGAGCGCAACGTCGTCAAAACCTGATTGGTAAGAATTCGGTTCGTTTGCCAAAACAGCAGGCCAACGATAAGCCCCGCACAAATGAGGTAGGCAGCGACCGTAACCGCGGCGAGCCGGAATGCGGTCGTGGAGACCGCCCGGCTCAGGGGATTAGCCTGGAGCATCGCGGATCGTATAGCCCGCCCCGCGCACCGTGTGCAAAAGGGGCTTGTCGAAGTTTTTGTCGATCTTTGCCCTGAGCCGCGAGACGTGAACGTCGATGACGTTCGTCTGCGGATCGAAGTGATAGTCCCACACGTGCTCCAGGAGCATGGTGCGTGTCACCACCTGGCCTGCATGCTTCATTAAGTACTCAAGCAGACGGTATTCACGCGGTTGGAGTTGAATTGGCTCGCCATCGCGCGTCACGCGATGCGAAAGGCGATCCAAAACCAGACCGCCGACAACATAGCGCGTCTCCTGCTCCTCGGGTACGGGACGCCGCGCCAATGCCTCAACACGCGCAAGTAGTTCAGAGTAGGCATAGGGTTTCGTTAGATAGTCGTCACCGCCGGCCCGTAGGCCCTTCACCCGGTCATCCACATCGCCAAGCGCGGAAAGGATGAGAACGGGCGTGCGCATCCCTTTCGTCCGCAACTCCTTGATGACCGAAAGACCATCAAGACGTGGCAACATGCGATCGACGATGAGCACGTCATAGTTACCTTCTTGAGCAAGGCCCAATCCAGTCTCGCCGTCCTCGGCGATATCGGCCGCATGTCCACTTTCCTTCAGCGCTTTTTGCAGAAATTGCGCCGTTTCGTGGTCATCCTCGATTACCAGAACGCGCATGAGTTCACCGGGCTGCCAAGTTCGAATCTGATCTGAGGCTAACATTCTGCCGTCTCACATGCACAACGTCGAGGCGGCCCGTCCCCTTTTTACGGAGACGAGCCGCCTGGTTCTTGGCCCTACGCCCCTACTAGTCAGCTTTTATTGATCTGAACGGGGACAAGCCTCTTCTGATCGCCGGTCTTGATGTGAAGCAATACGGCGGTACGTCCCAACTTCTTCATCTTCTTCAGCGCCGCAAGAACATCCTCAGGTGACGAGACGCTCTTGCCACCGGCCTCAAGGATCACGTCCCCCGCCTTCAACCCTTTTTCGGCCGCGTCGGAGTTCGGATCCACTTCGGCAATGGCCACACCTTCCTTGGCGCCACCTGAACGTGCGGGCATTAACGTCAGACCCAACTGCTTCAGGTCAACCTTCTTGTCCGCCGGCTTGTTCGCGGGCTCATCGTCCTCGAACTTACCCAAGGCTACTTTCGTGGAGTTCGGGAACTTGCCGAGTTTGACCTTGATGGCCTTCTCCTCATCATTGCGCCACACCATGACACTTACGGTCTCGCCCGGAGCAAAGTCGGCTATTTTACGGGCAAGGTCGCGGCTATCTTCGACCTTGGACCCATTAACCTCCAGGATCGCATCTTGTACCTGCAGGCCAGCGTCAGCAGCCGGTCCATCCCTCATTACTTCGCTAATGAGAGCACCTTTGTCCTCCTCAAGGCCGAGGCTCGCAGCGGTGTCATCATCAACGTTCTGAATCTTGACACCGAGCCACCCGCGACTCACCGAGCCGCTGTCCTTGAGCTCATCGATGACGTCCTTCACCGTATCGGCTGGAACCGCGAAGGCGATGCCCACGTTGCCGCCAGTCGGGCTGAAGATCGCCGTGTTCACGCCGACGACTTCACCTGCCAGGTTGAACGTCGGGCCGCCCGAGTTACCTCGGTTCACGGCCGCATCGATCTGCATGAAGTCATAGGGGCCCGATCCAATATCGCGCGCGAGCGCCGACACGATGCCAGCGGTCACCGTTCCGCCAAGGCCGAATGGATTGCCGACAGCCAACACCCAGTCACCAACGCGAGGCTTTTTGCCCGCGAACGTCACGTGCGGGAACTTCTTATTGCTGTTCTTGATCTTCAGAAGCGCAATGTCGGTACGTGCGTCAGTGCCGATCAGCTCAGCTTCAAGTTTTTCCTGATCGTCAAAACTGACTAAAACCTTCGTTGCGCCGTCGATCACGTGGTTATTGGTCACCACGTAGCCATCAGTAGATACGACGAAACCTGAGCCCGTCGCCCGCCGCAAACGCGGACTCGGCTTCTGAGGAGCACCAAACTCCTTTGGCAGATTCTTGAACAGCTCGTTTAACGGGTGATCGTCAGGAAGGTTAGGAAAACCACCACGTGGACCCCCGCGGCCGTCATTGCTGGTAAGCTTTGGTCCGCCGTTCGTTGTCGACACAGAGACCACCGCCGGCTTCACGCGGTCCACAATATCGGCAAACGACCCTGAGGCGGCCATGGGAGAATTTGGCTGCAGTTGTGCAACCGCAGGCGACGGCCGGTCGGCCACGCCCAGCGCCATTAGGCCGGCACCCAATACCATCACGGCGGCAAGACGCCCAAATTTGCGGCCCCTGTTTAACGCTGATCCGGTCTTTGCTGCGCCATTAGACGAGCTGGGTTGAACGTGCATGCGAAGAAACCTCCATCGCTCAGGCAAGAATTGGAATTGATCCCAATGGCGTAGCTAAACCGGCATTACGGCAGCCTTTCGATTGCCTTAACAGTTGGTAATGAAGGCATGTTTGGCCGGTTTGCGGGCCAGAATCTTGGGTGAGCGGGGAGCAAATGCCGCAAATCACTGGCGTTTTGAAAGGCCGTTCAAGCAGTTTTCCCCAGCCGGCCTGCACGAGAGCCGCTAACTCTTCTCTGTCTTGTTGGCCTCAGCCAGCAGGGCGCGCAGCTTTTCCTCTTCAGCGCCGGTCAGCGCCGGTGCCCCTGTACGGCTGGACCTCGGTGGACGCCGTACAAAGATTCGGATCGCGCTTGTAATGGCGGCGAGCAATACGAGAAGCGGTGCAAGCCAGAGCAGTACCGTGCGGATATTGAACGGTGGACGCAGCAGCACAAACTCGCCATAGCGCGCAACGATGTAAGTGCGAACCTCTTCATCGCTGTCGCCGGCTTTTAGTCGATCGCGTACAAGCAGGCGCAAGTCCCGCGCAAGCGGCGCATTGCTGTCATCGATCGACTGGTTCTGGCAGACAAGGCAACGCAAATCCGACGAAATGCTGCGCGCGCGTGCCTCTAGCGCGGGATCAGAGAGAATCTCGTCGGGTTCGACGCCCAACGCGCTTGAACATCCAAGCATCGTGATGATCGTTAAAGTCGCGAGCCGATGACATCGTGTAATCATAGCGCTGCTCATTCGGCCGGAGCCGGCGCGGTGGCCCGGCGTGTGCGCCGCGGTACACCAATCCGCAATCGCCGGTCGGACAGCGATACGGCCCCGCCTAGAAACATGATCAGGGCCCCAATCCAGATAAATCGCACCAGTGGATTGAAATAGACGCGCACGGCAAAGCCGCCGTCGTTTTGATTGTCGCCCAAAACCACATAGAGATCCCCGCGCCATGCTGGGTGGATGCCAGCTTCGGAAGTGGGCTGCGGTGGAGCATCGTAAATGCGCTTTGACGGTTCAAGCACCGCGATGTCATTCCCTCCGCGCGTCACGTCAAACCCACCAACTTGCTCGCGATAGTTCGGTCCTGTACGCGGTGTCGCGCCCTGGAAGGCAAGGGTATATCCTGCAAGCTGTGTTGTATCGCCTGGCTTCATCACGAGGATCTTCTCCTCGCGATAGGCCGATGTTGCAACAATGCCCACCACCATCAGCCCCACGCCGAAATGCGCCAGCGTCGTCCCAAAGGCAGAGCGTGGTTGCCCTTTTAGGCGGCGCAAGCTTTCGCGCCACGGAACATCGCCAACCCGCACTCGGGTTGCCAGTTCTATTAGCGCGCCAACCATCACGAACACGCCAAGCGCCAGTCCGAAGGGAGCCAAGATAGGTCCGCGATGGAACGTTGCGTAAGCCAGCACCAGTGCGACAATGGCCAGCACCGCCGCAAACATGAGCCGCTGTGCCGCGCCCAGAATATCCCCGCGCTTCCAAGTCAGAAGCGGCCCAAAAGGCAGCGCGATGAGCAAAGGCAGCATCAGTGGCCCGAACGTCATGTTGAAGTAGGGCGGCCCAACCGAGATCTTGGCGCCCGTCAGCGCTTCAAGCACCAGCGGATAAAGCGTTCCAATGAGAACCGTCGCGCACGCCGTCGTCAGCAGGATGTTGTTGAGGACAAGTGCCCCCTCGCGACTGATGGGAGCAAACAGCCCGCCTTGACGCAAATTGCGCGCACGCAGCGCAAACAGCGCCAGCCCGCCGCCGGTAAACAGCGTCATGATGGCAAGTATGAAAATGCCGCGCTGCGGATCAACGGCGAAGGCGTGCACTGAGGTGAGAACGCCTGATCGTACCAAGAACGTTCCCATCAATGAGAGTGAGAATGCGAGTATTGCGAGTAAGACCGTCCAGACCTTCAGCGCCTCGCGTTTTTCCATCACCACCGCGCAATGCAACAGCGCGGTCCCGGCAAGCCACGGCATCAACGAGGCATTCTCCACTGGATCCCAAAACCACCAGCCGCCCCAACCCAGTTCGTAGTAGGCCCACCACGAGCCCATGGCGATGCCGACCGTCAGACACATCCACGCGGCCAGCGTCCAAGGCCGCACCCAACGTGCCCAGGCCGCATCAAGACGCCCCTCTATCAGAGCTGCAACGGCAAAGGAAAATGCGATGGAGAAGCCGACGTAGCCTGTGTAGAGAAATGGCGGATGAAAGGCGAGTGCAGGGTCCTGCAGGATGGGATTTAGCCCATTGCCATCGGCCGGCGCCGGGTTGATGCGCTCAAATGGGTTCGATGTGAGGAGAATGAAAAGGCAGAACGCGACCGCTATCGATGCCTGTACCGAAAGCACATTTGCTTTCAACGTTTCGGGCAGATTGCGGCCGAACGCAGCAACAGCCGCCCCAAATAGCGCAAGGATCAACACCCAAAGAACCATCGATCCTTCATGGTTTCCCCAGACGCCGGAGATGCGATAGAGCAGCGGCTTGGTGGAGTGCGAATTCGCCACCACGTTTGCGACGGAAAAGTCGGACGTAACGTAAGCGTGAGTGAGTGCGAGCGCTGAGATCCCCAAAAGCCCGAACTGACACAAGGCTGCCGGTTCGCCAACGCGCATCAAACGCTCATCGCCGACATGGGCGCCCCATGCCGGAACGACCATCTGAAAGATGGCGACCAGAAGCGCCAAAACCAGCGCGAAATGCCCAACCTCAACGATCAAACCGCTTGTCCGCTCCTACTCGCTTCCAGCGACGCTAGTCTCGCTGGCTTTGCGTGTCCTTTGGGTGCGCAGCGCCCTTGCCGAGCTTCACACCTTTTTCCTTCAACGCTTTTGCCACCTCTGGAGGCATATAGATCTCGTCGTGCTTGGCCAAGACGGTATCAGCGACAAAGACGCCCGACGGCGTCAGCACACCTTCAGCCACCACCCCTTGCCCTTCGCGGAAAAGGTCGGGCAGCACACCCTCATAGGTCACCGGCAAAGTCTTCAACGTGTCCGTAACGCTGAATGCAACTTTTGCCCCCTCGCCGCGCTTCACTGATCCATCGGCGACGAGTCCTCCCAAACGAAATCTTTGCCCCGGTGCGATGCTCTTCTCCACCACGTCACTGGGCGTGTAAAAAAACACAATTGAATCGCGCAGCGCAAATAATACGAGCCCCACCGCAACGGTGAGCACCGCCACACCCACGCCGATCAGAGCACCCCGCCGTTGCTTACGCGTCATTTCATCCTCTCGAGCCTATGCCTAAGCTTTGCGCCAGCGCGTCCAATTGGGAGAGTGACTTTTCGTCACCGGCAAAATTGTTGCGCGCATCTGCCAGAGCAGCTGAGGCTTCGGTTGTCCGGCCCAGCACACTGTAGGCGCGGACAAGACGCATCCAGCCATCGAGATCTTTTCCGTCAGCCTTCAGACGCGCAGCCAGCCCCTCAACCATCTGGTTTATAAATGCTTGGCGATCTTGAGGGCTCATGGAACGAAGCTTCTCCATTTCGCCAGGCTTAATATCAGGTGCCGACGCGGCCATTCCCGTATCAGGTTCGCCGCCCTGCTGTGCCGTAATGGCCTTCAGGCGCTGCTGGAGAATCTCACGCCATGGCCCTTCGGATCCTACCTCGCCAAGCAGTTTGCGGTATGCGGCTTCAGCGGCGGCAAGCTCGCCTTCCTGCTCCTTGGCGATAGCAAGCCAAACTTGCGGCTCGATCAATGTCGGATCGAGTCCCAGCAACTTTTCAAGCGCTCGCTGCGCGTTTGCCGTGACGATACGGTCGCGCGCGAAAATCGTCGCGCGGGCAAAACCGGCAAGGCGTTGCGGGTTCTCGCCGAGCCGACTTATAGCACGCTCGTAAGCCTCGGCTGCTTGTTGGAATTTGCCCTGTCTCATATAGACCGGTGCGATGACATCCCAGCCCCGGCCGTCTTGCGGGTTCTGCCTTAAGTGGGCCTCGACCTTTGCGACAAGATCGCCTTCGCTTGCCTGCTCTAACGGCGCGCTAAGCCGGGCTTCATAGGGCTGTCCCGGCAACAAGGGCGACCCAACCGCAAGATAAATACCAAGAGCAATGACCGGCAAAGCCGACGCACCATAAACCGCCACCTGCCTCACAATTGAAACAGTCGCCGCACCAGGGTGCTCCTGCTCTTCAGAGCGCTTTATAAGCCGGCGCGCCACCTCAGCGCGCGCGCCTTCAGCGTCCGCTTCGCCAATTAAGCCTTGCGTTTTTTCTGATTCGATCTCGGCAAGCTGATCGCGGTAGACGGCAAGATCCCCCTCGGCGGGACGTGCCGGCGTCGTGCCCGCCCGCAGCAAAGGTCGCGTAACCGCCCAAGTGACGGCTGCCGCCAGTACCGCAAAACTGATCCAAAGCACCATGTTCGTCATCCAACCCCTGCCGCGGGGCTGGAATAGGGCTGACGCGCGAAAGAGACAAGTCCGGCATCCGCCAGCGAGCTCTTGTGCCGCGGTCCAGCCTACAGTTAACGGTGATTCCAGCCCTTGAGCAGGATTAGGCGACGTTGCGCCAAGTGCCGTCGCCGTTGCGGCAGGCGGTGCCGCGCATTGTCCGCGGTTTGCCGTCTATGTAAATGGTGTGGGTGTAATCGCGGCAGTCGGCAACACCCCGTTTGTAAGGACGGCTCGGTACAATCTCTCCGTAATGGCCATTATCAGGATTGTCCCAGCGCCGTAGCTTACCTGACGTACCTTCCTCCAAAGCCGCGTACTCTGCCCGCTGCGCAAGTATGCGATCTTGCTCATCCATGTAGCGGCCGATCTCGCTGCCAACAATGCCGCCAACCACAGCGCCCGCAACGGTCGCAAGCACATTGCCGCTCCCTTTGCCCACCTGATTGCCGATAATGCCGCCGGCCACGCCGCCGACGATCATGCCAGTGTCGGCCTTGTTGGGTCCATCGGGACCACAAGCCGTCAGCGCAATTGAAACTAGCGCGATCGCGAATATACGCGCAGTGGACATAGCGGACTCTCCCTCGTCTCTTTTTGTCGAAGACTCTTTAAGTACAGTCCTTCCCACTCGGAGCGCAGAAAAGCCCCTTAGCCAGCGATTGTGCAAAGCCCATGACGGAATACCGGCGTCAATAGGGCGAAACATGCACGATTCGCCAAAGACACAGATATCACGCCGCGGGAAGCCGGAGGCATACGGAGAGTCCACCCTTTGGTCCAAGCGCCAATTTGCATGATCCGCCGTAGGACTGTGCTAAATCCGTAACGATTGAAAGCCCAAGGCCGGATCCTGGCTTTGTCTCATCAAGACGCATACCGCGTTTTGCAATGGTGGCACGCTGCTCTTCGCTAACTCCTGGGCCATCATCGGAAACTGTAATCGTTAGCCGCCTCCGATGCGCAGGCCCCGTTTCAGACGGCACCTCAACGGTGAGATCGACGTGTCCGCGCGCCCACTTGCACGCATTGTCGAGCAAATTACCCAGCATCTCTTCCAGGTCTTGCCGCTCACCACGGAAGCGCGCATCTGGCGGACATTCTGTTGAGATTTCCACATTCTTTTCGTGGTGGATACGCTGCAACGCGCGCACCAGCGGCTCCACGACCGGCGCCACAGGCGTCACACGGCCGATGACATTCACCCGCGCCGCCATGCGCGCGCGGTCAAGGTAATGGCTCACGTTATCGCTCATAATCTGCGCCTGTTCGGCCACCTTGGTGCCAAAGGCGCCTTTCTCCTCGCGCGCCTCGTTCGTGATGACGGCAAGCGGTGTCTTTAGAGCGTGTGCAAGATTGCCGACGTGCCGGCGCGCGCGATCAACGATCTCCTGGTTGGAATGAATAAGTTCATTGAGCTCAAACTGCAGCGGTTCGATTTCCGCGGGCAGTTCACCTTGCAGCGTCTTGGCCTCACCAGAGCGAATATTTGCCAGGCCGCGCCCGATCTGGCGTAGAGGGAGGAGGCCGAAGCGCACTTGAAATAGCGTCACAGCGACGAGACCAATTCCCGCCAGCGCCAAGGCTGTGGTCAAGCGGTTGCGGAAGTTGGCAACGAGATGTTCTAGCCAATCGAGCGGTCCCGCGACGACAATTGAATAACGCGGCTTGTCCGGCTCATGCCCGAGCGTATCAATCACCTCGACCACGCGCAGCGGCTCGCTCTTGGGCCCCATCACATCCATCCATCGTGCGCCCGAAGCGTCGGGCTCTACGTTTTTGGCGGCGGGCGAAGGAAGAGAGGCCGTAGCAAGCGAGGGAGAGACAAGCTTGCGAGCTTCAGCCTCATCAAGGGGCGTAATCTGCCAGTACCAGCCTGAGTGCGTCACCTCAAACAGCGGCTCGTAGAGGTTGGCTGGCGCCTCCGGCGCCGAACCCGGGCTCATACTGTCGACGGTGATGGCGTTAACGAGCTTTCGTAGTTGGCCATCGAAGCTTGCCTGCACGTCGTCGCGGTAAAGCCCGTAAATGATCATCCCGGCCAGCGGCAGTACCACCAGCGTCCAAGCTGCGGCGGTCGCAAACAATCGAAACGCGAGGGAATTGAACCGCATGGGCATCAGCCCTGTTCAGGCTCGTCGCTCAGGCGATAGCCCAGCCCGCGTACTGTTTGGATCAAATCAACGGGGATTTTTTTGCGCAACCGGCCGATGAATACCTCAATCGTGTTGGAGTCGCGATCGAAGTCCTGCTCATAGAGGTGTTCCACAAGCTCGGTGCGCGACACGACGCGACCGTTGTGGTGCATCAGGTACGCTAACAACCGGTACTCGTGCGATGTTAGCTTGATCTGCTGGCCTTCGCACGTCACCCGCGCCGTCTTCGTGTCGAGCCTCAGCGGCCCGCACTCAATCTCGCTTTTGGCATGACCGGAGGCGCGCCGCACCTGCGCACGAACGCGCGCCAAGAGCTCCTCCATATGAAAAGGTTTGGCAAGATAGTCATCAGCTCCAGCGTCCATGCCGGCTACTTTGTCGCTCCAACGATCGCGCGCGGTAAGAATGATAACGGGCATCTTGCGGTCGGCACGGCGCCACTGCTCGAGGATGGAGATGCCATCCATCTTCGGCAGTCCGAGATCGAGGATCACGACGTCATAGGGCTCAGTATCGCCGAGGAAATAGCCTTCCTCCCCATCACCCGCACTGTCGACCGCGTAGCCAGAGTCAGACAGCGCCGTGACAAGCTGGCGATTCAGGTCTTTGTCATCCTCTACGACAAGCACACGCACGTTCGCTCTCGCAATGCTCCCTGCTCCGGCAACAGGCCCGACTATAACGGGCCTCGTCCCATCATCCTAGCGCTTGAAAGGCTGCCGCGCGTCAACCTTCTTGCTCTCGAGCCGCCCGTTCGGATTGCGCACGACAAGACGGTAGACGAACCGGTTCCTTTCCTTACATAGCGTCGTCTTTACGATCTGGCCAAAGGTCTTGGCCTGCGCCAGCTTCCAAAGCGACTCGACAGTCGTCAGCCCCTCCTTTCTGACGATTGGAGCCGCCACCGACCAGTCCGCATAACAATTGTCGGCGCCCGCGAGGTCTGTCGCAAAGGCGCCGACCAGAAGCAAGAATACGGCAGTAGTTCGTAGCATAGAAGCCTCAGTCGATAGTTCTGCCTCACGCTAGAGACCACCGGCTGAACTGCCCATGAATGATCGCGACCGCCTTCACAGTTTGATCAACATGCTGCGCTGCTCCAGAGGCTGGCGCGCGCGAAAGCGTCCATAAATGGTCAAGATCGTTCCGGCCAACCCGCCGAACGCCTGCACTGTTTGAACGATTTGCTCGCCGGCTTCGCGCACCAGATCGCCAGTGATATCGATTCCAAGTACCGGTCCCAGTACCGGCAGCACGGTGGAGAGTCCCGTAATGAGTGCGCCCCAGATCGTCATGGACTCGCCCCACCACTTCGACGTCGATTGCGTGGAATCAGTCATGTTGGAAGATCCTTGTTGTTGTGAAGAAGTGGACAACACTTGAGCATTGGTTGCTTTCGCAACATCGCGCGCCAGCTTCAGTGTCTTGTCGACGCGCGCCAGCCACCCGCGCCCGAAACGCCAGAAATGCGGCAGCGAGCGATAGCGCCGCCGCCTCAAATCGGCGTAGTCATCGAGCACATCGTCGATGCCACTGCGTGCGACAGCGGCCAGCGTCAACGGTCCGATTTCGCCGTCAACATCTGCGCCGGCCGCTTGCTGCAACAGGCGCGCGGCACCTGTGACGCCATGATTGACGCCGGCATCAAAATGAAAGACGGCTAGCGCCGGAGGAAGATCGTCGCATCGCGCAGGCTGCCAATAGCGCACCGAATAGATATTGCGCACAGTGGACTTAGAGATTCGCTTCAGTTCTGCCTTGAGGCTTTCCTGGGTCCGCGGTGTGAGTTCGGCGCCCCTCCAGGCTGCGAAAGTTTTCAGTGTTATGCCGTGGTTTGTCGGGCCTCCGGGGTCGTAAGCGTCGTCGGTGTACCCGCCCTCGATCTCCATCACATGAGCAAGCGCACGCTCGAAGAGATTGCTACGTTGACCCGCGTCCGAAGATTCGGCCTCGTCGGGCCAACGATAACCAAGCAGCCTTGACTTTGGATACGTCGCGACCGTCACTGCATCGCTTTGGTTGCCGCCAAGTAACACGACCTTCGTGTCGGTTTCGCCGAGCAGAAATCCAACGTGACCAGCCGCGGGATCTGCGCCACGACTCAAGATTGCGATGGCGCCGTAGCGGCCGCTCGCGACAGGTGCGCCCCAGCGCAGATAAGAGCGCGCCAAAAGCGAGCGCGTGCTGGAATGGCCGGCGCGCTCCAGGCACGCTCCGAGGAACGCCGCACACCACGGTACTTCGTCATGGTGCGCCGTCTTCAGACCGGCCTCACGATAAAATTCACGGATACGCGGATTATCGGTCGCGCCGCGAACTTCGCGCTGGCCGAGTTCCGACCAAGCGTATGCGAGCCATTGCGGCTGCTTCATAACGCGTGCCTTCGCTTTTTTGTTTTTGATCAGATGATGGTGGGCCGGGGTGTTCCCCGGCCGTAAGTTCCGCTCAACTGATAAATGCGGACCGAGTAAGTCGGCTGTGCCGAACCGAAATCGGCAACCTGCTGCGCGGCCGTATAGGTGACGGAGGGAGCAGCTGCGGCGAGCGTACGCAGCACGGTCTCACCATCGAGGACGTCGACCTCGTAGCGCTCGCTATCTTCACTGAGCGGAACCTCTGGCGACTCCCAACTGTCGCCACCAATCCGCGTGCGCCGCATCCAGTTGATTGTCACGTCCCCGCCGAAGCGGCTCGCACGAACGTGCACGGGCGATAGCGGTTTTAGACCCAACCCCTGGAATGTGTGCTCTCTTTCGACATAGGACGCATCGCCGATATCGCGCACTGAGGGACCGTAACGCCATGAGTACGGTAGTCGAATCTCGGCCCCTGTCAGATCGACAGGCGCGATCGCCGTGTTGATCAACACAAAGCCCGCGCCTGCGCTGACGAAAGGACGCATCGCGAATTCGGTGCCAGACTGCCCCCGTAGCAATTCGGAAAGCTCATAGGTATCGACGTCAACGAGTTCCGCATTCTGGAACTGCAAGACCTCCCACTCACCATCTCCGTTGCGCACTGCGGCCACGTTCTGACCGGCAAGCAATTGAAGCCGGGTAATAGAGACAAGCTCCTCGCCGCTAATCTGAACGCGCAACCGTGCGCCATGATCAATGCGTCCGGCGGGGCCTTCTTGGAGATCATCAAGCGTCATGCCGATCGTCGCCGGCGCTGTTGCCAACGCCTTTAGATTGAATCCCGTCTCCTCTGGCGAACCGTAAACGGCAACGCCCCCCGGCCATGGCGCCTGCCA
Source organism: uncultured Hyphomicrobium sp. (assembly GCA_964405975.1). Classification (GTDB taxonomy): domain Bacteria; phylum Pseudomonadota; class Alphaproteobacteria; order Rhizobiales; family Hyphomicrobiaceae; genus Hyphomicrobium_A. The sequence continues at coordinate 31,003 of CAYOPW010000027.1, forward strand.
CGCGGCAACGTAACCGTACTCAGGCGGTTCGTCGCCGCGCAGCAGAGGCAGGTCGAGAAACTCTGCAAGTGGTTGGCCAACGAGCACGCCCTCTGGCGTTCTACCCTCACGCTCTTGCTTGGCGGTGGCGCCGTAGACGTTAGGATCGATGGATCGGGCCTCGATATCGCGCGCGCCGTGTTCGCCAATTTCCGTGATGCGGAACTGCCGCGCCAATTCGGCATGCTCCAGTGTCACCACATCGCCAGGCTCAAGCGCAAGCCAGCTGGGAGGAAGTGTGAACCGAGATCGATCACGCGCAGCCCAAGCCTCAAACAGCCAGGATTCAGCAATATTGTCTGCCTGGTTGGGCCCAAGAACAATCGGCAAATCGGCCTGGCTGACGCGCCCGCTGGCGCCGGTCAGGCGCCGCGCTTCGGCGACGGCTTGTTGATAGTCACTAATGCTGGAGAGGTAACGGATCTTGGCAGACGCCGGCAACTCCGTCTCTTGGCCGTGCGTCAGGGTAAGCAGTGCGTCGTGCGGTCTATTTTCGACGAGATCGGCTTGCCTGAGAATGCTGACCGCCGGCTCCGCGCCGCGATGGCGAAACCGGATGAGGCCGCCGCTCTCCAGTGAGTCAAAGAAATATGAAAGCTCCAACGGCTGCAACGCATCTCGTGTGCTCATGACGCGATCGATCACGTAGCCTGGAACAGTGCCCTTCAATTGGCTGGTCTCAAGTGCATAGAATCCGAAGTCTATCAAAATCTGCGCAACCAATTCTGCCAGTTGCGCGCTCACAAGACGGCCGGTGAGCCAGTGTCCTAAGCGCCAGTTTTCACCATCGGCCCACGCGTTCAGGTTAAGAGGAAAGGCTGGGTAGGGACGCGCGTCCCACGTGTAGACGTAGATGCGGTCCCTATTGACCATGCGGCCGCCATAGACACCAGAGATCGGATTGGCGCTTTCGACAAAACCATCGCTTGTGTGATCGAACGTCTCGATAAAGGCCCGCAAGAAGCGGTTCTGGATGAGGTCGTCGCGCGTGCCCCGCGAATAGTAGGGAACCGCGTTCTCAGAACTTTTTGGGTCAACGAAAACGTTCGGCTGGTTGGAGCCCTTATCGATTGCCGGGCAGCCCGCCTCCATGAACCAAAACGGTTTTGACTCCGGCTCCCATGCCGTTGGCATCCCAGATTCGACGCCGCCTGGCCGATTGTAATGCTGGTTGAGCCACCACGACTTGATGTCCTTGTAGCGAAACACCCAAGGCTTACCGGCACCGTCCGTTATGGGCGTGCGAACTTGATTGTCGCGATCTTGGGACGACGCGTAGTACCAATCGTAGCCTTCACCGCCCCCGACGTTTGCGCGCAGGTAATCAAGGTCGTGGATAGAGTGCGCGCCCGCAAGAAAGTCGAGATGCGTGTTCCCATCGCGCCAATCAGATAGCGGCCAATAGACATCAATAGCCACTGCGTCGATCGATGGCGAAGACCACAGTGGGTCGAGATGGAAATAGACGTCGTTTGAGCCATCAGTGGGCTGGTGACCAAAGTACTCCGACCAGTCCGCCGCGTAGGTTACATTCGTGGCGGCCCCTAGGATGCCCTTAACGTCAGCGGCAAGTGATATGAGTGCGGACACGAAGGGATAACTTGATGTGCTTTCGCGCACCCAGGTGAGACCGCGCAGCTCCGTGCCGATTAAGAACGCATCGATCCCGCCTGCTGCCTTGGCGAGATACGCCATATGCAAAATCATACGCCGGTACGACCACTCCGCCGGACCGGAATAGACCACTGCGCCGTCAACGATCGAGAAGTCACCGGGTTGTGCGGTACCGACAAAGGAGGCGATCTGCGTCGCGGCGGCTGCCGTCTTGTCTGGAGTGCCGGGCTCGCCAGGCGCCGGATAGACTGTGATGCGTCCGCGCCAGGGATAGGGCGGCTGGCCCGTCCCGCCGTAAGGATTAAGCAGTGCGTTGCCTTCTTCCACGTCCATGAAGATGAAAGGTGTAAGCGTCACATCGAAACCGCGCGCCTTCAAATCACCGATCGCATCGATCACGCTCTTATCAGACGGCGTACCGCCGTACGCCGCCCGGCCTTCGCGCAGACTGACGACGTAGGCTGAATTGCGTTCCTCACCGGCTACGCTCCACTCGTCTGGACTTGTCTGCTTATCGGAGCGCTCCACGCCCGGCTGCAACTGACAAACACCAGCGCGCAGGTCGGTGCCGAACCAGCTCACAACGAGCGAAATATTATTGGTGTTCGGCAGCGCCGCCTCTAACTGGTCGACCGCCACTGACCAGTTGGTGCCTCCCTGGCGCGTGTGCACATTCTCCGGTTCTGAGTCGCCGGGCGCAATCAAGTTAGCAATCGTATTTGGCGCATAGGCGAATTCGCCCGAGCCGGGAATCATCACCACACTGCGAATTTCTTTGGAAAGCGAGTCTATGGAGCGGTAGACCTCGAAGGAGAGCTGCGGCAGCCGATTGCCATAGTCAGCCAACGGCAGGCGTTCGAACACAATATAGGCGGTGCCGCGATAAGCAGGCGCGTTGTTGGCACCCTTTCTTGCTTCAATCAGAGTGTCGACGAGCTGCGTCTCCGTGCCTTTGTGAACGCGATAGGTGATCTGCGATAGATCGATCTCGCGCCCATCGGCCCACACGCGCTCGACATTGCTGATCTCTCCCTCGGCTACCGCCACGGCGAAGTTTGCGAAGTATAGATACTCCTTCGTCACGACATTCGTTTGTGACGAACCGCCAACGCCGCCAAATCCCTTTCCTCCTCCCCCGCCCGTCGTGCTCGTGTTTGTGACGACCTTCTCTTCAAAATTTGTGGCCCAGATCACTTGCCCTCCGAGGCGCACGCGCCCGTAGATGCGTGGTATGGGAGCACCCTCTGTCGACGACGTTATTTGCAGTTCTGAAAGGCGCGGGCGCTCTTTGGCATGATGAACCGACAAGAGCCCCGATACACCTTCAATC